>KL571363.1:9180-10209 GCA_000715855.1 Actinoplanes liguriensis
TTCGGGAACCCGGCCGCCTCGAGCCAGTCGCCGAGCCGGCTGGACCGCCCGGTCGCGTCCACGACGAAGTCGGCCGCCTCCTCGACGCCGTCGACGACCACGCCCGTCACGGTTCCGTTTTCGATCAGCAGGTTCTCGGCCCGGCCGGCGATCGTCCGCACGTTCGGCAGGGCCAGCACCCGGTTGCGGATCAACGCCTCGAGGAACGGCCGGCTGGAGATCAGCGCCTGCGCCGCGGGCCCGGTCGGCGGATCATCGCGCAGATCACCGTCCATGTAGAACCGGTTCGTCCCGAGCGGCGGGTCGACCGCGCCGGCGTCCCGGGCCTGCTGCCCGAACCCGGGGAACCATCGCTCCAGCTGCCTCTGCCCGGACGGCAGCAGCGCGTGCACCTGACTGCCCTGCGGGACGCCGGGTCGCGGCCCGACCGCGCCGATCGGGTCCGCGGCGATCACCGCGTCGGCGGCGTCGATCGCCGCGAGGTCGTCGCGTTCCACGATGAGCACCTGCTCAGCGTGGTCGCTGAGGACCCGGGCGGCCATCAGGCCGGCGACGCTGCCGCCCAGCACGACGACCTTGCGGAACCGGATCTTGGTTCCGCTCGGCGGCTCGGACGACGTGATCGCGGCGAACCGGCTCGCGGCTGACATAGATGGCCCCCGTTGCAGTTAGGAGACCTCACAATAGCGGCTGGTTACGCCGGACGATGGCCGCATTGAGCCCGGTCGCGAACATGGTCCACACGACGTAGGGCGCCAGCGCCGCCCCGGCGAGCCGATCGACCTTCGCGGCCCGCCGCAGCAGAAGCAGGTTCGACACGTTCAGCACGGCGATCTCGGCCAGGGCGAGCCGGGGCTGCCTGGCACGGAAGAACAACGCGGTCCAGGCCGCGTTAAGACCGAGATTGATCCCGTACGAACGAGCAAACGCCCGCCGGTCCGCCACGTCCCCGCGGTTCAGCACACGGGTCCCCGCCACCGCGATCAACGCATAGAGCGGCGTCCACACCGCCGGGAACGCGGCGGGCGG
>KL571363.1:10372-11462 GCA_000715855.1 Actinoplanes liguriensis
GGCTTGCGCAGCGTGCGGTACCACCGCGAGTCCGGGTCGGTGGCGATCGAACCGGCGCCGGCCGCCGCGACCACCGCGGCGGAAGTCTTCACCCAGGTCGGAACAGTCATGCCCGGTGCTTACCCGGCACCGCCACGTTTACCCGAACCCGGGCCGGGCACGGATTCACCATGGCTATCGACATTCACGGCAAGCGCATCGCCTTCCTCGCCACCGACGGCGTGGAAGAGGTCGAGTACACCGAGCCGCGCAAGGCGATCGAGAACGCCGGCGGCACCGCCGAACTGATCTCGATCAAGGACGGTGAGATCCAGGCCGTCGATCACCTGGACAAGGCCGGGACGTACGCGGTGGAGCGGCTGGTCAAGGACGCCGACGTCGCCGACTACGACGCCCTGGTGCTGCCCGGCGGCGTCGCCAACCCGGACTTCCTGCGGGCCGACCCGGACGCGGTCCGGTTCGTCCGGGACTTCGTCGCCACCGGCAAACCCGTCGCCGCGATCTGCCACGGCCCGTGGACGCTGGTCGAGGCCGGCGTGGTGCAGGGCCGCACGCTCACCAGCTGGCCGAGCCTGCGCACCGACGTCACCAACGCCGGCGCGACCTGGGTCGACAAGCCGGTACAGGTCGACGGGAAGCTGGTCACCAGCCGCAAGCCCGACGACCTGCCCGCCTTCTGCTCGGAACTGCTCACCCAGGTCGCGGCCTGATCGACGACCGTGGAGCCGTGCGTCGCGCCGGCTCCACCGTCGCCGCGGCGATCCGCCGCCGGCCCTCACACGGTCAGCTCGTCCAGGCGACGGATCGCCGCGGACACCTGCTCGGTGAGCGCGGTCAACGTGGTCGCCTGCTCGGCGGTCATGGTCTGGGCGCGGGCGGTCGTGACGTCGATGTCGGCGATCGCCGCGCTCATCCCGGACATGATCTCCACGACCGCGCTGACGTGCTCGTTCAGCTCGTCCAGCGTGGTGCTGATCGTCTGGGTGGACTCCGCCGTGGTCAAAGCCAGGGACTTCACCTCGCCGGCCACGACACCGAAACCCTTGCCGGCCTCCCCCGCCCGGGCCGCCTCGATGGTGGCGTTCAGCGC
>KL571363.1:11638-13200 GCA_000715855.1 Actinoplanes liguriensis
GCGTTCAGCGCGAGCAGGTTCGTCTGCTTCGCGATCCCGCCGATGAACCGGGCCACCTCGTCGACCCGGCGGAGGCTGTCATGCAGGGTGCCGACCGCCTCGGTGGCCTCCGCGTTCCCGGTCAGCAGACGACCGGCGACCGTGCGCACGTCGGCGACCTGGCCCTCGATCCGGGCCGCGGCGGCGCTCACCGTTCCGGCCCGCTCCGAAACCTCGGCCAGCTGGCTGCTGACCACGGTCGAGGTGCCGCCGACCAGCTCACGGGCGGCGCGCTGGGACTCCTGCTGAGCGGCCGTCTGCTCCTCGTGAGCCAGTTGCAGCTCGGCTCGGCGGTGCTCCTGTTCCGTACGCAGCAATTCTTCGTTCCTGGAGATCTTGTCGAGCATGCCGTCGATCGCCTGGCCGAGCCCCGCGAGATCGTCGCTGCCGGTCGCGCCGATCCGCAACGTGTGATCGCCGGACGCGACGATCCGATCGGTGGTCTCCCGCAACGGCCGGACCCGGGTCCGCAGAGCACGGCGGGTCGACCAGCGCATCAGCACGACCAGCACCACCGTGGCGACGGCCATCAAGGCGAAAAGCCGCCAGGCGGTACGGGTCGCGGCCTGATAGATCGGGCGCGGCTGCACCGCCTCCACGGTGAGGCTGCCGCCGTCGACGGTCGCGATGGTCGCGTCCACCGCCATCCGGTCCGATCCGAGAACCGCGGTGTGCACCTCGACCGAGCCGATCGAGCTGCTCAGCGCGGGTTGCGCGGTCGCGTTCGCACGGACGCCGCCGATGAGCCCGATGCTCAGGTCGAGATCCCTGCCGAGCGCGCCGAGCCGGTCCGCGTCGAGCCGCTTGAGCATGATGAAACCGCCGGACGGCGTGCCCTCGCCGCTGCTGCGGAACGCGCCGAGCCCGCAGAACAGGTAGCCGCCGCCGGTCGACAGCACACCGCACACCGGTGTGCCGGCCGGGGCGCCCGGGTCGTAGAGCCGCCGGAGCAGCGCCGGATCGTTCAAACCGGCCGGCAACGCGGCGAACCTGTCGGCGCCGGTGGTCAGGCCGCCCACGCGCAGCGCCCCGTCCGGCCCGATGCCGAACACACCGTCAAGACCGTTCGTGTCGTGCAGGGTCACCGGCGAGAAGTCGTTCAAAAACGTTTCATCGTCACCGTTGCCGATGGCGTGGTAGGCGTTGTCCCAGATGCTGTTGGTGACCCCGAACGCGGTCAACAACTGGGCCTGGTTATCGAGTCCGATCCGGATGCGGTCGGCGTCCTGCGCCACCGCGCGAGCCTCAAGCCCGCCGAAAGCGCTGGTAGCGACCTGCCTGAGCAGCAGGAAGCCAAGGACGCACGCGGTCAGGGCACCAAGGATCGGCCACAGTCGTCGTACCTCCAGTCTCATGCCGGTGTCATCGGCCCACCCGCGAAACGTCTGAGCGTTAACCGCGGGTGCCGCTGCTCACACACGTTTCAAGAGCCAGGCTTCCCCGGTACGCGATCAGTACGCTTCGCCAGCCCGGACCGGCCCGCCCAGCGCCCCACCCTGATCCCGCACGCCACCGCCCAGCCC
>KL571364.1:0-1734 GCA_000715855.1 Actinoplanes liguriensis
CAGACCCATCACATGCCCGTTCATCTCCATCGGCGCCGGCTCCAGCCCGAGCGACTCCAGGAAAGCCGAGCGGGCCACGAACCGGGGACCGACCGCGATCGCCTCCAGGGGAATTTCACGACCGTCATTCAGCCGTACGCCCGTGATCCGCTCGTCCTCGACCAGGACCGCCTCGACCGGCTCACGCACCACCGGGACCTTCCGGGCCGCCAACTGCTCCGCCTGCTCGGGCGCCGGCGCCGGACCCCCGTTCAGCAGGTAGACCACGTCGTCGCTGAGCTGCCGCCACAGTTGCGCCTGGTGCAGGCTGAGCGGCCCGGAAGCGAGCACGCCGATCCGTTTGCCACGCAACTCCCAGCCGTGGCAGTACGGGCAGTGCGCCACGTCCTGCCCCCAGCGCTCGGCCAGCCCCGGGATCGCCGGCAGCTCGTCGACCAGGCCGGTCGTGACGAGCAGGCGCCGGCCCCGGACCTGCTCGCCGCCGGCCAGCGTGACCAGGAAACCGTCGTCGGTGCGCTCGGCCCGCTCGGCGGTGCCCTCACGGACCTCGCCGCCGTACTCCGCGACCTCGGCCCGGCCCGACTTGTACAGCTCGGCCGGCGGGACACCCTCGCGGCCGAGCAGGTTGTGCACGTGACCGGCCGGGGCGTTGCGCGGGTCACCACGGTCGATCACCAGGACCGAACGGCGGGAACGGGCCAGGGTCACCGCTCCGCTCAGGCCGGCCGCGCCGCCACCGATCACCAGGACGTCGTACGTCATCGTCGTTTTTTCCTCTCGTCGCCGTCGCTGCCGTCACCGTCGCTCGCCCGCCCACCGGGTGGCAAGTATCTTTGCTGTTATGGCAAAAGCGCTGGCCTCCGTCGGCCCGCAACTGCGGGCGCTGCGGCAGAAACGCGACCTCACGCTGACCCAGGTCGCCGACACCACCGGGATCTCGGTCAGCACGCTCTCCCGGCTCGAGTCCGGCGCCCGCAAACCGACCCTGGAACTGCTGCTGCCGCTCGCCGAGGCCTACCAGGTGACGCTCGACGAGCTGGTCGACGCGCCGGAGACCGGCGACCCCAGGGTCCGGCAGCGGCCGATCGAGCGGAACGGGCACACGTACATCCCACTGACCCGCCGCCCCGGCGGAGTCCAGGCATTCAAGCAGATCATCCCGCCGACCCCGCCGGACTGCGGGCTCGACCAGCAGACCCACGAGGGCTACGAGTGGCTCTACGTCCTGAGCGGCCTGATCCGCTTGCGGCTCGGAGAACACGACATCGTGCTGACCCCCGGCGAGGCGGCAGAGTTCGACACCCGGGTCCCCCACCTGGTCCTGAACCCCGGCACAGAGCCGGCCGAAATCATCAGCCTGTTCGGCCCACAGGGCGAGCGCGTCCACGTCCGAGCCCGCCCCAAAGCCTAGCCCCCAGCAGCCCCCGGTCCGGGTTATCCACACTGGCGCGCTGTCCACAGACGCCCAGCCCGAGCACCCTCCGACGAGCGATGATTGTCCGCGTGAACAGCCCCTCTCCGCTCAGGTCCCAGCAGTCGGCACAACACCAACCCGGCCAGAAGTCGCCATATCCAAGAAGACCCTGCGATATCCCAGGCGGACCACGCACACTCTTAGAAACAGTTCTAATCCCGAGACAACAATTGCCTTCTTTAGGCTGAACCACCGCCCAGTGACCCCAGCGAACCCGCCGCCATCGCATCTGACAGAGTGCCACCTGGACCACCATCAAA
>KL571364.1:1934-2491 GCA_000715855.1 Actinoplanes liguriensis
ACACCAGCCCACTAAAACAATAAAAAGCCCAGCACGCCCCCAGCCAAGCGCAAGAAAATTCGGCCCGGGCGCGTTCAGCAGGCCCATTTCCCCGACTGCCGCAGAGGAAGCCGCCTCCGAGCAAGGCGCAGGCACTGGCGCCAGGCAAGGCCCAGGGCCAGGGGCAGGGGCAGGGGCAGAAGCCGGCTTCGGGCAAGGCCCCGAAGCCGGGGCAGCCAGCTCCGCGTGAGGGGCAAGAACCGCCTTCAGGTGAGGGGCAGGAGCCAACTCCGGACAACACGCCGAAGCAGAGGCGCGCGCAGGAACCGGCTCCGGACAAGACGCCGCGGCAGGGGGCAGATCGGGGCGAGGCAGAGGTTCAGGGCGGGGCGCAGGTGCTGGATCGGTGCGGGGTGCAGGTGCAGAGGCAGGTGCAGGGGGCGGATCCGCTGGCTGCGGCCGGGCAGAAGACTCCTGCCGCCGCCGGTCATCTCCAGCGGTGACGGCCGCCCATGCCTCTGACGCGCTCCACCCCGACCGGACCAACTTTCGCGTATGTCGCTGCCGCAAACCCCAGT
>KL571364.1:2773-6237 GCA_000715855.1 Actinoplanes liguriensis
CCGGAAAGGAAAGTGTAAGCGCCAGGAAGCGCTAAAAACATTTACCTGCATGCGGCATCGGAGAGAAAATTGCCGCCAAGCAGAAACGGCGGGAGAGTGGGGTGTCGTGACAACCACCTGAATCCATCCCTCGGGCGCGAGGTGTGGGGTGAGACGGCCCGACCGGAGCCGTGGGGTGGGGCGGCCAGACGGGAGGCGTCAGGTGGAGGCCGCCGGACAGGAAAGCCGGGGCGGGACGGCCGGACAGGAGGCGTAGGGCGAGACGGCCTGACGGGAGACGTAGGGCCAGGCCGCCCGAGGCGCAGGGCGAGACCGCCCGAAGGGAGGCGTGGGGCGAGACGGGCGGGCGGGAGGTGCTGGGTGGGGCGTGGGGGTGGTGGGCGCGGGCTCACGGCGTACGGGAAAAGGGGTTTAGGGTCTTGTCGTGGATCTCTCGGTGACGGTTGATGACGGGGTTGCGCTGCTGGAGATGCGGCGGCCGCCCGCCAACCACTTCGACGAGGCGCTGATCGGCGGGATTGTCGACGCCGCGCTGGGGCTGGATGAGGATCGGCGCTGCCGGGTCATTCTGCTTGCGTCGGAGGGGAAGCATTTCTGCGCCGGGGCGGATTTCGGGGGTGGGGACTTCGCGGCTGATCATGTGGACGCGGCGGCCCGGCTGTATCGGCGGGCGGTTCAGCTGTTCGATGTGCGGACGCCGATTGTCGCCGCGGTGCAGGGCACGGCGGTCGGGGGTGGGCTGGGGCTGGCGTGCGCGGCCGATTTCCGGGTCGCGGAGGCGGGGACGCGGTTCGTGGCGAACTTTGCCAAGCTCGGGTTCCATCAGGGGTTCGGTCTCAGCGTGACGCTTCCGGAGCTGGTCGGGAGGCAGAAGGCGACCGACATGCTGCTGACCGCGCGCCGGGTCGGCGGTGAGGAGGCGTACCGGATCGGGCTGGCCGACCGGCTCGCCGAGGCCGGGCGGGTGCGGGAGACGGCGCGGGCCCTCGCAATGGAGATCGCCGCGTCGGCGCCGCTGGCGGTCCGGTCGATGCGGGCGACGCTGCGGGGGGATCTGGCCGGGCGGGTGCGGGCGGCGCTCGACCACGAGCTGGCGGAGCAGCGGGTGCACTGGGCGACGAAGGACGCCGCAGAGGGAATCGCGGCGAGCCTGGCCCGGCGCAGCCCGGTGTTCACGGCGGAGTGAGTGCCGGCGAAGCGCGCAGCCCGGTGTTGAACGCGGAGTGAGCGCCAGCAAACTGCGAAGACCGCGGCGTGAGCAGCGGAAAAGCGCACAGCCCAGCGATCAAGGACCAGCAACCACCGGGAAGGTGACAACCATCGCCACCCCCGGGTCGCGGTGTTCGGCGGCTGCCGATCCCCCGTGCGCCCCCGCCAGCTGACGCACGATCCACAACCCGAGCCCCACCCCTTCCGGCCCACCGACCGCGAACTGCCCGAACAACGAGCTCCGCAACGTCTCCGGGATCCCGGGCCCGTGATCGCGGACCTCCAGCCGATCCACGTCTCCGTCCCGGCTGATTCTGATCATCACCGGCGGCGCGCCGTACCGCATCGCGTTGGTCAGCAGATTGAGCAGGATCTGCTCGAAGCGCTGCTTGTCGACGCAGATCGTCAGCTCCGGATCGACCTCGACCTCGATCGCGCTCTGCTCGTCCGGGTGCAGGTAGCTCAGCGCGTCTCGGGCCAGCGCCGCCGCCGGGTACTCCTGCCGGTCCAGCCGTAGTTCGCCCGAGCTGTCGATGCGCTGCACGTCGAGCAGCGCGTCCGCGAGCCGGCTGATCCGCGCGACCTGCCGCAACGCGCCGTCCAGCATCGTCGCCTCCATCCCGGTCGCGTCGTCGCGCAGCTCGTCGAGCACGAACTGGACCGCGCTCAGCGGGCTGCGCACGTCGTGCGCGAGCGTGTTGATCATCGCCGAGCGCCAGCGTTCGATCCGGGCGAGGCGTTCCCGGTCGTCGCGTAGGTGCCGGGCCTGCGCCTCGATGAGCAGCGCTACGGCGAGCGCGATCGGCATGAGGATCGCCGCGCTGCCGAGGATGAGCGGCGGCTGACCGGTGATGATCAGTGGCACGAGGTAGGCGAGGGTGGCCGGGACGGCGTAGGCGAGCAGGATCCATCGCGGGAAGTGCAGCGCCGCCCAGGCGTAGAGCAGCACCAGGAACGGCCCGGTGCCGGCCGCCACCCCGCCGAACGACCAGGTCGACATGCCGAGGACGGCGAATCCGGCGAGCCCGACCAGGGCCGGCGCGTGCGGCCGGCTTCGCGGCCAGGGGAGCAGCAGCGCGACGAGGGCCACGACGGTGTCGCACGCGGCGACGAGCAGCAGCCGGCGGGCGCGGTCCGGCTCGTTCAGGATGCCGAGCAGGGCCAGCAGCGCGGCCAGCGCGAACAGCACACCGGCCTGCCGGGCGGCCGCGCGCGGCCCGGTCCCCAGCAGCCGGAAAGGTCCGATATGTTCTACAAGGTCAACCTAGGCGACCCGGTTCCTCAGGGGGCGGCCCTCCCGGAAGATGTGTATAAGAGACAGCGTCCAGCGCGGCGCCGGCGATCCGCCCCGAACGCAGGCGCTGAGCAGCGCGTCCTCGTCGAGCGTGCTGCCCCGGCCGACGTTCACCACCCAGGCGTGTGCGGGCAGAAGATCAAGGACAGGACCATTCAGCGTACGTACGGTCGCAGCGGTCGCCGGAAGAATCGAGACCAGCACGTCCGCCGTCGGCAGCAGCTGCGCCAGGTCCGCGTCGGTCACGACCGGGAAGCCGTGCCGTTCCCCCGCGCTCCGGGCCACGCCCGTGACCCGGGCGCCGAGCGCCGTCAGCAGGGGCGCGAGGGTCGCCGCGATGCCACCGAAGCCCCAGATCACCACGTGCGCGTCCCGCAACGTACGGAAGGAATGGTCTTCCCTGACGGGTTGGAGCCCGCCCAGCTCGCCGGCCCAGCGGCGCCCGATCTGTGCCCGGACCAGCAGGTTGATCCGTCGTGCCGCGGCCAGCAGCAGCGCCAGGGTGTGTTCCGCGACGGTCCGGTCGTGCAGCCCGAGCCCGGCGGTGACCGCGATCTCCGGGTCGAAGCCGGCCTGGAGCACCGCGTCCGGCCCGGCGGCCAGGGTCTGCACCCAGCGCAGCCGCTTGAGCCGTCGTGCCGCGTCGGCCAGCTGGTCCGCCGGGTTGCCCCAGACGACCAGCACGTCGGCGTCGAGGTGCCGGTCGGGGATCGGCTCGCCGATCGCGTAGACGATGCCGGTGACACCGCCGGGCAGGGTGACGTCGAGTTCCACGGAGTCGGGCAGCAGGACCTTCATGGCGACCATTAAAGCGTCAATCGATCGTCTACCGGCTTCGCCGATCATGCGGAGGCACTACCCGGGCGCGCCCCCACCCTACTGGCGGCGCGTTTCACTCCCAGCGAGTGATCGGGTGCCCGGCGGCGGGCGGCCGCCGGGCATCCGCCGACCTCCGTCACTT
>KL571364.1:6470-7996 GCA_000715855.1 Actinoplanes liguriensis
CCTCCGTCACTTGACCCGCGATGCAAGTGACAGTCAAGTGCTTCCGGTGAGACTGCGTGCGCAATCGTCCACCAGCCTCATCAAGGAGCACCATCTTGCCCGGCACGAGCACGCCGTACACCCAGGAAATGGTCATGATCCATCGGGTGTTCCGGCGCGAAGCGGCCCAGTTGGGGCAGTTCGTCGGCGCGGTCCGGACCGGAGACGTCGCCCGTGCGCGGCAACTGGCCGGCGTCGTGCGCGAGTACATCGGCGGACTGCACCACCATCACAGCGGCGAGGACGAGCTGATCTGGCCCCTCCTGCACGAACGCGCCAAGCTCCACGACGACGTGGTGACGCTGATGGAGAAGCAGCACGAGGCCCTGGACGGCACGCTCACCGACATCCAGCAGGTGCTGCCGCGCTGGGAGGCCGCCGCCGAGGCGCCGGACCGGGACGACCTGGTCGCCGCTCTTGCCGAGCATCGGCGGATCCTGGAGGAGCACCTCGCCGACGAGGAGAACCTGGTCATGCCGCTGGTCGAGGAGCACCTCAGCTACCCCGAATGGGACCTGGTCGGCAAGAACGGCCTGGAGGGCCTGCCGAAGGACCGGGTGTTCCTGGCGCTCGGCGCGATCCTCGAGGACGCCTCGCCGGAGGAGCGGGCCGAGTTCATGAAGAAGGTGCCGCTCGCCGGCCGGATCGCGTGGAAGCTGATCGGGCAGCGCCAGTACCGCACCTGGCGCGCCGCTGTCCGCGGGGAGGCCGCGTGACGGTCACCTTCGCCCTGCTCGGCCCGGTCCGCGCGTGGCGGGACGGCCAGGAGATCCCGCTCGGGTCACCGCAGCAGCGCACCGCGCTCACCGTCCTGCTGCTGCGTGAGGGCCTGCTGACCACGGTCGACGAGCTGGTCGACGCGATCTGGCCGGTGGACCCGCCGACCTCAGCGGTGGCCACCGTGCGGACGTACCTGTCTCGCCTGCGCCGCCTGCTCTGCTTCCCGAACGGTGTCCGGATCGGCTGGATCGGCGGCGGCTACGTGCTCTCCGCGCCGCCCGGCTCCGTCGACGTGCAGATCTTTCAGCGGTACGTCGTGACGGCCACCGAGGCGGCCCGCAGCGGCGACCGGCACGGGGCGGCGTCCGCGTGGCGCGCGGCGGTCGCTCTGCACCGCGGCACCCCGCTGGCGGGCGCGGCCGGCGACTACGTCGAGGGCCAGCGCGCCCGTCTCCTGGAGCTCTGCCGCGGCGCGGCGGTCGACCTGGTCGCGGTCACGGTCGAGCTGGGAGATTACGCCGAGGCGGTCGCGGACCTGCGGGCGCTGGTCGCCGAGGATCCGATGCGGGAGCGCTGCCACGCGCTGCTGATGACCGCCCTGTACCGGAGCGGGCGGACGGCGGACGCGCTCGCGCACTACCGCCGGGTGCACCGCATGCTCGCCGACGAGCTGGGCGTGGACCCGTCCCCGGAGCTGCGCCACCTCCACCAGCGGATCCTGCTGGGCGCGCCGCTCCCGGTCTGACCCCTGTCTCTTATACACATCT
>KL571364.1:8217-9318 GCA_000715855.1 Actinoplanes liguriensis
GATGTGTATAAGAGACAGCGCCCACCGTGGTCAAGACCGCCCCATAACAACGCCCAGCCCCAGCCCCAGCCCGCCAGCTGGCGCCCACCGTGGTTAAAGCGGGCCCATAACAACAGTGAGCACCAGCCCGCACCCAAGCCAGACCGGGCCGGTGACGGCGGTGGCCGGTGCGGGGAGCACGGTCTGTGCCGGAGAGGGTCGCGAGAGCCGGCCCGCCGGGCGGGGCGAGCGCCATCGACCCGTCACTCCCCGTTCTGGACGGAAGGGCCCGCACCGATGGTCGCGGCGGGCCGTCGACGGATGATCGACAGCCGCAAAACACCGGGACGAATGAGTGTCGCGTTACCGACGACAAGGGTCCGTGAAACGAGTTCGACTCGGATCTGCCCTTAAGATCCCCGGAAGCGCGGTAACCCTGCGTCAGTTCCGGAACCGAGTCAGAGCGATCCCCGGCACCCCGGAGGCGGCAAGCTCACCGATTACGTGGAGTGATCGATCCCCGTGCCCAGAAGCCACGAGATCCGCGTGCTAGGCCCGGTCGAGGCCGAGGTCGACGGCCGGCCCGTCGCGCTGGGCGGCCATCAGCAGCGGGCCGTCCTGGCGATGCTGGTGGCGGCCGGTGGACAGGTCGTCCCGGTCGATCGGATCGTCGATCAGCTGTGGGGTGACGAGCCGCCGCCGCGACCGCTGGCCTCGCTGCAGGCGTACGTCTCGCGCTTGCGCCGCCTCCTGGAGCCGGACCGCCCACCGCGGGCGGCCGCGCGGGTCCTGGTCAGCGAGGGCGCCGGCTACGCGCTGCGGCTCGATCCCGAGTCGGTGGACGCGTGGCACGCCGAGCGGGTGCTGCGCCAGATCCAGGACATGCGCCCGCAGGGCCTGTCCCGGGCCGGCGCCGAGTCCGCCTTGCGGCTGCTCCAGTCGATCAGCGGGAGCTGGCGCGGCACGCCGTACGAGCAGTTCGCCGACGAGCCGTGGACCCTGCCGGTGACGGCCCGGCTGGCCGAGGCGCGGGTGGTGCTGCAGCAGCGGATCGTGGTGTGCCTGCTGGTGCTGGGCCGGCTGGGTGAGGCGGCGCCGGCCGCGCAGGCGCTCGCCGAGGCG
>KL571364.1:9537-10216 GCA_000715855.1 Actinoplanes liguriensis
GGAGCCGCTGCGCGGGCAGGCGTGGCGGTTGTGGGCGGTCGCGCTGTGGGCGGCGCAGCGCTCCGCCGAGGCCTTGGACGTGCTGCGCCGTCACCGCCGGCATCTCGCCGAGGAGCTGGGTCTGGAGCCGGAGCCGGCGCTCGCCGGTCTGGAGCGCGCGATCCTGGAGCAGCGTCACGAGCGCCTGGCGGAGGAGTTGCGCTTCGGCCTGCCCGAGCAGGATCACGACAATTTTCCCGTACGTCCGGCGCAGCTCCCCCGGTCCCCCGCGACCTTCGCGGCCCGGGAGCGGGAGCTGGCCGAGCTGGCCCGGCAGGCCGCGACTCCGGACGGCACGCCGCTGGTCGTGATCAGCGGGGTGGGCGGGGTCGGCAAGACGACGCTCGCCGTGCGCTGGGCACACCAGGTCGCGGCCCGCTATCCGGACGGCCAGCTCTACGCCGACCTGCGAGGTTACGGGCCGGAGGACGCCCCGGCCGCCCCCGGCGACGTGCTGCTCGGCTTCCTCGGGGCGCTGGGCGTACCGGATCATCGGATTCCGCCGGGGGAGCCGGAGCGGACCGCGCTGTTCCGCAGTGTGCTGGCCGGCCGGCGGATGCTGCTGGTGCTGGACAACGCCCGGGACGCCGCGCAGGTGCGCCCGCTGCTGCCCGGCGCGGCCGGCTGTGCGGTCGTGGTG
>KL571364.1:10456-17153 GCA_000715855.1 Actinoplanes liguriensis
GGTGCCCAGCCGCAACCGGCTCGGCGGGCTGCTCGTGGAGGACGGCGCGCTGGCGGTGCACCTGGACGGGTTCCGGGACGACGAGGCGCGCGCCTATCTGGAGAAGCGGCTGGGCGCGGCGGTGGTCGACGCGGAGCCGGCGGCGCGGGACGCGATCGTGGCCCGGTGCGGGGGTCTTCCGCTGGCCCTGGCGGTGGTGTGCGCCCGGGTCGCCGGCCGGCCGGGGTTCACACTGGCCACGGTCGCCGAGGAGCTGGCCGAGGGGGACGGGCTGGACGCGTACCTCCGGGCGGTTTTCTCCTGGTCCTACCGGCAGTTGCCGGCGCCGGCGGCCGAGCTGTTCCGCCGTCTGGCGCTGCATCCGGGTCCGGACGTGACCCTGGCCGCGGCGGTGAACGTGGCCGGGCGGGACCGGGCCGGGACGCGGTCGCTGCTGCGGGAGCTGGTCGACGCGCACCTGCTGAACGAGCGGCGGCCGGGCCGTTTCGCCTATCACGACCTGCTGCGCGGGTACGCCGTCGAGCTGACCGGGCGCGCGGACCCGCCGGAGGAGCGGGACGGGGTGCTGCGCCGGCTGGTCGAGTATCACCTGCACACGGCCGATCACGTGATGCAGACGTATCTGTCGTATCGGCGGCCGGACCGGGTCGGCCCGGTGCCGCCGGACGTGACGGCCGACCGGTTCCCGGACGGCGAGCGCGCTCTGGCCTGGATGGACGCCGAGTACGAGAACCTGATGGCGCTCGCCGAGACGTGTCGCGCCGCGCCCCGGCAGCACTATCTGGGCCCGCTGATCTGGACGATGGCCCCCTACCAGCAGGACGTCCGGTCGTACGTGGAGGATTCGTTCACCCTCTGCGCCCACGCCCTGGAGTGGGCCGAGCGGACCGGCGAGCGCTGGTGGGTCGGTTTTCTCACGTTCCTGATCGGCCGGGGGCACCTGCGCCTGGATCAGCCGGAGCGGGCGCGGCCCTATCTGGAGCGGACGGTCGAGGTGGGGCGGGAGACCGGTGACCGGCACCGGCTGGCGCACGGGCTGCTCGGGCTGGCGGCCACGTACATCACGACGACCGAGATCCCGACGCGGGAGCAGGCGGAGCTCGCGTATCCGTACGCGCGGGAGGCGATGGAGAACTATCGCCGGGTCGCGAATGTCGCGGCCCGGACCGAGCTGGCGAACGCGCTGCACCCGATCGCCTGGTACCACTTCTTCCAGCCGGGCGGCCGGGCGACGGCGCTGCGGCACTTCGAGGAGAGCGCGGAGTTGCACCGGCAGGCCGGGAACGCGCAGGGCGAGGCCACCGCGGTGCTGCAGCTGGCGCTGTTCCACCAGGCGTGCGGCGATCTGGTGGCCGCGACGGCGTTCGGCGAGAAGGCCGTCGAGCTCTACGGCACCTCGCACGACCTGCGGATCGATCCGTTGATCGTGCTCTACTCGATCCTGGTGGAGGCGGGCGAGGACGAGCGCGCGGAGCGGGTCCGCGGGGAGGCGACGGTGCTGCTGCGCACGGCGCGGTACCCGGATCTCGTACGGCTGGAGAAGATTTTGAAAGCGACTCCGGCGCAGAGCTGATCATCGATAGGAAACCGTCCTATCAGATCTGTCGCCGACCCGGCCACGTTAACGCTAACAACGGAAGCGCACCCGCGCCAGGTCCGGAGTTTCGGCAGGCAGGACATCGAAGGCGCCCTCTTGACAGCGGCATCGATGTTTGCGTACACATTGCCTACCGCCCCACAACGAAACATCCCCGATACATCCACGTTGCGTCTCCACCCCGCACCGGAGGACTCCGCATGCCCACAGTCAGAACACGCCTGGCCGGCCTCGCCGCCGTCCTGGTCTCGTTGCCGCTGGCGCTGTCTCTTATACACAGAGACAGACACGATCAAGGTCAGCCCGAAGGCGGACGGCGCCGCGCTGTCGAAACAGCAGTACGGCGTCTTCTTCGAGGACATCAACTACGCGGCCGACGGCGGTCTCTACGCCGAATTGGTCCGCAACCGCTCGTTCGAGTTCAACGCGACCGACGCGACCGGCTTCACCGGCCTGACCGCCTGGACCACGTCCGGCACCGCGACCGTGGTGAACGACGACCAGCGGCTCAACGACCGCAACCGGAACTACCTCGCGCTCGACGGCAGCGTCACCAACGCCGGCTTCAACAGCGGCATCGCCACGAAGAAGGGCGAGCGGTACGACTTCTCCGTCTGGGCCCGGGGCACCGCGTCCCTGCAGGTCACGCTGACCGGCGCCGAGCCGCTCACGATCGCGGTCGCCGGTGACACCTGGAAGAAGTACACCGGCACCCTCCGCGCGGCCACCACCACCGACAAGGGCCGGCTCACGGTCGCCAGCAGCGGCGCGGTGAAGGTCGACGAGGTCTCGCTGTTCCCGCGCGACACCTACAAGGGCCGGGCGAACGGCCTGCGCGAGGACCTCGCCGAGAAGATCGCCGCGCTGAAGCCGGGCTTCGTCCGCTTCCCCGGCGGCTGCCTGGTCAACACCGGCAGCATGTACTCCTACGACGCGGCGAACAACTACCCGCGCGCCCGGGCGTATCAGTGGAAGGACACGGTCGGCCCGGTCGAGACGCGTGCCACGAACAAGAACTTCTGGGGCTACAACCAGTCCTACGGCCTCGGCTACTACGAGTACTTCCAGTTCGCCGAGGACATCGGCGCGATGCCGCTGCCGGTGCTGCCGGCGCTGGTCACCGGCTGCGGCCAGAACACGGCCACGGTGGACGACGCTTTGTTGCAGCGGCACGTCCAGGACGCGCTGGACCTGATCGAGTTCGCGAACGGCCCGGTCACCTCGACGTGGGGCAAGGTCCGCGCGCGGATGGGCCACCCGAAGCCGTTCGGCCTGACCACGGTCGCGGTCGGCAACGAGGAGAACCTGCCCGACCAGTACTGGGCGAACTTCCTCAAGTTCGAATCCGCGATCAAGGCCAAATACCCGGACTTCACCGTGGTGAGCAACTCCGGCCCGGACGACCAGGGTTCCACGTTCGAGAACCTCTGGGCCAAGAACACGGCCAACGGTACGGACATGGTGGACGAGCACTACTACAACAGCCCGTCCTGGTTCCTGCAGAACAACGCGCGCTACGACTCGTACGACCGCAATGGCCCGAAGGTCTTCCTCGGTGAGTACGCGTCGCTGGACGCCAAGTTCGCGAACTCGCTCGCCGAGGCCGCCTACATGACCGGCCTGGAGCGCAACGCCGACGTGGTGAAGATGGCGTCCTACGCGCCGCTGCTCGCCAACATCGACAACGTCCAGTGGAAGCCGGACATGATCTGGTTCGACAACGACGAGTCGTGGGGCTCCACCAGCTACCAGATGCAGAAGCTGTTCATGAACAACGTCGGCGACAGGGTCGTGCCGAGCACGGTCACCGGCGGCGGTGTGGTGCTCCCGAAGCCGATCACCGGCGCGATCGGCTTGTCGACCTGGCGGACCGCGGCCACCTACGACGACGTCAAGGTGACCCGGCCGGACGGCACGACGATCTTCAGTGACGACTTCAGTGACGGCAACGCCGACGGCTGGACCTCGGTGACGAACCGCGGCAACTGGACCGTGGCCAACGGCGGTTATGCGCAGACGACCACGGACACCGAGGACACCATGGTCAAGGCGGCGACCGTCACGGACACCGACTACGACTACACGCTCAAGGCCACCAAGCAGGCCGGCGCCGAGGGCTTCCTGGTCGCGTTCGGCATCCAGGACACCGGCAACTTCTACTGGTGGAACCTGGGCGGCTGGAACAACACCCAGGGTGCGGTCGAGAAGGGCATCACCTCCGCCAAGGAGCAGATCCTCACCAAGCCGAACACGGTCACCACGGGTCAGACCTACGACCTGAAGATCTCGGTTCGCGGTACGAAGGTGACCCTCTACCTGGACGGCGCCGAGTGGGGCAGCTTCGACGACAACGCGGTGACCGAGCCGTTCGCCCAGGTCGTGACGACCGACGCGAAGACCGGTGAGCTGATCGTCAAGGTGGTGAACGCCCAGGACACCCCGGCGACCACGAAGATCGACCTCGGCGGCCGCAAGGTCGCGAGCACGGCGAAGATGACGGTTCTCGCCGGTGACCCGGGCGAGCAGAACACCCGTACCGCGGAACCGATCCTGCCCGTCACCAGCACGATCAAGGGCGTCTCGGCGAGCTTCACCCGTGAGTTCCCGGCGAACTCGGTCACCTTCCTGCGCATCCGGACCCGATGAGGAGCCCGATCATGAATCGTCGGACTTTGCTGACCGGCGGCGCCGCCCTCGGCACGCTCGCCGTCATCCTGCCCGCCGGCGCCGAGGGCGCCCCGCACGCCGACCCGGTGCGCAGCGACGCCGAGATCTACGGCGTCCCGACCACCCAGCCGCTGATCAGTCAGCGGGCCGACCCGTTCATCAGCCGGCGGTACGACGGGAAGTACTACTTCACCGGCTCGGTCCCGGAATACGACCGGATCGTGCTGCGCAGCTCGCCGACCCTTGCCGGACTGACCACCGCGACCGAGACGACGATCTGGACGCGCCCGTCGAGCGGCAAGATGGGCGGTTTCGTCTGGGCGCCGGAGATCCATCGCATCGGCGGGAAGTGGTACATCTACTTCACCAACAGCGACGCGAACGACATCTGGCACATCCGTCCGTTCGTACTGGAATCGGCTCTTGATGATCCGATGGATCCCGCCGGCTGGACCGTGAAGGGCGAGATCGCCCTCGAATGGGACAGCTTCGCGCTGGACGCCACCGTGTTCAGCCACCGCGGCCGGCAGTACCTGCTGTGGGCACAGAGCGAGCCGGAGATCGTGGCGAACTCCAGCGTCTACATCGCCGAGCTGGCCAACCCGTGGACGCTGAAGAGCAAGCCGACCCGGCTCACCACCCCGACGAAGAGCTGGGAGATCCAGGGCTACCGGGTGAACGAGGGCCCGGCCGTGATCGCCCGCAACGGACGGGTGTTCCTGACCTACTCGGCCAGCGCGACCGACGCGAACTACTGCATGGGCCTGCTCACCGCGGACGCCCACGCCGACCTGCTGGACAGGGCGAGCTGGGTGAAGAGCCCCGACCCGATCTTCGTCAGCAACGACGACACGAAGCGCTGGGGTCCCGGGCACAACTCGTTCACGGTGGCCGAGGACGGAAAGACCGACGTGCTGGTCTACCACGCCCGCGACTACAAGCAGATCACCGGCGACCCGCTGTACGACCCCAACCGCCACACCCGGGTGCAGAAGCTCTACTGGCACCCGGACGGGACGCCGCTGTTCGGCGTGCCGGTCGGTGACGGCGGCCCGATCGTGCGGCTCAGCTCGGGCAACCAGTTCGTGCACCACGCGGGGACGGCCGTCCAGGTCGCCCCGGCGCCGAAGGACCTGGGCGCGACCCAGTTCCGGTTCCAGGACGACGGCCTCGTCCAGTCGGTCGACAAGCCGTCCCTGTACCTCCGGATCGACCGCACGTCCGTGACGCTGGACGCCACGGGCACACCGGTCACCCGGATCCCGGCCCGCGGCGGCGTGACCATCCGCACGGTCGCCGACCCGGCCGTGTACCTGCGGGTCGCCGCGGGCGTGGTCACCACCGGCACCACCGGCACGGTGTTCAAGCTGAGCTAAGGCTCAGGTCGGCCACCGGCGGCCCGATGATGCGGGGGTGTTCACCGCCCCTGAGATCAGCGAGCAGCCGGTGGCCGGCGACGGCCGGATCCGGGCCGTCGACGCGACCTCCCTGGCGTACGTCCAGGTCGACCGCGCCGGTCTGATCCAGGACTGGAACCCGGCCGCCGAGCGGCTGTTCGGCTGGACCCGCGACGAGGTGATCGGCGTCCCGCTGGCCGACACCATCGTCCCGCCGTCGCTGCGGTCCGGGCACAACGCCGGGTTCGCCCGCCGCGTCGCGATCGGCGACGGGCCGGACATGGGCCACCGCTACGAGATGCCCGCCGTGCACCGCGACGGCACCGAGCTCACCATCACCATGAACCTGGACTCGCTCGGGCCGGCCGGCTTCAGCGCGTTCATCTCCGACCAGACCGAGTGGCACCAGGCCCGCCAGGATCTGCAGCGCAGCAACCAACTGATCAACGCGATCCTGCAGCACACGACCGCGGTGATCTCGGCCAAGGACCTGAACGGGCGCTACCTGTTCGTCAACGGCGAATACGAACGGGTCTTCCAGGTCAGCGCCGCCGACATGGTCGGGCGCGGCGAGGAGGACGTGCTGCCGGCCGCGATCGCCGCCGGCAGCCGCGCGCACGACGCCGAGGTGACCGGCTCCGGCGACGCCCGGACGGTTCTGGAGCAGCTGCCGTTCGGCGACGACATCCGCGAGTACGTCGTCACGCGCGTCCCGCTGGCCGACCCCGACGGCTCGGTCTACGGCGTCTGCACCATCGCGATCGACGACACCGCCCGCCGCCGTACCGAAGCCGCCCTGGTCGCCGGCGAAGAGCGCTTCCGCACCACCGTGAACAACGCGCCCGGCATGCTCTACCAGTTCCGCGTCGAGCCGGACGGGACCGCCGGGTTCACCTTCGTGTCGGATGCCTGCCGGGACCTGTACGGCGTCGAGCCGGACCGGGTCGTCGCCGCCTCCGCCGAGATCATGGACCGGATCGCCGAACCCGACCGCGCGTCCTACCTCGCCTCGGTGCAACGCCTGTCTCTTATACAC
>KL571364.1:17373-17682 GCA_000715855.1 Actinoplanes liguriensis
TCAGAGATGTGTATAAGAGACAGAGCCGTGGGAGTGGCAGGGCGACATCGTCCGCAGCGACGGGCAACGCCGCCGCCTGCACGGGATGGCCCGGCCGCACCGGGAACCGGGTGGCGCGGTCGTCTGGGACGGGATCCTGCTGGACCGTACGTCCGGAGGCCCGCTGTGAGCACCCCTCGGCTGGCCCGCAAGCTGGGCGAGCTCGCCGTCCCGGCGGTTCCGCTGGCCGCCGGCACGACGGTTCACGACGCGGAGGCGGCGCTGCGGCGCGACGAGCACATCACGGCCGTGATCGTGGTGACCACGGCC
>KL571364.1:17842-21338 GCA_000715855.1 Actinoplanes liguriensis
CCGGCTGCTCAGCCGGGCCCGCCTCGACCGGATCGGGGCGGCGCCGGTGGGCGTACGCCGAACCGTCGGTGACCTCGACCTCGCGGAAACCCTCGTCCTCCCGGCCGGCACCGACATCGACGTGGCCGCCGAAGCGGCGCTGGCCCGCCCGTCCGGCGAACGCGAGGAACCGGTCCTGGTCAGCTGGCCCGACGGCCGCCACGGGATCGCCCCGGTGATGGACCTGCTCGCCGCGATGGCCGGCCGGTACGCCAAGCTGTCCCGCACCGACCAGCTCACCGGCCTGCCCAACCGCGGCATGATCACCGCCGAGGGGCAGCGCCGGCTCGACGACGGCAACCTCGTCGCCGTGCTCCACCTCGGCCTGGACCAGTTCCAGGACGCGAACGACGTGCTCGGCCACCACGGCGCCGACGCGCTCCTGCACCGGGTCGCGGTCGCGCTGAGCGCCGCCCACGGCGCCGGCAACCTGGCCGCGCGGCTCGACGGCGACCAGTTCCTGGTGCTGCTCACCGACCTGCCCGGCGGGCACACCGCGCAGAGCATGGGCCGGCAGCTCGCGGCCGGCATCCGCGGCCCGCACCAGATCGACGGACTGCCGATCGGCGTCGAGGTCAGCATCGGCGTCAGCCCGGCCGACCACCACGACTTCCAGGTGATCCAGCGCCGCGCGGCCGCCGCGATGCGCCGCGCCAAGCAGGAACGCACCGGCGTCGTCGAATGGACCCCCGGCCTGGACACCACCCAGCGGGTCGACCTGCGCCAGCTCACCGAACTGCGCACCGGCCTGAAGAGCGGCCACCTGCGCCTGCACTACCAGCCGCTGCACGACGCCGTCACCCGCGAGATGAACGGCGTCGAGGCGCTCGTCCGCTGGCAGCACCCGCAGCGCGGCCTGCTCCCGCCCGGCGTGTTCCTGCCCGACGCGGAACGTTCCGACGTCATCCTCGAACTCACCGACTGGGTCCTGGCCGAGGCGCTGCACCAGACCGCGGTGTGGCGGCGGGCCGGTCACCACGTGCCGGTCTCGGTGAACCTGCCGGCGGCGTACCTCGCCCAGGAACGCGCCATCCCCACCATCCTGGCCATGCTCCGGCTGGAACGGGTCCCCGCCGAGCTGCTCACCGTCGAGATCACCGAGACCGCGGTCCTGAGCCGGCCCGACGAGGTCGCCGCCCAGCTCGCCGAACTGCGCCTGCGCGGCGTCCGGGTGGCGATCGACGACTTCGGCACCGGGTACACGTCCCTCGGCCTGCTCCCCCGCCTGCCCATCGACGAACTCAAGATCGATCGCTCGTTCGTGGTCCAGATGCACGAGTCGGCCGCGCACGCCACGATCATCGACTCGGTCATCGCGATCGCGAAATCGCTGGGCATGAAGGTCGTCGCCGAGGGCGTCGAGGACGAGCCGACCGCCGCTGACCTGGCGCTCGCCGGGGTGGACCTCCTCCAGGGCTACCACCTCAACCGCCCCGGCCCACCCGACGCGGTCCCCCTGCTGCCGGCGCCGCCTCTGGTCCCCGCCGCCTGATTCCCAGTACGCCGTCAGCCCACGCCCGCCACCCGGCGCAGCCTCCGCAACCCCGCCGCGGCCCCGGCCCCAGCCGCGACTCCCGCCCGGCCGGCTGGCCCACACCGTTGTTATCGCAGCCACATAACCACAGCCACAACCAGCCGCCACCCGCCACCTCCGCAACCCCGGGTGGCGGGCGGTCAGGCTTGGTCAGTTGATGTGGGTTCGGTTTTCGGACGCGGGTTCACTTTCGCCGGGAGGAAGTCGGCGGGCTGGAGGCGGGCGGTGCGGCGGCGGTATTCGGCGGCCATTCCCGGCCAGTTCGTGACGACGCGGCCGCTCGCGGTGCGATACCAGCTCCGGCAGGACGTCCACACGCTGCCCGCCAGGCGGGACTGCAGCTCCTCGTCGTAGGCGGCCGCGATCTCCGGTCGTACCTCAATCGGATCTTGACTTTGATCGAGATGACGGACGGCCTGGGTGATCCAGCGGGCCTGGGCCTCGTGGAAGAAGACCACCGAGGTGTTCCCGGTGTTCGTGTTCGGGCCGTAGACCAGGAACATGTTGGGAAAACCGGGCACCGCCATGCCGAGATAGGCGTGCGCGCCGTCCTTCCAGGCCGTCTCCAGGGACTCGCCGTCACGCCCAGTGACCTTGATCGGGACCAGGAACTCGGTCGCCGCGAAGCCGGTACCGTAGACCAGCACGTCGACCGGATGCTCCACGCCGTCCGCGGTCCGGATCCCGCCCGGCGTCACCGCGATGATCTTCTCGGTGACCAGGTCGACGTCCGGTCTCGCCAGGGCGGGGAACCACGCGTTCGTGAAGAGCACCCGCTTGCAGCCCATCGGCTCGTCCGGGGTGACCTTGCGGCGCAGCTCCGGATCGCGGACCTGCCAGCGCCGCTGCCCGATCGAGATCGTCCGCAGCAGCGCGCCCGCGGCCCGGTTACCCGTGACGGCAAGGCCGGTGACCAGCGTCATCAGCCACGTTCCGGCGCGCGCCGGACCCATCAGTCCCGGTGCGAATCCATATAAACTTTTCCGGGTACGGCCGTAGCGGCGATCCGGTTTGGGCAGAGTCCACGGCGCGGTCCGCTGGAAGACCGTCACGTGCGCGGCACGGCCCGCGATCGCCGGGACCAGCTGGATCGCGCTCGCGCCGGTCCCGATCACGGCGACCCGCCTGCCGTCGATCCGCACGGACGGGTCCCAGTTCGCGGTGTGCATCGCCGGGCCGTCGAACGTTCCGGGCAACCGCGGGATGACCGGGCGGGACAACTGGCCGACCGCGGGGATCAGCACGTCCGATTCCAGGGTCTCGCCGGCCGTGGTGGTCACCCGCCAGTGCGTTCCGGTCCAGGTGGCGGCCGCTACCTCCGTACCCCATCGGATCTTGCCCGAAAGCCCGAACCTGTCGACGCAATTCTCCAGGTAGGCGAGGATCTCCGGCTGCGGTGGGAAGCGGCGGCTCCAGGACGGATTCTGCGCATACGAGTAGGAGTACAGCGGCGCCGGGATGTCGCAGGCGCACCCGGGATAGACGTTGTCCCGCCACACCCCGCCGATCCGGTCCGCCTTCTCCAGCATCGTGAGGTCGGTGAACCCGGCCTTGACCAGCGCGTTCGCGACCGCTACCCCGCCGAAGCCGGCGCCGATGATCAGAATGCGCGGGCTCATCGCTCCTCGGTCCGGATCAGTCGCAGGGCGGCGGGCGCGGTCCGCGGCACCACCGGGGCGCGCGGCAGGATCGGATCCATCTCGACATAACCGGCACCGATCGGAGGGCGCGCCTCGACGTCCCCCGCGTTCGGCCACAACGCGACCGCCCGTTCGGCCAGAGCCGTGATGGTCAGCGACGGGTTCACGCCGAGGTTCGCGGCGACCACAGAACCGTCGATGACATGCAGGCCCGGATGCCCGAGAAGCCGGTGGTACGGATCGACGACCGCCCCGATCGCGCAGCCGCCGATGAAATGGCCGG
>KL571364.1:21562-22933 GCA_000715855.1 Actinoplanes liguriensis
AGAGATGTGTATAAGAGACAGGGAACACCGTGATCGAGTTGTCCAGCGACTGCATCGCGAGCAGCACCACCGTCTGCCGCGACCAGTCCCGCGGTGACAGGTAGAGCCGCAGGTCACGACCCGCCTTCGCGAGCTGCCTGAGGCCGGCGAACCAGCGCGGCTGCCGTCCCGCGTCGTCGATCATGACGGTGGCGAGCAGGGCGAGCAGGTTGCTGCCCGGGCCGTATCGCACCGGCTCGACGTGCGTGACCTCGTCGGGATGGATCGACGAGGTGATCGCGACGCCATGGCTGAAGTCGCGGTCCCGGCGACGGGTGCGCGCGCCGAGAATCGACTCCGAGTTCGTGCGGCTCAACTCGCCCAGGCGCGGGGAGACGTCCGGGAGGCTGCCCCGGTCGCGCAGACGGTGGAGCAGGCGCTGGGTGCCGAGCGCCCCGGCCGCGAAGACGACCTGCTCGGCGGTGAAGGCTCTTTTCTTCACGCCGCCGGTCCGGCGCGTGCCGATCACGTAGCCGCCGCCGGGCCGCGGCCGGACGTCATGGACGGTGGTCAGCGGATGGACGGTCGCGCCCGCCCGCTCGGCCAGGTACAGATAGTTCTTGACCAGGGTGTTCTTGGCGTTGTTCCGGCAGCCCGTCATGCAGGCCCCGCACAGCGTGCAGGTCCGCCGAGCGGGACCGGCCCCGCCGAAGAACGGGTCCGGCGTTGCGGCGCCGGGTTCGTCCCCGAACAGGACCCCCACCGGCGTACGTCGATAGGTGTGCCCGACCCCGAGCTCCTCGGCGACGGCTCGCAACGCCCGGTCGGAGTCCGTCTCGACCGGGTTCACGGTCACGCCGAGCATGCGTCTGGCCTGGTCGTAGTACGGCGCGAGGGCCGCCTTCCAGTCCGTGATCGCGGACCACTGCGGATCGGCGTAGAACGCGTCCGGCGGCTCGTAGAGCGTGTTCGCGTAACCCAGCGAGCCACCGCCGACCCCGGCGCCCGACATGATCAGCACGTTCTTGAGCAGGGTCAGTCGCAGGATGCCGTAGCAACCGAGCGCGGGCGCATACACGTAGTCGCGCAGCCGCCAGGACGTCTTGGCGAACTGCTCGTCGGTGAAGCGGCGGCCGGCTTCGAGGACGCCGACGCGATAGCCCTTCTCGGTCAGGCGCAGCGCGGTCACGCTGCCCCCGAACCCGGAGCCGATCACGAGGACGTCGTAGTCGTACGACATCGCCGTAGCATCACGCCCTTATTGGCAACATGTCAACAACGCGTTTCCGGTCTCGCTCACCTCGCGAATCCACCCGCCCAGCGGTGCCGTTCCGCGCCGTGGCGCGGCATGGTGCTCGGATGACGTCCCCGCCCCGCCCCACCCCCTCCGCC
>KL571365.1:0-6678 GCA_000715855.1 Actinoplanes liguriensis
GCGTAGCGGCCGTCCGGGTCGGCCGTCGCGACCGCGTGGTGCAGCGCCGTCCAGTTCGGCGCGACCACCGTCAGCACCCGGGCCGCGCCGAGCTCGGACTCCGCCCGCACGGCGTGCGCGGTCCGGTCCGCCGCGGTCTCGCCGGCCGTCGTGACCAGCACCGCGACCGCGACCGCGAGCAGCGCGAACACCCGGTCCATGCCGGCCAGCCGGGACATCCGTACCGCGGTCAGGCCCAGGCGCAGCTGCCCGGCGCGCAGGGCGGCGCCACCACCCCGGTCGGCGACCCGGATCAACAGCCGCGCCAGCAGCACGGCGACCGCGACGGCGACGGCGATCGGGGCGAGCGCGCCGATCCCGGCGTCCGGGCTGCCGGACCGGGCCTGGTAGGCCGCCGCCGCGGCGATCGCGACGAGCAGCACGTCGGCGAGCAGGGCGGCGCGACCGCTGCGAGCGGCCGGGACCTCCCGTTGCAGGACCACCACGGGCGTACGGATGAGCAGCAGATCCCCCACGCCGAGGGTGACCAGCGCGACGACCGGGACCACCGCGGCCGCCGCCACCGACCAGACCACCGCCGTCAGCGTGGCACGCCCGCTCAGCAGCCACGCGGCGGTGAGCCCGGCCACGACGCCGAGCAGGGTGCCGGCCAGCAGTGGCGCGAGGTGCTGCCCGGAGAGCAGGACGATCAGTCGTTGCCGGTCACCGCCGCGCAGCTTGAGCAGGGCGGCGTCGCGGCGCCGGTGCCGGGCGGTGTAGCGGCCGGCCAGCGCGATCGCGTACCACCCGAGCAGCAGCACCGGGACGGCGGCGAGCAGCACCGCCCGCAGCAGCGCTCCCCGGCGCCGGACAGGTCCGCCCGTAACGCCACGGTCGGGTCGGTGATGGTGCCGAGCTGGCCGGCCCGCGAGATCGCCGCACCCAGGTCGTAGCCACCGTCGCCGCGCAGCAGCGGCACCGGCACCTCGGCGGACCAGGTGAAGACCGGCTGGTCGAGCGGGGCGCCGGTGAACGTCTCGGCGACCGTGTAGATCGGGTCGAGGCCGCTCTCCACCAGGAACAGCACGTCCGCCCAGTAACCGGCGGCCGGGTCGCCGACCTCGTAGATGCCGGTGACCCGCATCGGGATCTTCGGCGCGGCGGGGGTGGCCCGCACGTCGAGCCGGTCACCGGCGCTCACGCCGAGCCGGTCGGCCACCGCCGCGGTGACCGCCGCGTCGCCGGCCGCGGCCGGGCAGCCACCGGAGGAGAAGGTGACGTGCGAGCAGAAGCCGTCGCGGTAGTCCACGTTGATGTGGTCGGCCACGCCGCCCGGGTCGATGACGCTCATCGGCCGGGACAGCCCGGTCACGCCCTCGGCCCCGGGCATCGGCAGCGTGCGCTGCACCGACTCACCGAAGGCGGTCAGCGCCTGGACCGGGGCGTCACCGGTCTCGCTGTCCCAGTGCACGACCACCGTGCGCTGGGCGGCCGGGATCGCATCGGCCGTGGTCACCGCGCTGCGGGCGGCCTCGGTCAGCGCGAACCACGGCGCGGCGGCGGCCACCGCGGCCGGCAGCGCGGTCAGGACCAGAAGCGTGCAGGCCTGTGCGGCCCGGGAGCGCACCGCGCCCCAGAGGATCGTGAACATGCCCCGTCTCACCCCCTGGGACACAGCTTCACGCTCGCAAGCCCGGTTGGCATGCCCCGGCGGTCAGACCGTTATCCCTCTGATATGGACAGCGCCACCGTACGGAAACCCATGTTGCCCGTCGATGAATCGGGGGTGTTCGACGAGCGGGCCGCGTTCCGGTACCGATTGCAGTAGGAATCGTGGCACAGATACGACCCGCCGCGGATCACCCGAGCCGTCCCCAGCGACGGTCCCCGGGGGTCGTCCACCGGCGACTGGGCGTAGTAGCGCGGCGAGAACCAGTCCGCACACCACTCCCAGACGTTGCCGACGCTCTGGTAGAGGCCGTAGTCGTTGGGTGCGTACGACCGGGCCGGCGCGGTCGTGATCCAGCCGTCCGCGCCGGTGTTGGTGTCCGGGAACTCGCCCTGCCAGATGTTGCAGGCCCACTCCCCGGCCGGCAGCTCGTCGCCCCACGGGTAGCGCAGCCCGGCACGGCCGCCGCGGGCCGCGCACTCCCACTCCGCCTCGCTGGGCAGCCGCCGGCCCGCCCACGCGCAGTAGGCCTGGGCGTCGTTCCAGCTCACGTGCACGACCGGGTGATCATCCTGGGCTGCCGACGAGGGACCGCCGGGGTGCGCCCAGTCGGCGCCCTCGACGCCGAGCCACCACGGGGTGCCCGCCATCCGGCCGGCGACCCGCTCCGGATCGGTGACGGCGAGGTGGAACACGGCGGACCAGCCGTACTGCTCGGCGTCGGTGCGGAAATCGGTGGCCTCGACGAACGCCCGGAAGTCCCGGACGGTCACCGCCGTGGCGTCGATGGCGAAGGCGTTCACCCGTACGGGATGAATCGGGCCTTCCCCGTCGGCGGGGTGACCGTCGTCGTGCGCGTCGCCCATCGCGAACCGCTGAGCGGGCACGGACACCTGCGGCACGTGATGGACACCGGTCCCGCGCTCGGCGAGCACGAGCGGGACGGCGGGCCGGTCCGACGACGGGGTGCAGCAACTCATGATCGATACGATAAGTCGTCCAGGCCGCTCAGCGTCGGATCGTGGTTCACCGCGCCGACCGGGTACATCGACGTCATCCAGTGGTAGAAGCGGTCGTCCCGCTCGACCAGCAGGGTGTAGAGGCGGTGCAGCATCCGCTCGCGGACCGGCGCCATCTCCGGGTGGTGGTAGATGTTGAGCAACTCGTCCGGGTCCCGCTCCAGGTCGTAGAGCTCGTTCGTCGACTCCGGATTCACCACGAGTTTGTAGCGGTCCTCGCGGAGCATCCGCTGCGGGTACGGGAAGTGGTGCCCGTGGAACTCGCAGACGATGTCCGGCTGCCACTCCGGGTGCTCGCCCCGCACCAGCGGGACCAGGCTGCGCGAGTCGACGGCCGGGGTGGTGTCGGCGCCGGCCAGGTCGAGGATCGTGGCCGTGCAGTCGAGCAGGCTGACGAACTCGCGCCTCTCCTGCGGCGGCGCGCCCGGAATGCGAATGATTCCCGGAGTCCGGTAGATGTCCTCGTACATCGCCGGGCCCTTGTCGTGCAGGCGATGCGATCCGGTGAACTCGCCGTGGTCACAGGTGAAGAACACCGACGTCTCCGGATTCAGGCCCAGCCTGTCCACCGCGTCGAGAATGCGTCCGATCTCGAGGTCGATCATCGAGACGTAACCCCAGTACACGGCGATCAGCTTCCGGGTCACCTCGATGGGCATCGAGTCGAACGTCCAGTGCGCGCTGTAGTTGCGCTGCACGGGCGGCTTGCCCTCGAACGTCTCCGCGATCGACTTCGGCAGCTCGACGACCGCCGGGTCGATCATGTCGAAGTACTCGTCCGGCACGATGTACGGCAGGTGCGGCCCGAAGAAATGGGTCGCGAGATAGAACGGCTTCCCCTCCCGCGCATACCGTTCGAGCAGCTCGATCGTCCGGGTCGCGAGATAGTGCTCGAACGTCGCTTCGAGGGGCTGATTCAACCGGGCCGCGAGCAGATTCCCCGGGCCCCCGTTGGGCAGGGTCCCACGGATCCGGTCATGGATCTCGTACGGCGGAAGGTCGTGCTCTTTCAAATAATCCAGGTAATCCGGGTGGTCGACCGGATTGTGCCACCCCGGCAGATGCGGCCCGTCGAAGCCGTAATCCGCCGGGGTGTTCGCCGTGCTCGCATGCCATTTGCCGAGCAGACCGCAGTTGTAGCCGCGCTCCTTCAAGGCCAGCCCGAACGTGAACGCGTCCGCCGGCAGATCCTCCTGATAACCGACGTTGCGCTCCTGGTTGGCGAGCACCTTGTGCCGGAACGGCGCCTGCCCGGTGAGCAGGCTCGCCCGCGCCGGCGTGCAGATGGCGGTCGGGGTGTACCACCGGTCGAACCGGGTGCCGGACGCGGCGAGCCGGTCCAGGTGGGGCGTGCTGACGTGCGGATTCCCGTACGCGCCGAGCGTGTCGACCCGGTGCTGGTCGGTCATCAGGAAGAGGAAGTTCACTTCGTGAAGCCCGCGCCGCTGTAGTAGGTGGCCGGGTCGGGGTTGGACGGCAGCTTGCCGGCGCCCACGAAGTAGTCGCCCAGGCCGGTCAGCCACTTGGTGATCGTCCCGTCGGCGGTGTAGCCGTCCAGGGTCTTCGAGTCCAGCATCCGGCTGTTCGCCGCGTCGGCCCGGACCGCGTCCTCGCTCTGCTTGTTCAGGGCCGCGACCAGCTTGACGGTCTCGTCCAGGTGCGCGGCCCGGTAGTCCATCGCCGCGCGCAGCACCTGGATCACCTTGGCGGTGGAGTCCGCGGCGACCTCGTTGCGGCCGATGAACGCGGTCGGGAACGCCATGGTGTCCGCGAAGTCCGAGTCCTTGGCCAGCTCGACCAGGTCCGGCTTCCTGGTCTTGATGGTGCTGATCGCCGGGTACCAGAAGCCGGCCGCGTCGATCTGGCCGGCGCCGAACGCGGTGACGATGGTGGCGGCGTCCATCGGGGTGCGCTTGATGTCGGCGTTGGTCAGGCCGGCCTTCTTCAGCGCGAGGGTGAGGATCATGTCACCCGAGGTGCCCTCCGGGACGCCGACCTTCTTGCCCTTGAGCTGGCTCAGGTCGGTGATCCCGGCCTGCCCGATCACCCGGTCGGCGTTGCCCAGCGAGTTCAGCGCGATGATCTTGGCCTTGCCGGAGGCCGGCAGCCAGACCGCGCCCGGTCCGAGGTAGCCGTAGTCCAGGTCGCCGGCCTGCATCGCGGTGATCTGCAGCGGGCCGTTGGTGAACACCTTGGCGCTGACCTCCAGGCCGTGCGCGGCCCAGAGTTTCTGGTCGTTCGCGATCGCCAGCAGGCTCGCGCCGTTGAAATCGGCGATGTAGCCGAATGTAACTTTTTCTGATGATTTTTCGCCCGACCCCGAGCCGGACTCGGTGTCGCCACAGGCGGCGACCCCGGCCAGCAGGGCAGCGGAGAGCAGGGCACGGCGTTTCATGCGAGGGACTCCTGATGATGGACAGCACTCCACACGCGATTGCGGAGCGCGGCGAATTCTGGGCTCAGACGGACTTCTTCGGTACGGGGGTAGGGCAGCGCGACGTCGACGATCTCCGCGATCCGTCCCGGCCGGGCGGCCATCACGATCACCCGGTTCGCCAGGAAGACCGCTTCGTCGACGTCGTGCGTGATGAACAAGACGGTGCGTTTCTCCTGGTCCCAGGTGTCGAGCAGCTGCTCCTGAAGGCGAACGCGGGTTAACGCGTCGACCGCGCCGAACGGCTCGTCCATCAGCAGGATCGACGGGTTCACGGCGTACGCGCGGGCGATCGCCACCCGCTGCTTCATGCCACCGGAGAGGGTCTTGGGCAGCGCGTCGGCGAACCGCTCCAGCCCGACGAGCTCGATGAAGTGATCCGCGATTCGCTTCCGCTCGGCGCTCGGCACGCCCTTCTCGCGCAGCCCGAACTCGACGTTCTTCCGGACGGTGAGCCACGGGAAGAGGGCGTACTGCTGGAAGATCACCCCTCGATCGGGGCCGGGCCCGCGGACCGGGGCGCCGTCGACCAGGGCCTGACCGCTGGTCGGCGTCTCCAGGCCGGCCAGGATGTTCATCAGCGTCGTCTTGCCGCAGCCGGACGGGCCGACGACGGTGACGAACTCGTTGTCGCGGATCTCCAGGGAGACGTCGCCGAGCGCGACGAACTCCTCGTTCTTGAGCGGGAAGACCTTGCGGACGTGCCGGAGCGAGATCATCGGGTCTCCTGCCAGGAAGTCAACCGGCGTTCGCAGATGAGAAGCAGCCGGTCCATGAGCAGACCGAGCACGCCGATGCTGATCAGCCCGACGAAGATCGTCGGCAGGTCGTAGTAGAGCTGCGCGCTCTGCATCCGGTAACCGAGGCCCTGCTGCGCGGCGATCAGCTCGGCGGCGACCAGCGTCGCCCACGACGAGCCGAGCCCGATCCGCATCCCGACCAGGATGAACGGCGACGACGCCGGGATCACCACACGGGCGAAGATGGTGTGGTCCTTCGCGCCGAGAACCCGGGCCGCGTTGATCAGGGTCCGGTCCACGTTGACCACGCCCTGCAGGGTCGCGATCACGCAGGACAGGAACGAGGCCAGGAAGATCACGAAGATCTTCGGGGTCTCCTCGATGCCCATCAGCACGATCGCGAGCGGGATCAGCGCCAGCGGCGGAATCGTCCGGAAGAACTGGATCCACGGCTCGATCAGCGCGCGAACCGGCGGGTACCACCCCATCAGGAACCCGACCGGCACCGCCGCCACCACGCCGAGCAGGAACCCGGCGAGCACCCGCCGCAGGCTCGCCACCACGTCGCCGCCCAGCGTGCCGTCCCCGATCAGGTCGATCGCGCGGCGCAGCACCACCGGCGGCGACGGGATGTCCAGCCCGGAGACCGACAGCGCCCACCACACGCCGAGCCCGGCAAGAACCGAGACAAGATTCAAAGCCGATTTGGGTACGGCCATTCGCCGCCCGCCGCGAGCCGACGCCGGTGCGGGTGCGGGTGCGGGTGCGGGTGCGGGTGAGGTCAACTGGGTGTCCGCCTCTGCCGCGGTCATGCCGTGCTCCCGTCGCGGTTCTCGG
>KL571365.1:6930-8650 GCA_000715855.1 Actinoplanes liguriensis
GTCATGCCGTGCTCCCGTCGCGGTTCTCGGTGTCCGCCACTGCCGCGGTCATGCGGTGCTCCCGTCGAGGTTCGAATAGCCGGCCAGCAGCGGCGACTGCCGGTAGAGAGCGGCGACCGCCCCGCGTGCGCCGTCGTCGTCGCCCAGCCGCGCGGCGCGCACCGCCGGCCGGAGCTCGGCGTCGTCACGCCGGCCGTTGCCGGCCACGTCGTGCCCGGGCGGCACCCGCTCCACCGCCACCACCCCGGCCGCGCGGTCCACGATCATCGGCGCCGCCCGGGGCAGGTCGCCACCGATCACGATCAGCTCCGGATCCAGGACCAGCGCGGCCGCGGCCAGGACCCGTCCCACCGTGCCGCCGATCCGCTCCATCGCGGCCGACACCCCCGGCTCGTCCCGGCGCGCGGCCAGCTCGTCCAGGCCGGACACCCCGGCCGCGGCCAGCGCCGGCCCGATCGCGGCGACCGTCTCCAGGCACCCGCGCTTGCCGCACCGGCAGGCCGCGCCGCCGGGCTCGGCGAGCACGTGACCGAACTCGCCGGCCGCTCCCCCGGCACCCTCGACGAGCCGGCCGCCGACGATCAGCCCACCGCCGATGCCGGCCGAGAGCCGGATGTAGAGGACGTCCCGCGCGTCGGTCGTGCCGGCCTCGGCGAGCGCGGCGAACCGGGTGTTGTTGTCCACGATCACCGGTGCCCGGAACGCCTTCGTGAACGCGGCCGAGACGTCGGCACGGGCGGTGCCGGCCGGATAGGGGCCGGTCACGCCGACCCCGATGCCCTGCAACGCGGAGAGGTTTATCCCCTGCTCAGCGCAGAGCCGGTCGACCAGGGCCAGGCCGGCGCGGATCCGTGCGGGCAGGGACGTCCGGGCGGCGTACGGCGTCATTCCGCCCGCGATGATCTCGTGCGCCGCGTCGGTGATCACCGCCCGTACGCGGGAATGCCCTAGATCGACGCCCAGGAACTGCCCGGACCGGGGGTCGAGGGCGAGCAGCTCCGCCGGACGGCCACTCCCCGCCCGCCGGCGCGCGTCGGTGGTCACCTTCACGATCGCGCCCCGGCCGAGCAGGTCACCGGTGATCTCGGAGAGCGTGGTGCGCGACAGGCCCGAGCGGGCCGAGATCTGAGCCCGGCTCAGGGTTCCGTGCTCGCGCAGGATGGCCAGGACGCGCTCCTCGTGAGCGCGTCTGACCAGCGCGTGGACGCCTACTGTCACCGACACGCGGCAACCGTAGGCACTCGGCAATTTTTCCGTCAACGATCCGGCAGAATTATCTCTTCAAAACCAGTAGGAAAACTTCCATCATCGGACTGTGCACATTCGGGCCGACAATCGGGGCAGCGCTTTCCGTGATCAACTTGCGACGCTGTGTCGATGGCTGCAGCGCGTCACAGTGCGGAGACCCGGGTAACCGTCGAGCCCGCCGAGCCGCCCCTCCCGGAAAGCTCGCGCTGGCGCGACCCGGCCGCATCCCGCGCCGGCCAACTCACCTGGCAGTTCATCGGCGTGTGGCTGCTCGGCGGCAGCACCCCGTTCGTGCTCGACGGCGTCGCCCACGGATACGAGCTCGACGGGACCGCGTACACCGTCGCCACCACCGGCATGCTGGCCGTGGTCGGGCTCGGACTGATCGCCCTGCTCTACCTGCTGGTCCGGGCCACCTCGCTGGTCACCCCGCTCGGCGCCTGTCTCTTATACACATCTCTGAGCGGGCTGG
>KL571365.1:8789-10127 GCA_000715855.1 Actinoplanes liguriensis
CTCTGGGCGGTGCTGGTCGCCGCCGTCGGCGCGCTCACGTGGCTCGCCGGCCGGAGCATCGCCACCGCGCGCGAACCCGGCGTCCTGCAGAACGGCAGGCTCGCCGTGCTCCTCGGTGGCGGCCTCGCCGTCCTGGTCGCGGCGGCCCTGACCAGCGGCTGGTGGCTGCGCGTCCCGGCCGTCGCCGCCCTGCTCGCCGTCGTCTGGGCCGGGACGTTCGCGTTCCGGGACACCGGTCCGAGCGATCTCGACGTGCGCCTCGACCACGCCGGCCTGGAACGCTCCGACCTGCGCGTCCTGACCATCGCCGGATATCACCCGGTCGACCCGAGCTTCGGCATGAACGAGAACGGCGACGAATACGTCCCGAACAGCCCGGGAGCGGCCGGCCGGATCAACCTGAAGGTCATCGAGGTGACGGCCGGCTGCCGGCCGCCCCGCTGCACCGATCCCGGCTACCTGCTGTCCGTCCCGGTGTACCCGAAGAGTTTCGACGGTGATCTGCCCCGAGCCGCGGTCCTGGAGAACGGCCGCGTCTACGAGCTGACCGGCGACCTCGGCGTCGACCCCGGATTGCTGCGCAACGCCCTGCGCACCCTGCGCACACCCCGGGACGAGGAGATCGCCGCGGGGCTGCCGCCGTTCTCGCCGCGCAACCCGGCCGAGGCCCTGCGGCACTGGTTGCGCGACCACACCTGACGGGCGGGTTCAGGCGCCGGCCGGTGGGCCGGCGCCTCCGCTACGGTCACGCGAACTGCGGGATGACCTCTTCGGCGATGGCGAGCAGCGGCTCATGCTCGTACGCCACCCGCGGGATGTACGTGATCACGTAGTCCGCACCGGCGGCCGCGATCTTCTCCACCCGCTCCCGCACGGTCGCGACACTGTCCCCCTCCTCCAGGTAGAGACTGGTCGACTTCGTGATCCGGTCGTAGTCGGTGCCCTGCTCGTCGCAGTGCCGGCGCAGCACCTCGAGTTTCTGCTCGATGATCTCCGGGTCGCCGCCGCCCACGTTGCACGCGTCCGCGTACTTCGCGACCAGCTTCAGCGTCACCTTCTCGCCACCGCCGCCCAGCCACAGGTCGGGCTTGCGGCCGCCCGCGCCCTTCGGCTCGTTGATCGGCCCGTCGATCCGGTAGTGCCGGCCCTCGAAGACCGGCTTCTCCTCGGTCCACATCCGATGCACGATCTCCACGGCCTCGCGGAACGCCCGCATCCGCTCCGGCACGTCGGCCCACTCGTATCCGTAGGCCTTCCACTCGTGCTCGTACCACCCCGCGCCCAGCCCGGCGTAGAGCCGCCCGTGACTGGCCACGTCCACCGTCGAGGCGATCTTCG
>KL571365.1:10405-12445 GCA_000715855.1 Actinoplanes liguriensis
GCCGGTAACCGTTGCAGCCCACCATCTGCCCGATCTTCACGCGGCTCGTGTCCCGGGCCAGCGTCGAGCTCACCGTCCACGCCTCGAACGTCGAGTTGATCGTCGGCTCCGGAACCGTGTGGAAGTGGTCGTACACCCACACCGAGTCCCACGGGCCCGCGTCGGCCAGCTTCGCGACCGCGGTCATCGCCTCGTACTGCTCCACCGGGTCGTCGATCTCGACCAGGTCCATCCGCCAGCCCTGCGGAACGAAAACCCCGAACTTGATGCTCATGCAGACAACCTATCGACTTGATCAACCGCCCGCGATCGCCAAGGAATTGATCAACCTCCCGCGGTCCTCACGGACGGCCGTACCGCCGGCGGGGCCTGCACCGAGCGCGGCAGCGCCGGGCGGGAGGCACGCCCTAGCGTTGCAAGAGTCACCTACCATCGCTAGTTTGTCCCTAGCGACGCTAGTCCACCGGACGGAAGGCAGCGATCCATGAACCAGAAGGGCAAGCCGCCGGAGATCGACACCACGCCGGCACCCACGCGGGTGGAAACAGCGGGCGGATGGTGGCCGCTGATCGCGATCGTCCTGGCGGTCTCCATGCTCATGCTCGACGGCACCGTGGTCATCGTGGCCCTGCCGGACATTCAGGACGACCTGCACGCCGGCCTGCGGCAGTCGCAGTGGGTGCTCAACGCCTTCACCCTGGCGTTGGCCTCCTTCCAGCTCACCGTCGGTTTCCTCGGCGACCGCCACGGGCGCCGCCGGCTGTTCCTGGCCGGCGTCCTGCTGTTCGGCGCGTCCTCGGTGGCCTGTGGCCTGGCCGGCTCCCCCGCGATGCTGATCACCTTCCGCGCCGTGCAGGGCGCGTCCGGCGCGGTGGTCTTCTCGATGACCATGGCCCTGATCGCGCAGTGCTACACGGGCAGGGCCCGCGGCACCGCGTTCGGAGTCCGGGGCGGCGTCGCCGGCGCCATGGTCGTGCTCAGCCCACTGCTGGGCGGGGTCATCGTCGCCTCGCTCGGCTGGCGCTGGATCTTCTTCCTCAACGTGCCGATCGTGGCCGTCGTCATCGCCATCGCCGCCGTCAAGATCCCGCAGCAGCTGGAGCTCCGCAGATCACAGCGTTTCGACGCCGGCGGCCCGATCACGCTCACCGCAGGCCTGCTGCTGCTGACCTACGTGCTGCTCAGCGGCGACGACTTCGGATGGACGAGTCGCCGCGTCATCCTCGGCTTCGCGGCCGCGGCGCTCTGTTTGGCCGCCTTCCTGCTCATCGAGTCACGGCACAGCGACCCCATGCTGGACCTGTCGCTGTTCCGCGACCGCTCGTTCACCGGGACCCAGCTGGCCACCCTCTGCACCAACGCAGGCTTCTTCGGCCTGCTCGTCTACCTCTCCCTCTACCTGCAGAACCAGCTCGGCTACTCGGCATGGGAGACCGGCCTGTGCTTCCTGGCCGCCAACGTGCCGATCCTGCTGGCCGGTCCACTGGCCGGCTCGCTGATGGACCGTCTGCCCGGCCGGGTGCTGCCCACGATCGGACTGGCCCTGGTCGGCGCCGGCATGATCCTGATGCACGGCATCACCGCCGAGTCCACCGCCCGGGCGCTGATCCCCGGCCTGATCGTGGTCGGCTTCGGACTCGGCATCGCGTTGCCCTCGCTCGGTGCCCTGGCGATGGAGGTCGCCGACTCCCGCACCTTCGGGATGGCCGCCGGCGTCAACTCGACGGCCGGCCAGACCGGCATGACGATCAGCATCGCGGTGTACGGCGCGCTGCTCGAGCACCAGGTCAGCGCCACGATGAGCGACCGTCTCGACGCCGGCCTGCCGGTGCACGACCTGGCGGCCGCGGCGACCGGCGGCACCATCACGGCGGCCACGGCTCCGCTCAGCGGGGCCGTGCGGGACCGGGTGATCAGCGCGGCGCACGAGGGCTTCGTCGCCGGAATGAACCTGCTCTTCCTCGTCGTCGCCGGCGTGGCCCTGGCCGGTGCGCTGCTCACCTTCACCCTGGTCCGGGTGCGAAGCCGCGGGTGACGCTC
>KL571365.1:12755-14571 GCA_000715855.1 Actinoplanes liguriensis
GGTCAGACGGCCTCGCGGTGGTTCGCCGGCATCGCCGTCGCAGGTCGGACGGCCTTGCGCTCCTCCGCGAAACCGCTTAGCAGACCGCGCAACCCGAGCTCGAACCGGTCGTCGAGGCCGCGCTCGGTCAGCGTGTCCCGGATCGCGGAGAGGTTCGGGAACTCCTCCGCGGAAATCTCGCGGAACCGGTCGTTCATCTCCCGCAGCCGCGCCTCACCGGCCTCACCCACCCCGAACGCGGTCGCCTGGATGACGAAACCGACCACGTAGTAGGTGAGCAGCAGGTAGGCATAGCCGGCGGTGCGATCGTCGAAACCGGCCCGGCGCATGGTCCCGATGACGTGGTCGCTGAGCCGCAGACCGTTCGGCCCGAGCAGCGCCCGGCCGGTGAACAGCGGCATCGCGGCGGAGTGCTCGAGAAACGCGGTACGCAGATTCCGCGCGACCTCGGCCAGACCGCGCGCCCAGTCCTGCGGGTCTTCCAGCACGGGCAGCGCGCACTCGCCGACAATCGCGTCGGCCACCAGGTCGAACAGGTCCTCTTTGCTCGGGAAGTGCCAGTAGAGCGAAGGGTTCTTCACATTGAGCTCGGCGGCGAGCTTGCGCATGCTGAACGCGTCGTAGCCCTGACTCACCAGCAGATGCAGCGCGGCCCGGACGATCTCGGAACGGTTCAGCTGCGGCTCGCTATGTGTCCCGCCGCCCCAAAGGCTCTGCGCGCTGCGGCGTGGCTTTCCCTTCCGCTGCTCCCCGCCGGGTTGAGCGGTCATCGGTGCCCTGTCCAATCGGAGTCCGCGCTTCTGGGCCCCCAACCTAGCACTGCTCGGTAGAGGCGGCCGCGATCGACGCAAGACCAGCAACCAGCGCGAGGGTGGCCGGGAGTGCCTGAGGCGATCCGGCCTTTCCCTGCGTCCACAGCATGGTCGTCGTAGCCAGTCGCACAGTACTGCCGCGCACGTCGCCTGATGCGTCCTAGGAGGCTAGTTCGATCGCCTGGCCGGGCGTCAGCGTCTCTGGCGGCGCGCCCACATCGAGGCACCATCGATCAGCCGCACCGACCCTGGCTGGGATCCGCGTCACCGGCGGGCGGGGCGGTGAGGAACAGGGCCGGGTGGTCGTGTGGAGTAGACCTGCGAGATCCCGGCCGCGCATCGGACGGGCGAACGGCTTTACCGATCATGAAGTGCGTCACCTGCGGTTCAGTGAACGGACATGGCCGCTTTTTCCGTGCTTCTCTGCAGCGCTGCAACCGTCAACCAAGCGCTGACCTGCGGCGTCGCACGACTGACGCGTTTCGGGGAGCGCTCTACGTAACTTTCGGGAGTACTACCGGAAGCGCTCCCATGACAAAACCGCTGGCTGAGCTTAACCGGTTAACGAAAAACGGTCGGTTTCCAGCGTATTGAACTCCCGGGTAGCCATGGCATGATTTCGCTACCGGGCCCGGAAGTTGCAGACATTGCACCCCGAAGGTAAGGAGTGCGCCCCCATGGTTGCCGCCAAGCAACGGGTCACCATCGCGGCCATCGCGGACGCCGCCGGCGTCTCGGTGCCGATCGTCTCCCGCGTGCTCAACGGACGCTCCGACGTCTCACCCGGGACGCGTGAGCTGATCGAGCGGCTGCTGCGCGAGCACGACTACCGTCCTCGCAACTCTCGGCATTCCGGACGAGCCCGGCTCATCGACCTCGTCTTCGACGACCTGGACAGTCCCTGGGCGCTGGAGCTGATGCGCGGTGTGGAGGACGTGACCCACGCCGCCGGGGTCGGCACGGTCGTCTCCCAGGTCCACCGGCTGTCTCTTATACACATCTCT
>KL571365.1:14794-16045 GCA_000715855.1 Actinoplanes liguriensis
TGACCCGCCAGTGGCTGCAGAATCTTCGCGCCCGCGCCTCCGACGGCGTGGTCTTCGTGACCTCCGACGTGGCCGAGCCGGTCCACAGCGAGCTGCACCGCCTGCGCGTGCCGGTCGTGATCATCGACCCGGCCGGCGGCGCGGCCACCGACGTCCCCACGATCGGGGCGACCAACTGGTCGGGCGGGCGCACCGCCACCGACCATCTGATCAGTCTCGGTCACCGGCGCATCGGGTTCATCGCCGGGCCGAAGGACCTGCTGTGCAGCCGCGCCCGGCTCGACGGCTTCCGCTCGGCGATGGAGGCGGCCGGCGTCCCGGTCGACCCGGCGCTGATGGAGCAGGGCGACTTCCGCAACGAGTCGGGCTACCTGGCCGGCGGCCGCCTGCTCGACAGTCCGGTCCGGCCGACCGCGATCTTCGCCTCCAGCGACCAGATGGCCCTCGGCGTCTACGAAGCGGCCCGCCGCCGCGGCCTCCGCGTGCCGGACGATCTGAGCGTGATCGGCTTCGACGACCTCCCCGACGCGTGCTGGTCGTCCCCGCCGCTCACCACGATCCGCCAGCCCTTGGCCGAGATGGGTTCCCTGGCCGCCCGCACCATCCTGCGCCTCTCCCGCGGCGAGACCATCGAGACCCCCCGCGTGGAGCTGGTCACCAAGTTGATCGTCCGCGAGAGCACCAAGTCCCTCGCCGAAACCCGCCCCCAAACCACCAACTGACCCAGGCCGCCCAACCACCGGCCCAGGCCCGCCCAACCACCGGCCCAGGCCGCCCAACCACCGGCCCCGTCGCGCACAGCACCGGCCCAGGCCGCCCAATCACCGGCCCCGGTCGCGCACAGCACCGGCCCAGGCCGCGCACAGCACCGCAGCCCCAGTCCGGTCCGGCCATAACCACCGTGAGAGCCACCTGGCCGCGTCTCCCGCGAGCCGAGGCTGGGGCAGCCGCGCCTCCCGCGAGCCGAGGCTGGGGCCACTGTGGTTTTCCGGGCCGCTCGGTTCGGTGCCGCCCTGCTCCAGACCGCCAGCCGACTCCGGCTCCACCTACCCAAGTCCCGCAGAAGATCGACTGGGGAAGTGAAGGTCGATTCGCGATCAGAACGGCGATTAACAAGGCCGGACGGGCGCGGACTGCTGGCACGGTCGAGGGCGTTCGGTGACGGGCTCAACGATCAATCGCTCTCCACAGACGAGCAGGGTTCGCGAAGCTTCGACGATCGATCGTGGAGCTGTCTCTTATACACATCTC
>KL571365.1:16333-16533 GCA_000715855.1 Actinoplanes liguriensis
CTAGTGGCGGGGCGGGCGGCGCTATGGCCGTACGGGAAAAGTGAATTTGAATTCGGAAAGCGAACCGCCTGGCGCGATGCCGTCCGCGAGGAGGTGTGGAAGCGGCTCCGCATTGGACCCGAGTGGGACGCGGACCAGCGCAAACGGCTGGGCAACTGCACGACGGGCGAGTGGCCTTCGCGAACAGAGCGGGAAGCGGC
>KL571366.1:0-332 GCA_000715855.1 Actinoplanes liguriensis
CAGGCGGCGTCCGCGACCACGACGATCTTGCCGTGCAGGGTGCCCTCGGCGGCGCGGGCGTGGACCGCCGGCAACTCGGCCAGCGGGACCCGCTCGGCCACCTCGACGCGCAGCTCACCGGCGTCGATCAGCGAGGCCAGATGGGCGAGCTGATCGGCGTCGCTGCGCACGAACAGGTCGATGCCGCGCACGCCACGCTGCTCGTCCGAGGGGGCGGGCATCCACACCGTGGTGTTCACCAGCACTCCCCCGGGACGGATGACGGTCAGCAGGGCGGCCAGCCGATCCGGGTCGATCGGCGCGAGGTTGAGCACGACCTGTCTCTTATACAC
>KL571366.1:560-1876 GCA_000715855.1 Actinoplanes liguriensis
ACCACGTCGGTGGCGGTGTGGTCGACGACCTCGTCGGCGCCTGCCGCTTTCACCTGGTCAACACTGTGCGGGCCGGCGGTGGCGATGACGTGGGCGCCGGCGTTCCCGGCCAGCTGCACGGCGTAGCCACCGACCGCCCCGCCCGCGCCGTTGATCAGCACGCGCTGGCCGCTCACCAGCCCGGCATGCTCGAAGAGCGCCTGCCAGGCGGTGAGACCGACCGCGGGCAGGGCGGCGGCGTCGGCCAGCGGGATGCCGGTGGGGGCCGGGGCCAGGATCTCGGCGGGGGCCACCACATATTCCGCCGCGGCGCCGGTGCCGGCCATCGGGAGGAAGCCGACGACCCGGTCGCCGGGCCGGATGCCGGTGACGTCGTCACCCAGCGTCTCGACCGTGCCGGAGACGTCGATGCCGGGTGTGTGCGGCAGGGCCACCGGGATCGGGCCCTGCATGAAGCCCGCTCGGATGTTGCCGTCGACCGGGTTGAACGAGGTGGCGGCCACCCGGATCAGGACCTGACCGGGGCCGGGGACCGGCTGCTGCACGTCCTCGTGACGCAGGACGCTCGGGTCGCCGTACTCGTGGAAACGCACTGCCTTCATGGCGGGACTCGCTTTCGTCATGTGCTTCGAACTCGAAGCATCTGCCGAGAACAGTAAACCCGCTTCGAATTCGAAGCAACTGACGCGGGTGTGCGCCCGGCCACATGTAACCTGGCGTGATGGCTGAACCCGCCTCCCTCGCCCCCAAACAGCTCGGCGCGTACTTCGCGCTCATGGAAGCGGTCAGCCTGCTGCAGCACGAGGTGGAGAAGCAGCTGCGCGCCGAGGGCGACCTGAGCTGGATCCAGTTCCAGCTGCTGGCCCGGCTCGCCGACTCCGACGGGCGGCTCACCATGACCGAGCTGGCCGACGGGGTGGTCTACAGCCGGAGCGGGCTGACCTATCAGGCCGGGCTGCTGGAGAAGGCCGGGCTGATCACGCGCGGGCCGAGCCCGGACGACGAACGGGCGACGCTGGTGACGATCACCGAGGCGGGGGCCGCACTGGTCGCGCGGGTGCTGCCGGGCCACGTCGAAGTGGCACGCAGCCTGCTGTTCGATCCGCTCAGCGACACCGATGTGGACCGATTGGGTGACCTGATGACACGAATCCGGGGGCACATGCGGGCACTGCCACCGCGCTCGGCGGCGCCGCGCAAACGGCGTACCCCCTAATTGTTTGACCCGGTCAGGTCCGCAGGGTGTCGCGGGGCGAGGCGCCGTATCGGGCACGGTACTCGGCGGCGAAGCGGCCCATGTGGGTGAAGCCGTAGCG
>KL571366.1:2091-4764 GCA_000715855.1 Actinoplanes liguriensis
AGCCGTAGCGGTAGGCGATGGCGATCACGGTGTCCCGTGCCGGATCGCCCTGACGAAGATCCTCGTGGACCGCGGCGAGGCGCACCTGCCGCAGGTAGGTCATCGGTGGCATCCCGATGTACCGCTGGAAACTTTCCTGCAGGCTCCGGACACTCACGCCGGCGACGGCGGCGAGATCGGCGGCGGTGAACGGCCTGCCCGGCTGCGCCCGCATGGCTTCGACCACCCGCCGGATCGCGCCGGGAGCCGCCGTTACCGGGCCCGGCCGCTCCAGACGATCCCGGTACGGATGATCCGTGGCGCTGAGCAATCCCGCGACCAGGGCCTCCCGCAGCCGGGCGCCGGCCAGTGGATTGTGGAGAAGCCCCCTGGGCTCGGCGACGTCGGCGGCCATCAGCCGGACCAGGCGCAGCCAGCTGGCGCCCGGCCCACGGGTGACGTCCATGGTCGGAGCGAGCCGGATGGGCGAGCGGATCGGAGCATCGAGCAGGCGGGCGAGCTCGTTCTCCAGCGTCGCGCGATCGATCTTGACGGCGAGCAGCCGGCAGTCACCGTCCCACTTCTCCACGCTGGTGTCGCCGACGGGCTGAAAGACCGCCGCGGTCCTGGTGGTGGCCTGCCGCGGTGCATCGTGCCCCTGCCGCCAGGTCAGCGAACCCGTGATCGGCAGATTGACGTGGTAGGCGCCGAGCTCACCGAAACGGATCTTCACATCGGTGCCGAACTGCAGGTCGCCGAGGGTCACCGCGCCCGAGGGGCTGACATCGAACCGGGTCTGCCAGGGATTGTTCCAGGACAGCACGTCGACGAAATTCGAGTAGTAGTACCGCCCCAGGAAGTCGCGTGCCTCGTCCACGTCACCAGAGGAATGAGTCACGACCGGCACCCCCGCAGCATGACACCGCACATCGGTCATCGCCAACCGGCACGCCCGGCCACGGCTGCGGCGAATCGCGGTCCGCTGGTGGTTTAGCCGGATTTTCCGGGGTATCCGCGCCCTGACAGGGCCGCGCGATTCGGATGCGGAGGCTGCCCGTGACTCAACTGGCAACCCGGGCACAAAGAATGACAGACACGACCACGTACGGCGTCGCGGCCGCGGACTGGGCTGGATGAGTCTCGGCCTGGGCGTGGCACAGCTGGCGGCGCCGGACCGCGTGCGCCGGCTCAGCGGTGTCGACGACTCGGCGACCTCGCGGACGGTGGTGCCGCTGGTCGGGGCACGGGAACTGGTCCACGCGGCCGGGCTCCTGACCAGCCGGCGCAAGGGCGCCTGGGCGTGGACCCGCGTTGTCGGCGACGCGATGGACCTGACCGCGCTCGGCATGGCCATCGCCCACCGGGGCGGCAGCCGCCGGCGACGACTGCTCGCCGTGACCGGCGCCGTCGCCGGGATCACCGTGATCGACCTGCTGACCGCCGTGCAGGCCACCCGTAGCTCCGTGCCGGCGGTGCGGGGCGCACGCAAAGGAGGATCCATGGAATTGACCGCAACGACAACGATCCGCAAACCCGCACCCGAGGTGTACGCGTTCTGGCGCAACCTGGAGAACCTGCCGACGTTCATGGCGCATCTCGAGCAGGTCCGGACCACCGGTGACCGGACGAGCCGGTGGACCGCCGACGCCCCGTTCGGCAAGGACGTCGGGTGGGACGCGGAGATCATCGAGGAGGTGCCCGGCGAGAAGCTCGCGTGGCGCTCGACCGGGAACGCCGACGTGCCGAACGCCGGCACGATCCGCTTCCTGCCCGCCCCCGACGGGGTGAGCACCGAGGTGCACGTCGTCCTGGTCTACGACATCCCGGGCGGCACCATCGGCAAGGCGGTCGCCAAGTACTTCGGCGAGGAGCCACACCAGCAGCTCGACGACGACCTGCGCCGGCTCAAGCAGGTCCTGGAGACCGGCGAGGTGGTCCGCTCCGACGGCGCGCCGTGGGGCAAGCGGGCCCGCAAGGAGTTCCCGCAGCGCCCGGCGCAACCGCTGTCGGACGACGAGCTCGCGAAGGGAGCGGACGCATGAGGGCGAACACCTGGGCGGGACGCAACAAGGTGGAAGTCCGAGACGTACCGGACCCGAAGATCCTGAACAGCCGCGATGCCATCGTACGGATCACCTCCACCGCCATCTGCGGCTCCGACCTGCACCTGGTCGACGGATATGTGCCGACCATGCAGGACGGCGACGTCATGGGCCACGAGTTCATGGGCGAGGTGATCGAGGTCGGCTCGGGCGTCAGCCGCGACCGGCTGCGCGTCGGGGACCGGGTCGTGGTGCCGTTCCCGATCGCCTGCGGCGCGTGCGCGGCCTGTGCCGCCGAGCTCTACTCCTGCTGCGAGAACACCAACCCCAACGCCGGCATCGCGGAGAAGATGTTCGGTCACCCGGTCGCCGGGATCTTCGGCTACTCGCACCTGACCGGCGGCTTCGCGGGCGGTCAGGCGCAGTACGCGCGGGTGCCGTTCGCCGACGTCGGACCGCTGAAGATCGAATCCGATCTGAGCGACGAGCAGGTGCTGTTCCTCTCCGACATCCTGCCCACCGGTTACATGGGCGCCGAGATGTGCGACATCCAGCCCAGCGACGTGGTCGCGGTGTGGGGCGCCGGCCCGGTCGGCCAGTTCGCCATGGACAGTGCCCGGACTGTCTCTTATACACATCTCTGATGGCGCGA
>KL571366.1:5013-5569 GCA_000715855.1 Actinoplanes liguriensis
TGTGTATAAGAGACAGGGCCGAGCGAGCGGGCCACATCCCGGTCAACTTCGACGAGGTCGACGTACGGTCGCGGTTGCTGGAACTGACCGGCGGGCGAGGACCGGACAAGTGCATCGACGCGGTCGGCCTGGAGGCGACCCACGGCAGCGCGCACATCGCCGCGTACGACCGGATCAAGCAGGCCGTCCGGTCCGAGACCGAACGACCGCACGCGTTGCGCCAGGCCATCATGTCCTGCCGCAGCGGCGGCGTGGTCTCGGTCATCGGGGTGTACGGCGGGCTGCTGGACAAGTTCCCGGCCGGCGCCTGGATGAACCGGTCGCTGACCCTGCGGACCGGCCAGTGCCATGTGCAGCGCTACATGAAGCCGCTGCTGCAGCGCATCGAGCGCGGCGAGCTCGACCCGACCCGGATCATCACCCACACCCTGCCGCTCGACGACGCGGAACGCGGCTTCGAGATGTTCAAGAACAAGCAGGACAACTGCGAGAAGGTCGTCCTCAAGCCCTGACGGCGGCCCGCACCCGGCCGGCCGGCCCTACGAGTCCTTCTCGT
>KL571366.1:5761-9323 GCA_000715855.1 Actinoplanes liguriensis
GGCCGGCCCTACGAGTCCTTCTCGTCGCGCCAGCCGCCGGGTTCGGGGTGGTAGCCGTAAGCGGCGGCCCGCACGGTGTCCTCGTCCTCCAGCCCCGAGCCGATGGCGCCCCCGACGGTGGCCAGCGAGCTGATGATCCAGGCGAGCACCAGATAGTCGGCCGCGCCGACCGGCCGCTGCAAGGTCTGCTTCAGCACGGACGTGTCGATCAGCAGCGCCGCGGCGAGGACCGTACCGGTGAACAGCACCAGATAGGACAGCGTGGTGGCCAGGGTGAGGGTGAGGACCGTGCCCAGGTTGAACAGGCGGGTCAGCTCGGGCGGTGTCTGCCGATCCGGCTTCTCCCACAGGTCGTGGGCGATGATCAGCCACGCCACCAGCGCGGACAGTCCGAGTAGCATGATCACGGTGAGGCGGAGCCCGCCGAGCGCGTCCCCCATCTGCCAGATGGTGCTGGTGGTGAGCGCGAACGCGGCCGTGCCGAACGAGCCGACCAGCAGTTTGGAGAGCCCCAGCAGGGCACGCCCCGGGCGGTTGGCCCGGACCATCCCGGTCACCAGCCGCATCCGCCCGATCAGCCGCGAGGCGACGTAGCCCAGCTCCCCCGTGCCGGCCTCGCCGACGAGGCGGCGGATGGCGGCGACCCGGGTGGTCAGCTCGGCCGGTTCCCAGCCGGCCGGCGACACCCGCTCGTCCGAGGTGTCGGTCAGTAGCCGGCACACCAGATCCGGGACGGCCGCACGGACCGCCCGCAGCTGGCGCAGCCCCAGCGCGGGCAGGCACACCACCGCGACCCGGCGCCGGGCGGAGGAGTGCGCGACCAGCGGCACCCGCTCGGTGTGCAGCGGCAGGTCGGTCAGGCAGACCGCGACATCCCACCGGGTCTCCGCGCGCCGCTCGGCAAGGTCGTCGAGCAGCGCCTCGACGCCGCCGTCACGACGCGGCGCCACCTCACCCCAGCCCTCCCTGACCGTCCACCGCACATCGGCGTCCACCCGTTCGGCGAGCCGCTCGGCCAGCTCGGCGGCGAGTCGCGCGACGACCTGGGCCGGGTAGTCCGGCGGGGTCGCCACGAGCCCGACAACGATCTCCAGCCGATCAATGGTGGCCATGCACGCTCCTCGGCGTCGACGGGCGAAAACCGCGACCGATTACCCGGCCCCGGACCACATATGCGTCGTACACCGCATCATCCCCCCACCTCCGCGCGGCCGGTGGCGCAGAAATTGATACCGGCCCGCGGCTCTCCGTCGCGTGTATGTAATGAAGACCCCGGCCCGAGCCCGGGCGGAGGGAGGAACCATCGACGAGGAGGCAGCAATGAAGGCAGTGGTCTACGAAGGGCCGCGGCAGGTCACCGTCAAGGATGTGCCGGACGCCCGGATCGAACGGCCGACCGATGTCCTGGTGCGGATCACGTCCGCGAACATCTGCGGTTCGGACCTGCACATGTACGAGGGCCGGACCGACTTCGAGCCCGGCCGATGGTTCGGCCACGAGAACCTGGGCCAGGTGGTCGAGATCGGCGCGGGCGTGGACAAGGTCGCGGTGGGCGACTGGGTCGTCCTGCCGTTCAACATCTCGTGCGGGCACTGCAAGAACTGCGAGCGTCAGCTGACGAACTACTGCCTGACCGCCCAGCCGGAGCCGAAAATGGCCGGCGCCGCATACGGCTTCGCCGACATGGGCCCGTACGGCGGCGGCCAGGCCGAACTGTTGCGCGTGCCCTGGGGTGACTTCAACTGCCTGCGGCTGGGCGAGGACGCCGAGGAGCGGCAGACCGACTACGTGATGCTCGCCGACATCTTCCCCACCGGCTACCACGCCACCGAGATGGCCGGCGTACAGCCCGGGGACCAGACGGTCATCTACGGCGCGGGCCCGGTCGGGCTGATGGCCGCGCTCTCGGCGACCATCCGCGGGGCGAGCAAGGTGATGGTCGTCGACCGGCACCCCGACCGGCTGCGCCTGGCCGAGTCGATCGGCGCGATCGCCATCGACGACTCGAAGGTCGACCCGGTGCAGGCCGTCCTCGATCAGACGATGGGACTCGGGGCGGACAACGGCTGCGAATGCGTCGGCTATCAGGCGCACGAGCCCAACGGCCAGGAGCAGGCCAACCTGACGATGAACCGGCTGGTCGCCTCGGTCCGCTTCACCGGCAGGATCGGCAACGTCGGCGTCTTCGTGCCGCAGGACCCCGGCGCCGGCGACGAGCTGGCCAAACAGGGCAAACTCGCCTTCGACTACGGCATGTTCTGGTTCAAGGGCCAGCACATCGGCAGCGGCCAGGCACCGGTCAAGAAGTACAACCGGCAGCTACGCGACCTGATCGCCGGCGGCAAGGTCGAACCGTGCTTCATCGTCAGCCACGAGCTGCCCCTCGACCGGGCGCCGGAAGCCTACGAGCACTTCGACAACCGCGACGACGGCTGGACGAAGGTCGTCCTGCACCCGGCCATGGCAGGGGCAGGTGCCTGACATGGCCGGAGAGCTGAACGGACGCCGGATCGCCATCCTCGCCGCGGACGGGGTCGAGCGGGTCGAGCTGGAACGGCCGCGGCGAACCCTCGACGACGCCGGCGCCCACACCGTCGTCGTCTCCATCGCCGGCGGCGAGATCCAGGCGCGCGACCACGACCTCGACGACGCCGGCACCTTCCCGGTCGACCAGCTGGTCGGCCAGGCATCGGTGGACGACTACGCGGCGCTGCTGCTGCCGGGCGGGACGGTGAACCCCGACAAGTTGCGGATGGAACCCGCCGCGGTGCGGTTCGTCCGGGACTTCGTCGAGTCGGGCAAGCCGGTCGCCTCGATCTGCCACGGCCCGTGGAACTTCGTCGAGGCCGGCGTCGCCCGCGGGCGACGGCTGACCTCCTGGCCGAGCATCCGCACCGACCTGCGCAACGCCGGGGCGGAGGTGGTCGACGAGCCGGTCGTCACCGACGGCAACATCACCACGAGCCGGTCGCCCGACGACCTACCGGCCTTCTGCGAGCGCATCGTGCAGGAGTTCGCCAAGGCCCCGCAGCCCGCCGGAGCCGCAGCCCGGGCATGACCCCGCCGTGGAAGCCCGGCCCCGCCACTCACATCCGGGCACGCAGCACATCGAACTCGCAGCCGGGCAGGGACGGGTCGAAGCCGTGCTGGACCAGCCAGCGGGCCGCGACCAGGCTTCGCCACGACCACCAGCCGCGGATCACGTCGAGGTCGACATCGGCCCCGTAGCCGGCGAGCAGGTCGTCCAGGTTCTCCTCGTGGCCGAGCGTGAGGACGGCGAGATCGTACAGAGGGTCGCCCTGGGCCGCCTCGGACCAGTCGATCACGCCGGTGATCTCGTCGCTGGCGACGAACACGTGGGAGAGCTGCAGGTCGCCGTGGATGAAGACCGGATTCCACGGTCGCAGGGCGGCCTGGGCGACCTGGCGGTTGCGGGTGATCACGTCCGCGGGCAGGACGGCGTTCGCGAGAAGCCACTCGCATTCGCCGTCGAGGCGCGACACCAGCGCGTCGAGGGCTCGGCCGGGCCACGGGGGCAGGGGCGCGTCGTGCAGCACCCGCA
>KL571366.1:9482-11533 GCA_000715855.1 Actinoplanes liguriensis
TGCGCGTCGTGCAGCACCCGCACGGCCGCGCCCGCCGCCGCCCATGCCGCCGGCGACGCGGGCGAGGGCTCACCGAGGCGGCCCAGGGCCCTCCCCGGCACGGCGGCGATGGCCAGCACCGGCGGCTTGCGCCACAGGACCCGCGGGGTGGGGATCGGCGCCAGAGCCATCGCCTCGACCTCGACGTCGAGGCGCGTCTGGTCGCCGTCGACCTTCAGGAACACATTCCCGACCCGGAGCGTCGCCCGCTCGTCATGGGCGACAACGACCTCGACCTCGTCCACATCGGCCATTATCGCGGGCGTCACGGTCGGCCGCGCCTGGTTAATTGCCTCGTCGGGCGGGCGGGCGCGGCCTACGATCGGCGACCATGATCGGGAGCTGGGTCGATGGTGTGGAGCGGGTGGCGGTGCTCACCGGGGCGGGTATCTCGACGGACTCCGGGATTCCCGACTACCGGGGGCCGTCGGGGGTGTGGACCCTCGATCCCGGGCTGGTCAAGGCGTTCACGTATGAGTCGTTCATGGCTGACGCGGGCGTGCGGGCGGCGTTCTGGCAGACCTACCGGGAGAATCCGGCCTGGCAGGCCCGGCCGAACGCGGCTCATCAGGCGCTCGCCGGCCTGGAACGCTCGGGCGTCGCGGTCCGCGTCCTGACGCAGAACATCGACGGGCTGCATCAGAGCGCCGGCTCCAGCGCGCGCAAGGTGCTCGAACTGCACGGCACGATGCGCGAGGTGGTCTGCACCGGCTGCGGCCTGCGCACGCCGAGTGAGCAGACGATGGCGAGGGTCGGCGCGGGCGACACCGATCCCCGGTGCCTGGACTGCGGGGCGATCCTGAAACTGGCCGTGGTGCTCTTCGGCGAGCATCTCGACCCGGCCGTCGCCGGGCTCGCCGAGCGGATCGCGGCCAACGCCCAGCTCATGCTCGTCGTCGGCAGCTCGTTGCAGGTGGAGCCGGTCGCGTCGCTGTGCGCGGTGGCCGTCAACGCCGGGAACCGGCTGGTGATCGTGAATCGCGATCCGACGTCGTACGACGACATCGCCCTTGACGTCATCCGGGAACCGATCGGGGTGAGCCTTCCGCGGATCTGCGCCGCCATCAGTGGAGCCGATTTTTGATCTTCGATACGTTTCGGCGGCGCGCGGGTGGGAACTACGCCGGGCGTGGATCGCGGAGACCTGATCGACGGCCGTTATCGGCTGGCCGAACGCCTCGGGCAGGGCGGCATGTCGGTGGTCTGGCGCGCCGACGACGAGACCCTCGGCCGTGAGGTCGCGGTCAAGGTCCTCTCCGCGTCCCTCGCCGACGATCCGGCGCTGCGGCAGCGGATCCGCGCCGAGGCCCGGGCCGCCGCCGGACTGCATCATCCCGGCATCGTGGCGGTCTTCGACTACGGCGAGTTGACCGAGGCGGGGCGCGTCCTGTCGTACGTCGTGATGGAGCTGGCCGAAGGCCGGTCGATGGCCGACCTGCTGACCGGCGGTCAACTCCCGTGGCAGCTCGCGGTGCTGATCGGCGCCGAGGTGGGTGCCGCGCTCGCGGCGGCCCACCGTGCCGGGATCGTGCACCGCGACGTGAAGCCCGGCAACGTCATGGTCGGCGCCAACGGGGTCAAGCTCGTCGACTTCGGCATCTCGGCGACGGTCGGCGAGCTCGACGGGCAGGACGGGATGGTGCTCGGCACGCCCGCCTACCTCGCCCCGGAGCGTGTCGTGGGCGGCCCGGTCCGGCCGGCGACCGATGTGTACGCGCTCGGGCTGCTGCTCTACCGCGCGCTCGCCGGCCGGATGCCGTGGCAGGCGACGACCGTGACGCAGATGCTCAAGGCGCACGTGTACGCGAGCCCCGCGCCGCTCCCGCCGGTGCCCGGCCTGCCGCCCGAGGTCGTCCGGCTGCTGGGGCGTTGCCTGGCGAAGAAGCCCGGCGAGCGTCCCTCGTCGGCCGAGATCGCCGAGGTGCTCGGTGAGATCAGTGGCCGGACGCCGGCCGACCCGGTCCGCAGCCGTCGCCCCCGCCGGGTGCTGGTCGGTGCCGCAGCCGCGGCGG
>KL571366.1:11782-18424 GCA_000715855.1 Actinoplanes liguriensis
GCCACGCCCGCCCCGGCCGGCACCAGCTCGCCGGTTCCACCACCGACGTCGACGACGTCGCACGTGACGGCCGTCCGGCGGGTGGTGGATCAGGGCGCCGCGGCGGCGCCGAAGCCGATCGCACCGGCGCTCAAACCGGTTCCGCCGCACCGCGCCGTCCCCAAACCGAAACCTGAACCGCCGAAGCCGCACAAGCCCCCGAAGCACCACCACAAACGCTGACCGCGTCAGGGCGACGGCTGGAGGCGGCCGAGTTCCTGGGTGCAACGGGTCAGCGCCACGTACAGCCCGTTCCACCCGCGCGGCTCGGCGGCGATCCCGTCCGCGTCGATCAGCAGGGTGGCGTCCCACTCCAGGCCTTTCGCCTGGGTCGCGGTCAGGACCGGAACATCCGGCAGTACGGCCGTGAGCCCCGCGACCCGGGCCACCGGCGCGACCACCCCGACCGTCCCGCCCTGCCAGCGTTCCCGCAGCTCGGCGACGGCCCGCACCGCGGCGTCGAGCAGCTCGTCCGGCTTCACGACCCGCTCCCACGGGACGATGCCGGAGCTGCGGACCGCGCGCGGCGGGGTGTTGTGACTGCCGGCTTTCGCCAGGACCGGACCGGTGAGCTCCATGACCTCGCGCGGCGTCCGGTAACAGATGGTCAGCTCGGCGCCGGTCCACCGCTGCCCCAGCGTCGCCCGGACGGCCTCCGCCCAACTGGTGTGCCGGTGTGACGCCTCGGCCTGGTCGATGTCGCCGACCGCGGTGATCGACCGGCTCGGGCAGCGCCGCAGCACCATGTGCCACTGCATCTCGGACAGTTCCTGTGCCTCGTCGACGACGACGTGCCCGTACGTCCAGTCGCGCTGCCGCCGGGCACGGTCGGCGACCTCATCGCCGTACCCCCGCGGATCTTGATTCTCGGCATCGCCCAGGAGGTCGGCGATCGCGTCGAGCAGCGCGATGTCGCCGGACGACCAGCCGGACGGCTCCCCGGTGACGAGCGCGATCTCCCCGGCGGTGAGCGCGGGCGCGAATCGGGTCAGCAGCGCGCCGTCACCGAGGAACCGCCGCAGTGTCGCCTCCGGGTCCCGGACGGGCCACCAGGACTCGACGAATCGGGCGATGGCAGCGTCCTCGGCGATGCGTTCCCGCAGTTCCTCGATCTCCTCCTCGGAGAGCAACCCGTCGACGTCCGATCCGGTCGCGTCGAACCGTTCCGGGCCGGGTTTCGCACCCCGGTCGAAACGGGCGAGCAATTCCTCGTAGCCCTCCTCCATCTGCTGCAGAAGAGCCTCGCGTTGTTCGGCGACCGCGTCGGCGAGCAATTGATGAAGCTGTTCGACAAAGGCGCTCCGGGCACGGTGATAGGACTTTCCCGGTACGGCGGAGTCCAGCGCCTGCCGCACGGTCGCCGCGTCGAGCGTGTAGAACTCGCCCGCCCAGCGCAGCCGGAGCTCGCGCGCGACCGGGAACAGCGAGGACACGTACCCCTGCAATGCCTGCTGCCAGAGCGCGCGCCCCTTGACCTCGGAGACCGCGCGGCTCTCCGCCCGGCTCACGCGCGCGCCGGGCAGCAGGGTGTCGCAGGTCGCCGCGACGACCGCGGTCTCGCCGAGTGCCGGGAGCACCCGCCCGATGTACTCCAGGAACCGCGGCGACGGCCCGAGCACGAGAACTGCCTGGTCAGCCAGGTGCTGGTGGGTGAAGAGCAGGTAGGCGACCCGGTGCAGCGCGACCACGGTCTTGCCGGTGCCGGGGCCGCCCTGCACGATCAGCGGCCCGCTCGCGCCGGCGCGGATGATGTCGTCCTGCTCGCGTTGCAGGGTGGAGATCGCCGTCGTCATCCGGCCGGTGCGCCGCTCGTCGAGCGCGGCGAGCAGTGCGCCCTCGCCGACCAGGTCACCGCCGGCGGAGCCGTCCAGCGGCTCGTCGTCGACGCCGACCACCTCGTTCCCGCTGGTCCGCACGTGGCGACGTCGTGCCTGGCCCTGCGGCTCGCGCGCGGTGGCCGTGTAGAACGGCCGCGCGGCCGGCGCCCGCCAGTCCAGCACCAGCGGATCGGCATTCTCGTCCGCGGCACGCACCCCGGCCCGCCCGATGTGCCGCACCGCGCCGTCCAGCCCGTCGAGGCGCCCGAAGATCAACCCCTCCGCGGCCCGGCGCAACTCCTCGAACTGCCGCCGCAACCCGCGCTGCCGCGCCTTCTCCAGCGCGTCGGTCGCGGCCGCCGCCAGCTCGGCGCGCAAATGATCGAGCAGTTCCTCGCGCCGCGCCACGGCCACGTCCAGAAATTGCTGTTCCTCGGCAAGAGCCCGCATCAGTGTCCCCCTCGTCGAGCGGCAACACTAATGGCGAATGGCGCTGACACGCCCGTGATATGGCCAACATTGCTTTCTTACCGCGTATCGCGTCTCTCCATTCAAAATTCATTCTTGACGGTACGCGATAAATGTGGCCTCGAATGCGCCGGCCGCGCGCGGGAGCCCGGCGCGCCGGTCGTCAGGCGCTCGTGCCGGTCCAGGAGATGTCGCCGGAGTACGGAGAGAAGTCCAGCCACATGTACTCGTAGGCGCGGCGGCTGAACACCCAGCCGTCGCCGCTGCGCCGGAACGTGTCGGTCCACACCCCGTTGGTGCGGTAGTAGTGCTCGCCGGAGCCGCGGGCGGACTCGTGGCACATGCTGCGTACGGTCGCGACGTCACCGTCGATTTCCACGGCGCCCGGAATCACGAAGTGGATGAAGTATTCCTGTCCCTCCCACAGCGTGCGGAACAGTGCGACGATCGCGTCGATTCCTTCGGCGCGCCGCTCGAAAGGCTGTCCGTCGGTGCCGCCGATCACCCATTCGGCGTCGTCGGCCCACACGGCTCGGAAAGCGTCGAAGTCTCCCCTGGTGGCGGCGTCGGCGAAACGGAGGATCGTGTCGCGGATCGCCGACTCGTCGATGAGGCGGGCGATGGCGGTTTCGGTGCTCGTCAGGTCGGTCATGCATTCATCATCGGTCGGCGCCGAATGGCGTACCAGAGAAGGGTTTTCGGTAGGAAAACCACTACCACCCTCGCGCGTCGGCGGCGCGCCACAATAGGACCCATGAGTACGCACGACGCGAGCCTGGGAGCAACACTGCGCGCCTGGCGCGACCGCCTCACCCCGGCGGAGGCGGGCCTGCCCAGCGGCCGATCGCGCCGGGCGGCCGGGCTGCGCCGCGAGGAGGTCGCCGACCTCGCCGGCATCTCGGTGGACTACGTCGTGCGCCTGGAACAGGGACGGTTCACCACCCCTTCCGCGCAGGTGGTCGCGGCGCTCGCCCGCGCCCTGCGGCTCACCGTCGCCGAGCGCGACCACCTCTACCGGCTCGCGAAACTGGTGCCACCGGCCGACGGGGAGATCTCCGACCACATCCCGCCGGGCCTGAACCGGCTGGTGAGCCGGCTCGGCGAGGCCGCCGTCGCGGTGTTCGCCGCCGACTGGCAGCTCATCTGGTGGAACCGCGGCTGGGCGGCGCTGCTCGGTGATCCGTCGTCCACACCGCCGGCGCTGCGCAACTTCGCCCGTGACGCCTTCCCGCTCGCCGGCGACCGTCCGAGCCTGGCCCACTGGCCCGTGACCTCGCTCGACGACGACGAGGTCGAGGCGGCCATCGTGGCCGACCTGCGCCGGGCGACCGGCCGGTTCCCCGGCGACCGCCGCCTGGCCGGCCTCATCCAGACCCTGGTCAAGGGCAACGCCCGCTTCGCCGAGTTGTGGACCGCCGGGGCCGTCGGCGCGCATCGCGAGAACCACAAGGTCGTCGCGCATCCCACCGTCGGGGACATCACGGTCGACTGCGACGTCATGACCGACGGGGACAAAGAGTTGAAGATCGTCGTCCTGACCGCGGCGCCCGGCACCGAGGACGGCACAAAACTACGGCTGGCGTTGCTGGCCGGCATTCCGGATTCCGAAGGGGCCGGGCTGCCTGTCTGAGCCGGGTCAGCTGGGCAGGGCGGGGTGAGCCTGCAGCAGCTTGGCCAGCAGTGCCCGCAACTGTTCGGCCTCCGCGGCAGTCAGGTTGGCCGCCAGCTCGGCCTGGACGATCTCGGTCAGCGACTGCAGATCTTCCAGATAGGTCCGGCCGGCGTCCAGCAGCGTCACGATGTTGCGCCGCCGGTCGGTGGGGTCGGTCTCCCGGCGCAGGTAGCCGCCCTCGTGCAGGCGGTTCACCACGCTGTTGACGTCGTTGCGGTCCAGCCCCAGCCGACGGCCGAGGTCGGCCTGGCTGATGGTGCCGCCTTCCTCCAACGCCGCCAGGACGGCGAAGTCGGCTCGGGCGGTCAACGGCATCCGCGCGGCCGTCAGCCGGGAGCCCACCGTGTTGACCTTGCTCGCCTGCCAGCTGATCAGGGCACGGAGGCGGGCGGGAGGGTTGATCGCCGAGTCGTCGGACATGAGCCGATCTTAATCGTTGCCCATCCCAACGAAAAGGGTTATGTTGGCCTAGCCAACGTTGGTCAGGCCAACGGTAATCTTCTCTGGAGCGACTGATGACTACTGCTGGTTCTCTCGATCTCACGGGTCACCGTGTCCTGGTTCCCGGCGGCACGGGTGCCGTGGGTGAGGGCGTCGTGCGCGCGTTCCTTGCCGCGCTGGTCGGCGACGTCGCTGTCGCGATCTCCGCCGGGTCCGCCCCGAGCGCCTCGATCGGTGTGCACGACGCGGCGGAAGCACAGGCGGCCATCACCGCGGTGCGGACGGCGGTGGCGTCATGATCATCGTCACCACCGCAGGGAAGGTCGGCTCACAGGCAGCGCGCCTGCTGGCCGAATCCGGTCATCGCGTCCGTGTTCTCACTCGCCGGCCCGCGGCGCACCACGGCCTGGCCGCCGCCGGCGTCGAGGTGTTCCACGGCGACCTCGACGACCCCGCGTCCATCGCCGCCGCGGTCTCCGGGGTCACGTCGGTCGTGCTGATCACCGCCCCGAACGCGACGCAGGAGATCGCCGTCATCGACGCGCTGCGCGGCACCACGGTCCACGTCACGAAGGTCACTGCCGAGGCGTCGGCGGACTCCCCGATCGCCCGCCGTCGTGACCACCACCGCATCGAGCAGGCGCTGACGGCTTCCGGTCTGCCGTACACGCTGTTGCGCGCCAACGCGTACATGCAGAACTTCCTCGTGCTGGCCCCGGTGATCGCCGCAACCTCGGCGTTCTCCTCGCCCACCGGCGACGGACGGGTCGGGATGGTCGACGGGCGGGACGTCGCCGCGGCCGCTGCCACGATCGCCGCGGCACCGGACGGCCACGCCGGTACGACGTACCGTCTCAGCGGCCCCTCGTCCCTGTCCTACGACGACGTGGCGGCGCAGCTGTCGACGCTCGCCGGCCGGACCATCACGCACCAGCACATCACGGTCCGGGAGCAGGAACAGGCGATGATCCGGATCGGTCTCCCCGAGGCCGTCGCGCACGACAATGCGCAGGCGCTGCAGCTGTTCTCGGAGGGCGACGCCGACTGGACCAGTCCCGACGTCGAGCACGTCACCGGCCGGCCGGCGGCGACCTTCGCCCAGTTCGCCGCCGACCACATCGGCCTATTCGTGGGGGCTCAGCCCCAGACCCGCGGGTGATGAACGGTCGCTCAAGATCGCCACTCTTGGTGATCCCGGAACTGCACAAAGATTTCTGCGACCCGGCAGCAGCAGCCACGCCGGTCCATCGCGTTCAACGGGAGGAAGCGTTCCCCAGGATCGAGGAGTCACCGGATGGCAGCCAACCGCAGGAAACTCACGGTGGGGGTCGCCATGACGGCCGTCGTGATCGTCGCTCTCGGTGTCGGGTTCGGCACCGCGGACGCCGGCACCCACGGCCCCTGGCACAGCGCCAAGCCGGACAAGACCACGCCGAGCAGGTCCTCCTCCCCGAAGCCCTCGCCGGCCGTCTCCTCCGCCGCACCGAGCGCGAGCCCGTCGCGAGCGGCATCCGCAGCGCCCGCCGCCCCCACCGCCACCGCCACGAATGCGGGAACGTGGGCACCCCCGCCGGCGAACGCGACGTTCGACTACCAGATCGGCGGCGCCTACACCCCGCCCGCGGGCGTCACCGTCGTCAGCCGCGACAGCGAGGCCACACCCGCCGCCGGCCTCTACAACATCTGCTACGTCAACGCGTTCCAGGCCCAGCCCGGCGCCGAGTCGTGGTGGAAGACCAACCACCCCGACCTGCTGCTGCGCGACGCGAACGGCAACCTGGTCATCGACGAGGACTGGAACGAGCTGATGCTCGACTTCTCCACCGCGGCCAAGCGCACCGCGCTGACCGGCATCGTCGGCGCCTGGATCGACCGGTGCGCCGCCAAGGGCTTCAAGGCGATCGAGCCCGACAACCTGGATTCGTACACCCGATCCAAGGGGCTTTTGACCCAGACCCAGGCGATCGCGTACGTCACCTCGCTGTCCACCCGCGCACACGCCGAGGGCCTGGCCGTCGGGCAGAAGAACACCGCCGAGCTGAGCAGCGCGAACGCCAGGAAGGCCGGCCTGGACTTCGCTGTCGCCGAGGAGTGCGCCGAGTACGACGAGTGCGGCGCGTACACCGCCTCGTACGGCAACAACGTGATCGTGATCGAGTACTCTCGCAGTGGGTTCACCAAGGCGTGCAACGCCTACGGCAGCCG
>KL571366.1:18659-21517 GCA_000715855.1 Actinoplanes liguriensis
GACAGACGTCGACGTCACCACCCCGGGCTCCGCTTCGTACGTCTATGAGGCGTGCTGAACCGCCGTCCCGATTCCGCAACGCTCCGAGACCTCCGCGGCCCCGAACCGGGCCCGGAGGTCTCCGGCGTCGAGGCGAACAGGCCACGATTGACCACCGACGAACCGGCCGGGCTGTCCCCCGGCCGCACCGACGACTTCGACGACTTCGTGCACGGCCGCGGCCGGGCGCTGCTGAGATTCGCGTACGTGCTGTCCGGCGACGCCCATCTCGCCGAGGACCTCGTCCAGGAGGTGCTGGCCCGGCTGCACCGCCGCTGGGACCGGATCACCGCGATGGACAACGCCGAGGCGTACGTCCGGGCCTCGATCGTGCGGCAGTTCCTCTCCTGGCGGCGGCGTCGTGCGTACCGGGAAGCGATCTTCGCCGAGGTGCCCGAGCCGGCCGGTCTCGACGCGCCCGAACATCAGGTCCTGGCCCGCGACCAGATGTGGCAACTGTTGCGCGGGCTGCCCCGCTCGCAACGCGCCGTGCTGGTGCTGCGCTTCTACTGCGACCTGCCGGACGAGGAGATCGCCGCGCTGCTGGGCTGCGGAAAGTCGACGGTGCGCTCGCAGGCCACCCGCGCGCTCGCCCGGATGCGGACCATGATGAGCCAGAGAGGAGCCGGTGGCGATGGATGACCTGAACCGCATGCTCGCCGAGAGCATGCACGACGCCGCCGGGCACGCGCCCTCCGACGCCGGTCTGCTGGGCTCGGTGCACGCGCGGTCCCGGCGTTACCACCGGCGTCGCGTCGTCATCGTGACCGCGCTGGCCGCCGCCGTGGTCGTCGCGGTCGCCGGCATCCCGATCGTGACCGTGCTGACCGGGCGTCCCGAGCCTGCCCTGCCCCCGGCCGCATCGGCGTCGCCGTCCGCACCGCGGGTCACGTCCGGGACCGGCGCGGTCAGGCTCAGCGCCGGCTGGAAAGCACCGGCCTTCCCGTACACGCTGCCGGCCACCGACGGGATGAGCGCCCCGGCCGCCTCGATGAGGAACGGCAACCTGATCGCCTTCTTCGAGGCGACCGAACTGCAGCACCACGCGGACGTCACGATCACCGTCTCCGCACGCGAACCGGAGTTCACTTCCCAAGCCGATCAAACCCCGATTTCGGTACGCGGCCACGCCGCCACCCTGCGCACCGTGAACGTCTCCCCCGCCAAGCAGCTCACGCTCTACTGGAAGGAATCGTCGACCCGGTGGATCCAGCTGGCCACCGACGACACCTACACGCCGGACCAGGTGGCCGGGCTCGCCGACTCGATGACGAGCGCCTCCATCGCCGTACGGCCGCCATTTGATCTTGATCTGAGCCCGCAAGGGCTGATCGCCGACACGGTAAGCGACTCGCGGATGACGTTCCGGCGGGCCGGCGGCGACGCGGGGTTCCGGACCGTCCTGCGCAAGCGCCAGCAACTGACCGGCATCAACCACAAGGTCGGCGGGCACGACGCCGCGCTGACCCACAGCGACGGCAGGGTGGTCCTGTCGGTCGACGTCACCGACTGGGACGCCACGCTGGAGATCACCGTCGACGGCGGGCTCACGATCAGCGACGCCGACCTGCTCCGGTACGCCGCGGGCGTGCACATCCTGAACCGCTCGAACCCGGAATGACCGGCCTCCGATGACCAGGGGTCTGAGCTGTCCCTGACACCGGCCGCAGCGGTTCCACAGGCTTTCCGTCTGCTTCGGCGCGGACACTCATCCGCAAGATCGTCCTGCTGCGCCTGACCTCGCGGATCGGGGTCTACGCGTCGCCACTGTCCACATCGATCTTTGCTGTCCCGCTCAGCCACGATTCAATCGAGGAATCAGCTTGAACCTACGTAAATGGGTGACCCCTTTCATCGCGCTGGCGATGGTGGCAGCCGGCGCCCTGGTCGCCACTCCCGCCGATGCCGGGGTCGCGACCCGGACGACCACGATCGAGGACACCGACGCCGGTCACATGGCGTTCTCGGCCGGATGGAACGACTGCTCCGGCAACTGCACCAACGCCCAGGACGGCCACTTCAAGTGGACCTCCACCGCCGGCGCAACCGCTACCGTGACGTTCACCGGCACCCAAATCGTCCTGTACGGCATGAAAGAACCCTTCGCCTACATCGCCACCGCGAAGATCGACACAGCGGCCGCAACCGACGTCGACTACTACGCCGCGACCACCAGCACGACCACCGTCCCGGTCTACACCTCACCGGTACTCCCCCAGGGCGACCACACACTGGTCCTGACCATGACCAACCGGCACAACACCGCCTCCACCGGCGGCATGTCGATCACCCTCGACCGCGCCGAGGTCACCAGCACGCCGACGGCGACGACGATCGAGGACACCGACGCCGGTCATATGGCGTTCTCCGCCGGATGGAACGACTGCTCCGGCAACTGCACCAACGCCCAGGACGGCCACTTCAAGTGGACCTCCACCGCCGGCGCAACCGCTACCGTGACGTTCACCGGCACCCAAATCGTCCTGTACGGCATGAAAGAACCCTTCGCCTACATCGCCACCGCGAAGATCGACACAGCGGCCGCAACCGACGTCGACTACTACGCCGCGACCACCAGCACGACCACCGTCCCGGTCTACACCTCACCGGTACTCCCCCAGGGCGACCACACACTGGTCCTGACCATGACCAACCGGCACAACACCGCCTCCACCGGCGGCATGTCGATCACCCTCGACCGCGCCGAGGTCACGGGCTCCGCGACCGAGCCGCCGGCCAGTGCGCACGCTTCCGGGCTGCCGTGGTCCGACGGGGGCTACTTCATGCACGACGCCGCCCAGGCCACCGCGTTCGCCGAC
>KL571366.1:21793-24019 GCA_000715855.1 Actinoplanes liguriensis
GTTGACAACATCGTGGCCTTCACCAGCCGTGAGACCTGGCCGAAGCTGCTCAACAACTGGTGGGCGTCCTCGGTGCCGAACACCTTCGACGCTGCCCGCGACGACTACATCCTGTCCGTGCCGTTGTGGACCGACGACGCCGGCGCGGGCGCTGACGCCGACTGGACCAAGCTGGCCCACGAGATCGCCGCGGTCGACCCCGACGGTTATGTCCGGCTGGGCTGGGAGATGAACTGCTGCTTCTCGCTTGCCACCAACGCGACCGCCTGGCGTAACCAGTTCTCGCGCGCGGCCACCCTGATCAAGCAGGCCGAGCCCAAACTCAAGATCGTGTTCAACCCCAACGAGGGCACGAGCAACAACGGCACGGTCGCCGACCCGTCCACCCTGTTCGTCGCGGGCAAGGTCGACGTGGTGGCCATCGACGCCTACGACTGGTACCCGGCATACGACAGTGACGCCCATGCCAACGAGCACTTCACCAAGACGTACGGCTGGAACTACTGGTACGACTTCGCCCGCTCGAAGGGCCTGCCGTTCGCCCTGGCCGAGTTCAGCGTCTACAGCGGCTCGAGTGCCTCGGGCGGCGACAACCCGGCGTACTTCAGGTACGTCTACGACTGGCTGGCCGGCAAGAACGCGGACGCGCCGGGCTCGATCGCCTTCGTGTCGATCTTCAACGACTCCCAGGCGTACTGCCAGTGCAACGTCTATCCGACCACGGCCAACCCCGATGCGGCGGCGCAGTACAAGTCGATCATCAACTCGCTGGCTGACGTGGGCATCGACCTCGACGATGTCGGCCTCGAGGAAAGCGAGTTCGAGTTCGAGGTTCCCGCCGACGAGGCCGACTACTCCGCCGCGTCCTGCCCCGAATCGCACCAGCCGGCCAAGTACAAGATCACCTGGAAGTCCAAGCACATCCCGGCCAAGAGTGACCCGGTGAGCGCCTGGCTCTACCCCGGTGACTCGATCTCCTACACGACCGAGAAGTCGAACACCTACGGAGTCTCCGTGACCGTTGGCGCCGAGGCCGAGGCCGGCATCGTCCTTGCCAAAGCCAGCACCAAGATTGACGTCACGGCCTCCGGATCGTGGACATCCGGCGTGGGAATCACGCGCACCAGCACGAACAACACCAAGAAGGGCTTCCGCGCGGTCCTGGGCAATCGGGGTTACCAGGTGAGTTACACCAAGACGAGGGTTCTTCCCTCGAACTGCACCGTCAAGACGACCAAGGGTTCCTTCATCGTCCCCAAGAAGGGCGACCTCAGCTTCGGCCGGTATTCCAAGTAGCCGCTTCCGAGGTCATGGCGTGACAGCGGGCGGCGGGTACCGGATCGGGACCCGCCGCCCGCTCGTACGAAGCGCCGGCGGCGATCAGCTCGAGTACCGGGCCCAATCCACGTGCGCTGTCACCTGACTCGGCGTCTGACTGCCCGGGGCCGGAATCGCGCCGTCGGGTCCCGGTTCCATTTGCACGTACAGGAACATCGGAACCGTCGGGATGGTCACCGGCTCGGCGAGCTTGCGGGTGTCGAGGATGACCGAGCCATTCAGTGAGATGGTGACGAAGTCGGCCCGCCACTCGATCGAGTAGGTGTTCCAGGTGGTGAAGTCCCCGATCACCGCGGCGCCGTCGACGGGACCACCCCCGGCGCCGCGCACCACCGGGTACATCGCCCTGCGCTCGCCGTCGTCGAGTCGCGCCAGCGTCAGAAAGCCCCAGCCCGCGGTGTCCTGACCGGCATCCGGATACAACCCCATGACCGGGGCGTACCCGGCGCCGACGTCGAACTTGGCCCGGAGCTCCCACACCCCGTACGTGCGCACGACTCCGTGTTCCCGGCACCAGCAGACCGCGCCCGCGACGTTGCCCCGGCCGCTCGGGTTCCGGCCCACGCCGCTGATCTGCAGCTCGCCACCGTCCACGCGCACCATGCCTGGCGACCAGGACGAACCGTTTCCCCGCTGTGTCTGATGGGCGGCCCACTGCATCTGATCCAGCGCTGTGCCGGAGAAGTCCTCGGTGACGGTGAAGGCAGCGTCGGCGGTGTGCTCCGACCGCCGGGATACGGTGGCGGCGCCGAGGGTGACGGCGAGTGCGGTACACAACCCGGCGGTGACCAGGACGCGGCCCCGGCCCCAACGGCGACCTCTGGCGGCGGGAACGGGCCCGGCGGCCTTCGGGTTCGTGGACGGCGATCCACCGGCGCCAGGTGCATC
>KL571366.1:24287-27790 GCA_000715855.1 Actinoplanes liguriensis
GGCGACCGGCTGACGATCGCCGCGCAGGACCGTCTCGTAGAGCGCCATCAGTTCCGGGCTCGGATCGGTACCGTAGTCGTCGGCGAGCCGCTGTTGGTGCAGCCGGCACCGTTCCAGCGCTTCCGTCGGGCGGCCGGCGGCGACCAGCGCCCGCACCAACGCCACGACCAGCGGCTCCACCAGGGGGTTGGTGTCGACCAGTGTGGTCAGCGGCGCAAGCACCGCCGTTGCGTTGCCGACGGCCAGCTCGGCCTCGGCCCACTCCGCTCTGACCGTCAGCAGTTCGCCGGTCAGATGCTCACGGGTGCTCGTCGCCCACGCCCCGCTCACTCCGGTCAACGGGTTGCCGCGGTGCAGCGCCACACCCTGCCGCAGTAGTTCGACGCGATTCTGCGGGGTGCAGGACGGCGCCCTGGCCTGAACCACCAGGTCACGAAAGCGGAAAAGGTCGACCTGATCACTCCGGGCGGTCAACCGGTAGCCCCCCGGGTGGCTGACCACCTTCACCGAGGAGTCGCTGAAGGACTGTTCCAGCATCCGCCGAATCCGAGTGATGTAGGTGCCGAGCGTCTTGGCAGCCTGTCCCGGCGGGTCCTCGCCCCACACCCGGTCGATCAGGGTCGCGACCGGCACCACCCGTCCTGTGTCGACCGCCAATGCCGCCAGCACTGCCAGGCGCCGGGGTTCACCCGTGACAACGGAATCGTCGTGGGTGCGGACCTCGACCGGCCCGAGCAGCCGTAGTTCCCCCACCGCGCCACCTCCACGTCGACCGACCTCCGCCGGGCTCGCACGCTACGGCACACCCTACGATCACCGTCGGCCGCGGGCGGCGGCAGCCCGTGACGAAGCAGTCGCGACGCTCGATGCACGGCGGGACCTCGGCTTGAGTGCTAACGCCGCCGGCTCGTCGCCCGGGCGGTGTCCGGCAGGGTCGATCTCCGGTGCCGCGGGCCGGTGGCACGACCGGCGTCCGGCAGGGCCGGCTTGCGGTGCCCCCGGCGTCTCACGGGCATCCGGCGGGCGCGGACGCGGCCGGCTCGGGACCGGATCAACAGGTGCCATGACAGCACTCCCGCCACGCCGGTGGCGACGATCAGCACGGCAATCCTGCTCCACGCCGACGGCGCGAGATATCCGGTGTCCGAGCGTGCCTGGGCCATCAACTGCCGGTCCATCGGCACCCCGCCGGGCAGCCGGCTGACCGTGCTGGTCGCCGCGGCGGTGGGCAGGACCGTCATCTTGAGCAGGCCGCTGTCCTGCAGCATCGGCAGCTGTGCCGCGGTGACCGCCTCGGCCCGCTCAGCGAGCCGGCGCACGACCGGGTTGCGCGTCGTGCCCATCACCGTCGTCGCGATCGGTAGCAGCTCGCTGTCGGCGTGCCAGAGGTAGTCGACATATCCGGCGTCGAACGTCCCCCCGCCGCTCTTCTGCAGGGTCGCGAGGGCGCTCTGCTGTTCGGCGGGCATGGGATCGTCGAGCGCGACCTTCAGCGTCTCGGCCACGCTCCGGCTGAGGTCGTCGAGTTGCTCGCACTGTGTGGTGACCCGTTGTGTCAGTCTCTTGATCGTGGGGTTCACGCTCATCCCCCGGGCCAGCGCGCTGGCCGCACCGGCCCCGGCCGCTGTCAGGTGTACTCGGTGGACGAAGTCCAGATCGGTCGGGGTCGCTGCCCCCTCGGCTGCCCGGGCCGGCGCGGCCGACAGGATCAGCATCCCGATCAGCGCGGCCACGACGCACCGCGCCCGTCCACCGCTGCCGATCACGCCCATCTCCGCCTTCCGCCCGCCCGCGGCGGAAGCCCGTTCCGGCCGCACCGCGCCGATCCGGCACAGGGCTTGCCTCCGGACCCACCCGGAGCGTTTCGGAGCGTAACCGGAATCCGGAGATCAACGACCGGATCCGGCCTTTCCTAAGGCAACCCTGAACCTCCGGGACCGCATCCGCGACAAAAGATCAACCGCATCGGCCCGAAACTACGCCCACTTTTGCCGGACGTATCGCCGAAACTTCCGGAACCCGACCTCGCTAATCTTCTGACATTGTCGCTGCTCAATGCGCTTCCTCGAAGATCGATTGCCACAACGAGCACATATTGAGTGTTGTAATTGCCGAAACATGCTTGTTACGTTTCGGTCCGATCAGGATCAGACCGCCGGCCCCGTCCCCATCCCCTCCCGCTAAGGAACCGTTCATGAGAAGACACTGGCGCCAACTGCTGGCCTCAGTGGCGGCGATCCTCGCCGCCCTGGTGGTCACCACCACGCTCGTCCCCGCGTCCCCGGCGTCCGCGGCCTCCTTGACCGAGGTCACCGGTTTCGGCACCAACCCCACCGGCATCCGGATGTACCTGTACGTCCCCGACCGACTGCCCACCAACCCGGCCGTACTGGTCGCCGTGCACTACTGCACCGGCTCCGGTCCGGCGTTCTACTCCGGAACCGAGTTCAAGTCCCTGGCCGACCAGTACGGTTTCATCGTCATCTACCCGTCCACGGTCCGCACCGGCAACTGCTGGGACGTCTCCTCCGCGGGCGCGCTGACCCACAACGGCAACAGCGACCCGGTCGGCATCACCTCGATGGTCAAATACGTCCAGCAGAGGTACGCCACCGACCCGTCCCGTACGTTCGTCGCCGGTGCCTCGTCGGGTGCCATGATGACGAACGTCCTGCTCGCCGACTACCCGGACGTGTTCGCCGCCGGCGCCGCGTTCATGGGCGTGCCGGACACCTGTTTCCAGGCCACCGCGGGCAACCCGGCCGACCCCACCCAGCAGGCCGGCTGGAACAGCGCCTGCGCGAACGGCCAGGTCACCAAGACCGCCGCCCAGTGGGGCGACGCGGTCCGCAACTCGTACCCCGGCTACACCGGCCGCCGCCCGCGCATGCAGCTGTGGCACGGCACCGCCGACACCACGCTGAACTACAACAACTTCGGCGAAGAGATCAAGCAGTGGACCAACGTGCTGGGCGTCAGCCAGACCCCGGTCAAGACCGACACCCCGCAGTCCGGCTGGACCCGCACCTGGTACGGCGACACCTCAGCCCAGCCCCCGGTCCAGGCGATCAGCCTCGCCGGCGTCGGGCACGCCCTGCCGATGTCCGGCCAGGCCAAGATGGCGATCACCTTCTTCGGGCTGGACAGCACCCCGGTCTCGCCGTCCCCGTCGTCGCCGTCCCCGTCCTCCCCGTCCCCGTCGTCGCCGTCCTCACCTCCCCCGTCGTCGCCGACGCCGGTCCCCTCGGGGTGCACCGCCTCGATCTCACTGAACTCGTGGACCGGAGGCTACGTCGCCACGGTCACCGTCACCGCGGGCTCCTCGGCGATCAACGGCTGGACCGTCGGCACCACCCTCCCGTCCGGCTCCGCCGTCACCAACTCGTGGAGCGCCACCGGCAGCGGCACCAGCGGCGCTGTCACCTTCACCAACGTCAGCTACAACGGCTCCGTCGCCGCCGGCCAGAAGACCGAGTTCGGTTTCCAGGGCACCGGCACCGGAC
>KL571366.1:27972-30902 GCA_000715855.1 Actinoplanes liguriensis
ACCGAGTTCGGTTTCCAGGGCACCGGCACCGGACCGACCACCGCCTCCTGCGTTTCCCGCTGAGCGGCCACTGACCGGCAAGATCCCCGGACCCCGGCGGATGCGCGCCACGGCATCCGCCGGGCTCGGCGATCGAGCGCGCGTACCGCCGGATCCGGGTCAGCTCCGCGATCGGTGGCCTACCCGCCTGGTCGCCGATCTCATCGAGGGCGGGAAGTGTGATGTCCGGGGGCATTGGTCGAGCACCATCCCGCCCCTACTCCAGTTGACGGCGAAACCTCAATTTGCCGGCGGCGGCCGAGTCGCCGTCGCCTGCGTGCCGGGTGCCGTCGCCGGCCCAGCCCAGGGCACGGTAGAACCCCTGCGCACGAACGTTCTCCTCGAGCACCCACAGGGTGGCGGTGCCGTAGCCGGCCTCGGTGAGCGCGCCGATCACCGCCGACATCAGCATGCGGCCGGCCCCGGTACGCCACACCCGCGGAAGCGTGTACATCGAACCGATCATCGCCACCCGTGCCGGGTCGACATCACCGTCGTCACTCGGGTAGAAGCGGGAGTAACCGACGATCTCGCCCTCTTCCTTCAGCAGCAGCGTCGCCGCCCGCGGCCACCGGGCATCGGCCAGGAGCTCGGACCACCCGCTCCGGAGGGCGTCGACGTCCAGGTCGGCCAGGTAGGCGTCGGGCAACACTCCGCGGAAGGCGGCCCGCCACGAAGCGGCCTGGACCTGCGCCAGCTCGGCGGCATCGCCGGCAACCGCCCGGCGGATCTCCCGGGTCATCGGCCACTCCCCCGGACGAGGCAGGCGTGAACGGGAAGCGGGCGGGTGGCCACCGATGGATCAGGAATCCTCACGACGCGATCCTGCCGCACGCCGGTCTCCCGCGTTGGGCCGCTCAGATGCCGAGCAATTGGCGCGTCACCACGGTCGCGCTGTCGAGCGAGTCGAGCGTGCGGTGAATCTTGGCCATCACGCTGGCGCCCATCCACAGCTGATACAGCGCCTCGGCGGTCACCCGGGCATCGCCCCGCAACGGTGACGACCCGTCGTTGGCGGCGCCGATGATCGCGCGCTCCAGCCGGTCGACGATCTCGGTGGTGCCGGCCTTGAGGACCAGGCGCATGGGCTCGGACAGGTCGGCCACCTCGGCGCCGAGCTTGACCGCCAGGCACTTGCCCTCGCAGTCGCCGAAGCTCTGCGACGCCCGCCAGGACGCGAAGTAGGCCATCAGCCGGGTCGCCCAGTCCTGGCCGGGGGTGCTCAGGATCTGATCCATGTCGGCCAGGTACTGCTCGAAGTAGCGGGTGATCACCGCCTCGCCGAAGGCGTCCTTCGAGGTGAAGTAGTGGTAGAAGGACCCCTTCGGGACGCCGACGCTCGACAGCACCTCGTTGATGCCGACCGCCGCGTACCCCTTGTGGGCGAAGATCCGCTCAGCGGTCTCCAGCAGGTCGGCGCGGGTGTCGCGGTCCGGGCGCTTCGTCGTCACGGACGAGATCCTAGCTGTCATTAGACCGGTCGTCTACGAACGACGAGGGCTGCCGGATGGCCGGCAGCCCTCGGTCGTACGGCGGTGCCGGTCAGGCCGCGGCGCGCTCGCCCAGCGCGGCGACCAGGACGTCGGCGGCCTCGGCCGAGGACGCCGGGTTCTGACCGGTGATCAGCAGCCCGTCGCGGACGACGTAGGAGCTCCAGTCGGCGCCCTTCGAGTAGTCCCCGCCCTTGGCCTTCAGCTCGTCCTCGACGAGGAACGGCACGATCTCGGTGAGCCCGACGCCCTCCTCCTCGCTGTTGGTGAACCCGGTCACCGGGCGGCCCTGCACCAGCGGCGTACCGTCCTCGTTGGTGACGTGCCGCAGGACGCCCGGCGCGTGGCAGACCAGCGCGACCGGCTTGCCGGACCGCAGGGTGGTCTCGATCAGCTTGATCGAGTCGGCGTCCTCGGCCAGGTCCCACAGCGGGCCGTGCCCACCCGGGTAGAAGACCGCGTCGAAGTCGGCCGGGTCGATCGTGCTCAGCACCCGGGTCGAGTCCAGCGCGGCGTTCGCCTTCGGGTCGGCCTCGAACCGGCGGGTGTCGTCGGTCTGGGAGCCGGGCTCGTTGCTCTTCGGGTCCAGCGGCGGCCGGCCGCCCTTCGGCGAGGCGAGGGTGATCGTGGCGCCGGCCTGTTCGAGCCGGTAATACGGCGCCGCGAGCTCCTCCAGCCAGAAGCCGGTCTTGCGGCCCGTGGCGCCCAGTTCGTCGTGCGAGGTCAGAACGATCAGAACGTCCATCACGAAATCCTTTGCTCTCCGGCGATCCCGTCGGCCACCTCCCGAACTCTAGACGACTGGTCTACTAGCGTCCAGCCCGGGTCGCCCCGATCACCGAGCGGCCCGGGATCAGCCTTCCACGGCGCCGATGACGATGCGTTCACCAGGGAAAACAGCGAGCCGACGACCCGCGGGGCGCAGCAACCGCGCTTGATGCTCGTCGGCGCCGAGATCCGACAGCGGTGTCAGGCCGTGCTCTCGCAGCCGGTCGGCGATCTCGGCCGGGTCATACGCGCTGCGCCAGCCCAGCCGCCGCGACCACCCGCGATTCGCGCTCCGGTCAGCCTCGGCACGCGGAAGGTAGGTGAGGATCAGCCGGCTGCCCGCGGCCAGGGCTCCGGCACAGGCCAGCACCCGGCCGACCGCCGCGGCATCGACGTACATGGTCACGGCCTCGCAGATCAGCAGCGTGCGGCCGGTGCCCGCGCGGGCCAGCACGTCCGCCGCGTCCGGCGCCGTCAGGTCCAGCGGGACATAGGTGACGTGGGCGGGCGCGGCCGGCAGCGCCCGGGCCAGGGCCGCCTTCTTGACGGCCTGCGTCGAGGCCAGGTCGAACTCCCAGACCTCGGCGGCGGCCATCTCCGGCATCCGGTAGGGGCTGTCTCTTATACACATCT
>KL571366.1:31151-31352 GCA_000715855.1 Actinoplanes liguriensis
GTGTCCATCCCCGCCCCCACGATCACCACCCGGCCGATCCCGGTCGCGAGCGCCGCCCGGCACGCGTCGTCGATGGCCCGGGTGCGGCAGATCACCGCGCCGTACATCCCCGGCCCGGCCCGCTCCAAAATGCGCAGGAACAGCCACCGCAGCGGCCCGCTGCCGACGACCACCGACGGCCAGCCGGAGATCATCCGAGCC
>KL571366.1:31596-33098 GCA_000715855.1 Actinoplanes liguriensis
GATGTGTATAAGAGACAGCCGCTGCGGGGCGTGCTGTTCCAGCGCGCGCATCATGGCCACCCCGTCCGCGGTCTTCTCGACGCGCACGTCAGACAATCATGAAAGTCGATGCCATACCCGGCAACCTAACCCGGCGTCGCCGCCAACACCACGATCAAATTCCCCTTGCGCGTACGGCCATTGCCCCGCCCGGCGCGCAACCGGCTCACGCGACGTCGATGGCGTCGAGCTCGGCGAAGTTCGCACCCTTGCCGTACGAGATCGTGTTCTCCCCCGCGACCAGGGTCACGGCACGCTCGGTCACCTGCCAGTTGTCCCACCCGGTCACCGGATAGTCCACGGTCCCGGCCGCGGCGCCGTTGACGACCAGCGTGTGACTGGCCGCTCCCCCGTCGGAGCCGTTGGCGTACCGCGTGTACAGCCGGTAGGTGCCGGCCCGGGGCACGGAGACGGTGAAGGTGACCCGGCTGTCGTCGAAGTCGATGCCGCCGACGACCGCGCCGTTGCTCGCCCCGCCGTTCGCGTACCGCGCGTTCGCCCGGGTGAAGACGGCGTCCTCCGCCTCGTAGCGCACCTTGGCGCCCTCGACGACGGGACGACCGCCGATCCAGTCCAGCCGCTGCGAGTACACCGCCCGATACGTGAAGCCGGGGTTCCAGCCGTGGAAGATGATCCGGTCCCGCCCGTCCGGGCCGGTCACGATGTCCTGGCCGCCCGGCCCCCGCACGGTGCCGGCGAACGCGTCGGTGGTCATCAGGGGCGCCGCCGCCTTCGTGTACGGCCCGCGCAGGCTCGTCGAGGTCGCGTAGCTGCTCAGGTAGCTGCCGTTACCGAAGAAGTTGGCGGAGTAGAACAGCACGTACGTGCCACCGTGCTTCCACAGCGTCGGCGCCTCGACGAGCGTGCCCTCGAACGGCTTGCTCTGCTTGATCAGCGGCGTCTCCGTCCCGAGGCGGCGCAGCCCGTCCGCGCTGACCTGCTGCAGGTGCAGCCAGGTGTCCAGGGCGCAGCAGTTGCCGTCGTTCTTCCACAGGACGTACCGGCGCCCACCCTCGGCGAACGACGACGCGTCGATGACACCGCCGGTCTCCGGAGTGCAGATCAGCGTGGTGTCCCGCGGCACGAACGGCCCGCCGGGCGTGGTCGCCGTGGCCGCCCCGATGCACTGCTTGCCGGAGGCCCGGTCGTGCGCGGTGTACCACATCACGAACCTGTTCGGCCCGGCCGCGAACACCTCCGGCGCCCACACGCCGTGGTCACCGGACCCGCCGGGCGGGAACGACCAGTCCGGGTCGGCCCACGCCCCCAGCACCGGCAGCGCGTCACTGTCCTGCACCGTCCAGCTGACCAGGTCGGTCGAGGTGGCCCACCTGATGTGCCGGCCGTCGCTGTTGGTGGCGTACGCGTAATAGGTCTTGCCGACCTTCATGACGTCCGGGTCGGCGAAGTTCTGATCGATGACCGGCCCGGAGGCGACAGCGGCCGCCGGACCGGTCGAGGCG
>KL571366.1:33350-38543 GCA_000715855.1 Actinoplanes liguriensis
CGGTGACCAGACCGGCGAACAGCGTCAGCACCGCGGCGACAGCGGTAGCCAGGCGTGGGAGGCCGCGCCGGGCGGGGAAGTGGCTCATGAAAGCTCCATTGAGGTCGATGGCCGTTACCTCATGGTGATCTCATCGGCTCCGCTGTCAACAGCGGACCGGAGCCGGTCAGCCGCGCCTTCTGTGCGGCAGATCCGGATGCCGAGCCGCGCGAGCCTCCGGCTGGCGCTCACTGTGGTTATCCGTGCCGAATAACCACAGTGAGCGCCAGCCGACAAGGGCGACCCGCGGGTCAGCTGTTGAGGAAGTCGATGAGGGCCGCGTTGAACTCGGCCGGGTGGCTGGCGTTGATGCCGTGCGGACCGTCCTTGATCACGACCAGCTTGGCGCCGGGCACAGCCTCGGCCGTGCGGGCGCCGCTGACCTGGAACGGGACGATGGCGTCGCTGTCACCGTGGATGACCAGCACCGGAACGTCGATCTTCGCCAGGTCGCCACGGAAGTCCGTGTAACTGAACGCGGCGATGCAGTCGAGCGTCGCCTTCGCCGAGGCCACGTGGGCGAGCTCCTGGCCGTACCGGATCTGCGCGTCACTGACCTTCGGCGTGCCACCGGCGGAGAAGAAGCCCTGCACGAAACCGTCGACGAACGCGATCCGATCCGCGACCACACCGTCCTGGAAACCCTTGATCGTGGCGTCGTCGAGCCCGCCACCGGGGTTGTCGTCACTCTTGTACAGGTAGGGCGGCACCGCGCCGGCGAACACCGCGCGGGCGATCCGGGCGCTGCCGTAACTGCCCAGGTAGCGGGCGACCTCACCACCACCCATCGAGAACCCGACGAGCGTGACCCCGGTCAGGTCCAGCTTCGTGAGCACCGCGTCGAGATCCGCGGCGAACGTGTCGTAGTCGTAGCCGTCCCACGGCTGACTGCTCTGGCCGAAACCCCGCCGGTCGTACGTGATCACACGCTTGCCCGCGGCGACAAGTGGCGCGAGCTGCGCCTCCCAGCTGCGGCCCGACAGCGGCCAGCCGTGGATCAGCACGACCGGGTCACCGGCGCCGAAGTCCTCGTAGTAGAGCTCGACGTCGGTGCTGACGGTGATGTGGGGCATTCTCGGTTCCTTCTGTTGACGGGTGTTTCAGGATTTCGGCGTGGCGTGCCGGCCGGCGAAGGCCCACACGGCTTTGACCAGCATGTCAGGCGTCTCGATCTGCGGCATGTGGCCGGTCTCCGGGAGCACCGTGAACTCCGCGCCGGGAATCGCGGCGGCATAGGCCCGGCCGAAGTCGGTGTCGCCGATCCGGTCGGCCTCACCCCAGACGACCAGGGTCGGAGCGGTCACCCCGCCGAGCCGGCCAGCCAGCGTGGGGTCGGCCATCGTGCGACCGGCGTACACCTCTAGGGCGACACGGTTGCCGGCCATCGCCTCGCGGGCCTGCGGGGGCAGCTTGGCCGGGTCGATCCCGTACGTCGCCGGGTCGTGGTAGCTGAGCTGGGCGAGCTCGGCGGGAGTCAGCGCGAAGAAGTCGGCCACCGGGTGACCGGGGACCTCGATGCCCACCGCGTCCACCAGCACGTAGCCGCTGACCCGGGGCGAGTTCAGCAGCGCCATCTCGGCGGTGATCCAGCCACCGATCGAGTTGCCGACCACCATGACGTCTTGCAGATCAAGAGCGTCGAGCAGAGCGACGTACGTCGTAGCAAGCCCGGCAATCGAGTCGAGCGCACCGGGTCGCGGCGTGCCGTTGAACCCGGGGTGGACCGGGGTGAGCACCCGCGCGTGCTCGGCGCCGGCGAGCCGATCGGCCCAGGGCGTGACGGTGAGCGGGCCACCACCGCCGTGCAGCAGCAGGATCGGGCGGCCCTCGCCACGTTCGGTGACGGTGACCTCGACGGCGCCGAGGCCGGCAACGGTGAGCGAGTGGACGGTCATGTGATCACTCCTGCGAAGGGGGGTTGTATATAAGGAACCTTATGTCAGGTTCCTTATATACGCAACCTTGCGATAGCCTCCCTCCATGACCACCTCCCTGCAGCAGGTCGGCCTGGCCGTCAAACGCCTCCAGTGGCGGCACCACCGCGAGGCGAACCGGCGCCTGGCCCCGCTCGGCCTGTCCCTGGTGCAGTGGGACACCCTCCGTCACCTGCACGCCAACCCCGGCGCATCGCTGCACCGGCTGGCCGAGCTGACCTTCCAGACCGACCAGTCCATGGGCGAGCTGGCCAGGCGGATGGCCGACCGCGGTCTCATCGAGCGCATCGAGGGCCCGGGCCGCAAGGTCCAGCACCAGCTCACCCCCACCGGCAACGACCTGCGCCGCGCCGGCGGCGAAGCGGTCGACGTCGTCCTGACGGACTCCCTCGGACGCCTCACCACCGACGAGCGCGAAACCCTCCACCAACTGCTACTCAAAGCAGCCGAGCCCCGCTAGGCAGCGCGGCCCCCGACAGGTCGCCGACCCTGGCCGGTCGCGGGCGGTCCGACGGCCGGCCGCAGACCGGAGCACGGGAGGCTCGATTCGGACGACACGGGTGAGGATGAGACGGGCGAACCGGACGTCGCCGAAGGGTCCTCAGTCCGGCCCTGCACGATGCTGACGTTCAGCCGATGCTCCATTCGGCGGTTCCCTGGTTGCCGGCGGGCACGATGCTGATCCGGAGCCGGGTCAACTGATCATGGTTTCCCAGGTCGAAAGTCGCGATCTGGTCAGCGTCATGGTCCGGATCGATGCGGTGCCATTGGTAGGGCGAGGCCATCGAGGGCATCCACCTGCCGGACTCGACCGCTCCCCAGGACACGGGCCGCACGTCGATACCCAGGAGGTCCGTACCGAGATATTCGCAGTGCAGCCGGAACGTCTCCCGGCGCCGGTTGCCGGGCTTTCGCTGCCGGACCGGTGGTGACGCACGCGTGGCGGTCACCTTGACCAACTCGCCGTGCTCGCTGGAGATGATCGCGCTTTCGCCGAGCGCGCCGTCCCAGCAGGAGGGGAAGCCGAGTTCCCCGGGCGGGATGGTGTACCCGGGCGGCACGGTGGGATACGAGTCCCACGGTATGGGGCCATCCGACATCCGGCAGGGCGGTTGCGCGGGGGAAGACGGCGGCGGAGAAGGCGGCGGAACGGGTGCGGAGACTTCCGAGGGCGGAGTGGGTCGAGCAGCGATCAGGATGACCACCCCGATCGCCACGGTCAGGGCCAGAACGGCAGCGAGGGCAACCGACCGGCGTCGTACGCGCGGCGCGGGCCGCACAGCGACCTGATGTGTGGGTGGCGCCGGGGCGTCGGCCACCGGCTCCGGTTGTTCGAGGGACGCGCGCCGCCGCGTGGCGACCACCGCCGCGACGGCCCCGATCGCGAGAACGAGCACGACGACAGGCGCCCACGAGCGGATGCGGCGCCCAAGCGGCAAGATCACAACCGTCCGATCGTCAGTCCGCGGCCCACCCTGAGCGGAGTACTGCTGAAGTCGCGGCTCTCACCCGGCCGGGCGGGCCTTCGCGACGGCGGAAAGCGCGCCGGCCGCGTACTGCTGAAGACATGGCTTTCACCAGGCGGGGCGGGCCTTGGCGATGGCGGCCGACCGGCTCGTCACGCCCAGCTTGGTGAAGATGTGATTGACGTGCGTCTTCACCGTGGCGTTGCTGATGTGCAGGCGCAGCGCGATCTCGCGGTTGCTCAGCCCGTCGACGATCAGTTCCAGCAACTCGGTCTCACGGTCGGTCAGCCCCAGGGACGGCGGGGTGCGGCCGGGCCCGGCGCGGGTGGCGGCGGCGAGCAGGGCCTGCTGGGCGGGCCCGGCAAGGTGCCGGCGGGCATTGCTCAGCGCCTCCTGAGCGGTGCGCAGCAGGGCAAGGCCGGCGGCGGCGGGCAGTTGACGCGGCCGGCCGGTGACGTCCAGGACGGTGTCGCCGCCGGCCAGCGCGGCGAGGGCATCCGGCAGCGGTGGCACGTCGTGGCGCAGGGCGTGCACGGCCTGGCGGGTCTCGTTCAGGCCGTCGGCGGCGAGGCGGTGCGCGTGCCGGACGCGGTCGCGGGCGCCGGTGGTGTCGCCACCGTCGGTGAGCAGCGCGTCGGCCAGCTCGAGCTGGATCGACAGGTCCGCCAGGCTGTGGGCGAGGATGTCGTGGATCTCGCGGGCGATCCTGGTCCGCTCGGCCAGCGCGGCGGCGCGTTCCCGGTCGGCCTGACCGGCCTGGGCCGCACGCAGCTGGGCGGTGCGCAGGCCGCGGGCCAGGCCGCCGGTGTAGAAGCCGCCGATCAGGGCGAGCATCACCAGCGTGGTGGCGCCGCCGGCGTCGAAGGCGAGCCAGGCGGTGAGCACCGCGGCGGCGCCGGCCAGCGGCACGAGCGTCGCGCGCAGGCTCAGCAGCAGCGCCGATTGCAGGCAGGCGACCAGCATCAACGCGTCGATCCAGTAGTTGCCGGCGACCAGCGAGGCCAGCCCGGTCGTCGCGGCGATCACGACGAGCAGCGCGAGCAGCAGGGGTGAGTCGGGAATGTCGTCGTCGTCCCAGCGCCACAGCACCAGCGAGACGAGCCAGGCCAGCACCCCGGCGCCGATCAGGGCCAGGACCGGGGCGTCGAACGGCTCGGAGGCCGTGACGAAGGTGAACGTCAGCACGAACGGCATCTCGACGGCGCGCAGCAGCCAGCCCACCCGGGCACCGGTGATCGACAAACCCACCGCCCCACTGTAGGAGCCGGCCGGCAGGCAGTGATCAACCCGCGGGTGGAGACCGAGATCAACCCGCTGGTCCACCCGCGGGCTGACGCCCTGCCACCGGTGGTCCGCGCAGGCTGGCGATCATGGCAACGTTCCTGGCTCGTATCGGTGGCTTCAGCGCCCGCCACCGCTGGCTCGTGATCATCGTCTGGGTGGGGCTGCTCGCCGCCGTCGGTGGCGCCGCGGCGGCCTGGTCACGGCCGATGAGCTCCGACTTCACCATCGACGGGCTCACCTCGATCACCACGCTCGACCGCATCGATCACGACTTCGGCACCGATCCCGGCCCCGGCGGCAAGGTCGTCTTCGCCGCGCCCGAGGGGCAGACGCTCACCACTGCCGACCGGGCCACGGTCGCCGAGCTGAGCCGGCGGATCGCGGCCGTCCCGGGAGTGGCGGCCACGCCCCGGCTGACCCTGCCCGACGGCGGCCGCGTCGGCTTCCTGTCGGTGACCCTGACCAGCACC
>KL571367.1:0-3611 GCA_000715855.1 Actinoplanes liguriensis
AGTCGCTGGCGCGTCCAAAACGCAAAGCCCTCCGGGGCGGCGCCTCCGTGGGTGGGCGCGCTTACCCCTGCTTGCCGTCGCCCCTCAGCGCAGCCAGCCCTGCCTGCCGTCGCCCCTCAGCGCAGCCAGCCCTGCCTGCCGTCCCCCCTCAGCGCAGCCAGCCCTGCTTGCGGGCGATCCGGATGGCGTCCAGGCGATTGCGTGCCCCGGTCTTCGCGATCACCGCCGAGAGATAGTTCCGCACCGTGCCGCCGGAAAGGTAGAGCCGACCGGCGATCTCCTTCACCGACTCGCCTTCCGCCGCCAGCCCGAGCACCTCCAACTCCCTGGTGCTCAGCCCGCGGTCGGTGTTCAGCGAAGCCGCCTGCAGCATCGGCGACACCACCCGCTCCCCCGCCGCGAGCCGCCGCACCGAATCCGCCAGCGACGACGAGGCGGCGCTCTTGAGCAGAAAGTTCAGCCCGCCGTTCCACCGCCGGGGCGGCAGCATGCCGCGCTTCGACGGGTCACACAGCAGCAGCATCGCGCAGGACGGGATAGCGGTGTGCAGCTCGTCCGCCATCGGCAGGACCTGACTCACCATGTACTCCGTGTCGATCACGATCACCGCGGGCCACAACTGCGCCGCGCGGGACGCCAGGTCAGGATTGATCGGCAGAGTGGTGACGTAATGCATGTCCGGTTCGGTCTCCAGGAACGTGCGCACCGGGACACCGAAGTATCCCTCGTCTCTCACCACCAGGACCCGGATCATCACACCACCCTCGTCGATGGGCCCCGGCCCTCGGCCGGGCGCCGACCCCGTCTGGAACGCTCGACGCACTAATTTGTAGATGACTCGTGGCCCATTCTGCGAGCACCGCACAAGTCGATCCGATAAAGATCTTTAAACGTACGGCACAGGGCAGCTCAAAAGGCATTCGTGCCACCGCCGACGAGCGCGGGGCACCTACATAACGTAACCGCACGAAACGCTCTGTGCACGTTCTGTCGGCCGTTCGACGGAGTCAAGTCCACCAGATCAACGAATCCGCCGGCCGAAACGTGGAAGTCACTCCGCCGATATCCCCTGGAAATTACTTTCAAATCCTCCCAAGTCCCCCTTAACGGACATTCACTTTCACATTCTTGTTGCGCTCTTCACTCCAATATCATTCACATCCCCAATACGATCACGAATAAAGATCTCCCCGCCGACCGTTTTCGATCACCCGTAATAGATCCCCGGACCACCCCGTTCCCGCATCCGGCCCAAGCCGACTCACCCCTCGCCCGGTCAGCGCTCAGCGGCTGGTGTTCCGATCTTTCGGCGGGACGCGCCACACAGCTGGACGTCACCCTGCCGGAGCACCCACCGCAGGGCGACAGCTCGGTAAGCGCGCAACAGGACGGCCGCGGAAACGACGAAGGCGCCCCCGAAACCCGGGAGCGCCTCCGAAACAGCGAAACCGTCAGTGCATGACAATCGGAGCCGCAGCGGCATCCGATTCCGTCATGCTGGACTCCTGGCGCCTCCGCGGCAGGAAGAACGCCGGCACCAGCGTCAACAGCGTAAGGATGAACCCCACCCAGAACGTCGTGGCGAACGAGTCCGCCACGAACTGGAGTCCGCGGTGCAGCAGGTCCGCCGGGAGCTGCTGAGCGATAGCCGGATTCTGATGGGAGGCGATCGCGGCGCCGGCCTCGGTGACCGGGCTGCCGTCCTCCGGGTTCGTGACGCCGGGGATGACCGCGGACTCGTTGAGCTGGTTGGTCAGGATCACCGACATCATCGCGGTGCCGACCGACCCGGCGATCTGCTGCAGGATGTTCAGCAGGGTCGAGCCGCGCGCCACCTCCTGGTTGGTGAGCGTCTTCAACGCCGAGGTCATGATCGGCATCATGGTGCCGCCCATGCCGAGGCCCATCACGAACAGCGAGCCGCACAGCAGCAGGTACGACGTATCCGTCCCGACCTGGGTGAACGTGAAGAAACCGGCCGCGATCAGCAGCAACGCGAACGGAACGGTCCGCCCCACCGGCACCTTGTCGGCGAGCATCCCGGCGATCGGCATGGTCACCATCGCGCCGATGCCCTGCGGCGCCATCAGCAGACCCGCGTGGAGTGTCGACTCGCCGCGCACCTGCAGGAAGTAGCTCGGGAAGAGCAGGCCGGCCCCCATGAACGCGATCGTGAAGACCGCGAGGGTCACCGTCGCGACGGTCAGGTTCCGGTTACGTAGCAGGCGCAGGTCGAGCAGCGGGTGCGCCGGCCTGAACGAGTACACGACGAACGCGATCACCAGCAGCCCGCCGATCAGCATCGGCAGCCACACCTTGGTCGCGGCGAAGGTGCCCTCACCGGGGATGGACGACACCCCGTACAGGAAGGAGGCCAGGCCCGGGGAGAGCATCAGCATGCCGAGGAAGTCGAACGACTCGGACGGCTCCGGGCTGTCCTTCGCGAGCGCCCACCACGAGTAGAGCAGCGCGATCGCGCCGATCGGCAGGTTGATCAGGAAGATCCAGTGCCAGCTGGCCACGTCGATCAGCCAGCCACCGAGGATCGGGCCGCCGATCGGGCCGAGCAGCATCGGGATGCCGAGCACGGCCATCAGCCGGCCGATCCGCTCCGGACCCGCAGCCCGAGTCATGATCGTCATGCCGAGCGGCATCAGCATGCCACCGCCGAGGCCCTGCAGCACCCGGTAGCCGACGAGCTGGCCGATGGTGTCGGCAGTGGAGCAGAGCACCGAGCCGATCGTGAACAGCAGCAGCGCGGTCATGTAGAGCCGCTTGGTGCCGAATCGGTCAGCGGCCCACCCGGTCAGCGGGATGACCGTGGCCAGGGCCAGCGTGTAACCGGTCATGGTCCACGCGACCTGCGCATACGTCGCGTCGAACTCGGTCTGGAAGGTGGGCAGCGCGACGCTGACCACTGTCACGTCGAGGATCGACATGATCGCGCCGAGGACCACGACCCCGGCGATCTTGAGAACGGCGGCGTCGAGCTTGGCCGGCGCGGCTTCGGCTTGATTGGTCAAAGGAAACTCCAAAGGCCGCGCAGTGCTACACGGCGGATTGTCGGACCGGTTCCGGCGGGTGCAGCCTCTGGTCCGCGTTCCGAAAGCCGACCGGCCCCCGAAGCGAGACCTGGGCCCGCCCGTGTTCCGCGCGTGAGCCTATACGCCGTACAACGTGCTCACCGCCCATTTATCCGCCTCCCGACTGTGACCCTCCCCATTGATCAACTCCTTTCCGCACCCGGGAGGCGGCCAGCACACCCAGCCCGTCGGCGGCCCAGTGCACCAGCATTGGCGCCACCACTCCGCCGCCGACCGCCCGCAGCGTCCCGAGGACCACCCCGGCCGCCCCGGTGGCGAGCGCATCGGTCCACGGCCGCCCCGGGCCGAGGTGCCAGAGGCCGAAGAGCAGGGCGGTCACGCCGGTCGCCCAGATCGGACCGTGATCGCGGTCGATCAGTCCCCAGAGCACGCCGCGGAACGCGACCTCCTCGAAGACGACCGTGGCCAGCGGCACCGAGACGAGCGCGGTGTACCACGGGCGCGGATAGTCCGTGCGGAAGAATCGGCGGGCCGCGGGCAACCGCACCACGACCGCGTACCCGATGG
>KL571367.1:3804-5757 GCA_000715855.1 Actinoplanes liguriensis
AGACAGCACCACGACCGCGTACCCGATGGCGATGATCGCGGCGCCGCCAAGGCCGTACCGGAAACCGGAAAGCCTGAGCCCCGCCTCGCCGAAGCTGAGGCCGGAGGTGAGGCCGGAGACCGCCACCAGCAGCGCCGCGGCGATCGGCCCGGTGACGGGTTGCGCCCAGCCGGGCCCGTGACGCGCCCAGATCCGCACCGCGACGATGATCGCCAGAGTCGCGACGAGGACGCCCACGACCCCACCGTAAATCGATCGACGCCCTGGCGCGCGCCGAGTACTTTCGACCCGGCCACACGACTGGAAAGGGGGGCCCGATCATGAGGACCCCCGTGTCGCGATTCGACCTGATCCTCGTGTCTGGTGTGCCCGGCCCCGGCCGCGCCACCGGGGTTGGACGTCCCTGACCGCCAGGCAGTTCTCTCGCCGGCGGCCGGGTGGGCGCACGTCCACGACCGATCGGAATCGAAAGAACGAGCCATCATGCGTGTCCGCAATCTCGGCATTCTCGCCCACGTCGACGCCGGCAAGACCACTCTCACCGAGCGGATCCTCTACGTCACCGGCGCCACCCACAAAAAGGGCGAGGTTCACGACGGTACGACCATCACCGACTTCGATCCACAGGAGCGCGACCGTGGGATCACCATCTTCGCGGCCGCCGTCAGCTGTGACTGGGCCGGTCATCGGCTCAATCTGATCGACACGCCCGGGCACGTGGACTTCTCCGACGAGGTGGAACGTTCGCTGCGCGTGCTGGACGGCGCGGTCGCCGTGTTCGACGCGGTGGCCGGGGTCGAGCCGCAGTCCGAGGCGGTCTGGCGGACGGCGGATCGCTACGGCGTCCCGCGGATCGCCTTCGTCAACAAGCTCGACCGGCCGGGCGCGTCGTTCCCGGCGGCGGTCGCGTCCATCCGGGACAGGCTGGACGTCATCCCGCTCGTGGTGCAGTTGCCGATCGGCGAGGAGGGCGACTTCCGTGGTGTCGTCGACCTGGTCGGCCTGACGGACGGCTCGCCCGAGGCGCTCGCCGCACGCCGCGCCCTGGAGGAGCAGGTCGCCGCGCTGCACCCCGCCGCATTGGAGGAACTGGGCGACATCTCGGACGGGACCCTGCGCGCGGCCATCCGCGACCTGACCCGGAAAGGCGAGGCGGTGCCCGTGCTCTGCGGCTCCGCCTACCGCGACAAGGGCATCGAGCCGCTGCTCGACGCCATCGTCGACTACCTGCCGGCGCCGAGGGCCGGCCGCGAGGATCTGGTCGCCCTGGTCTTCAAGGTGCACACCGCGAGGACCGGTCGGCTCACCTACCTGCGCGTTTACGACGGCACGATCACGAAGGGGGACACCGTGTGGGACGCGCGCGCCGGGCGCGCCGAACGCATCGCCCGCATCCTGCGGGTCCAGGCCGACCGCCACACCGAGGTCGACCGTGCCACGGCCGGTGACATCGTCGCCGTCGCCGGGGTGAAGTCCGCCCAGGTCGGCGCCACGCTCTCCAGCCGTGCGCACCCCGTGCTGCTGGAGGCGCCGCGGATCACCGATCCGCTGGTGTCGGTCGCCGTCGAGGCGCGCACCGGCCCCGACGCGCAGCGCCTGCCGCAGGCACTGGCCGCGCTCGTCGAGGAGGACCCGTCGCTGGCCGTCCGCGTCGACGCGGAGACCGGGCAGACCCTGCTCTCCGGGCTGGGCGAGCTGCACCTGGAGGTCGCCGTGGAGAAGCTCCGGCAGCGCACCGGTCTGGCGGTCACCATGGGCCGCCCGCGGGTCGCCTACCGCGAGACCGTCCACCGGGGCGTGACCGGCGTGCTCTACCGGCACGTCAAGCAGGACGGCGGGTCCGGCCAGTTCGCGCACGTCGTGCTGGACGTCGCGCCCGGCGAGGGCTTCACGTTCGCCTCGGCGGTGACCGGTGGCCGCGTGCCGGCCGAGTACATCCGCGCGGTCGAGGCG
>KL571367.1:5930-9513 GCA_000715855.1 Actinoplanes liguriensis
TGCCGGGAGGCGCTCGCCGAGGGCCCGCTCGGCGGTCATCCGGTGGCCGGTCTGCGGGTCACGCTGACCGACGGGCAGACCCACTCGAAGGACTCGTCCGAGATGGCGTTCCGCACGGCCGGCAAGCTCGGTCTGCGCGAGGCGCTCCGCGCCTGCGAGATGCAGGTGCTCGAGCCGGTCGCGGAGGTCACGGTGAGCGCGCCGGCGGAGACTCTGGGCGCGGTCCTCGGCGACCTCGCGGCTCGGCGTGGCCAGGTCACCGATTCGGGTGTACGAACGGTGACCGCTCTCGTGCCACTGGCCGAGTTGTTCGGCTATGCGACGCGGTTGCTGAGTCGTACCCACGGTCGTGGCTCCTTCACGAGTCGGCCGGCCGGTTACCGCCCGGCGGCGTGACCTGAACGACGGGTCCCGGTGTGTTCGCACGCACCGGGACCCGTCTCCCCCGTCCGGCCCGGCCGACCGTCTCGAGCTCGGTCCGCGGAGCCGGCGTCACGGCGCGCATCCGGCGAGCCACGTACCAGAGGATCACCAGCGCCGCGAGGGCGTAGACGATGTGGCTGGCCAGATCGAGCAGGCCCGTCGCGCTGTGCATGAAGAAGGTGTGCCAGGAGTAGGTGAGCAGCGCTCCCGCGACGATCGCGAACCGGTGCCACGGGCCCCACCCCGCCCGCCGCGACCAGACGCCGACCAGTGCGAACGTCACGGCGATCGCGACCAGCATCGCGGTGATCCCGGCCCAGGTCGGCAGCCATGACCAGGTCACGCTCATGAAGACCGCGCCCCCGGCGATCCCGGTGGCGAACACGACCCACGGGCCAGGCACCGCGCCCGGTCGGCCGCCGGCGGGCCTGGGCAGCAGGAACGCGACCACGATGAGCACCAGCGCGACGGCGGTGACGACGAGCGCCTGTGCCGGCGACTCCAGGAAACCGTGACTCAGGCTCGGATCGGTCCGCGTGCTGTTCCACACCGCGAGCGCGCCGGCCACCAGCAGCACCGCTGTCACGGTCACGCCGATCCGGCCCAGCCACGGCTCGGTGCGCCGGGAACTGCCCTGCTCGACCAGCGCGATCGGCACGCTGATGCTCCACACCATGTGCAGTGTGACCACAAAGATCACCCACGGCGCGGCGGTGCCGAGCGCCGGGATGTACCCCGGATCGAGCAGATGCTGGTCCAGATAGTCCTTGTTGACCAGCGACTGGGTTATCAAGCCCTCTTCCAGTACGCCGTAGGCGAGCCCCAGCATGATCATCGTCGGCCATCCCCGGCCGGTGCGCCGGGCCACCTCGCGGATCAGCACCGCCGCGCCGCCGTACATCGGGGCGAACACGACGATCAACGGCAACAGGTTGAGCGCGAAGTCGCCGAGGAAGAACTCGCCGACCAGTGGGGCCAGGAAGAACAGTGCGAAGACGGGTGATCGGCGGCGCATCGACGTGGTCCTTTCGGGAGCGGTGCGATGCGGCAAACCGTATTGCCGGGCGGCGTGTCTCCGCCTCGCCCCAGGAACTGAGATTCCCGTTCATCCTCAGGGTGGATCCCGGTCGACTGTGGACGCGCTTCTCCACCCCAGGGATGACACGACGATTCAGACCTGGGCCCGACGCCACGGCCGGATCCGGGCCGTACGGTGGGCGCATGTCCGAGACTCCGCATCGCGCCGGCCCCGAGTGGTCATGGGCCCTGAACGCCGGGCGCGCCGTCACGCTCGTCGTCCTGGCCGCCGCCACCGTCGCGCTGGCCGCGCCGGAGCACCGTCTGCTCGCGGTGGGCGCGCTCGCGATCAGTCTCTGCGGCTCGGCGTTCGGCCTGCGTCATGGCCCCGACCAGTGGATCCAGCGCCTCGTCGGCCTAGCCCTGTTCGCGGCCGGCGGCGTCACCTTGCTGGCTGTGGACGGTCGCGCGCCCGGCTGGCTGGCCTGCGGCGTCGCGATCATCGCGGGTCTGGCCCGGCTCCCGGCCCGAGCCGGGCTGCTCTTCGCCGGCACGGTCATCGTCGTCACCTGCCTCGCGCCGCTGGCCCGCGACGACGCCGAGGACGTGCCGATGATGGCCGCGATCTGCGGCGCCGCCCTGGTGGTCGCGCTGGTCGTGAGCGGCTCGCGGAATCGCGCGGTCACCGCCGAGCAGTTGCTCGAGGCCGAGCAGTCCGCCCGCGAGTCGGCCGCCGAGCGGGACAGGCTCGCCGAGCGGCAGCGCATCGCCCGGGAGATCCACGACATCCTGGCGCACACCCTCTCCGCGCAGACCGTTCAGCTGGAGGGCGCCCGCCTGCTGCTCGACCGCGGCGCCGCCCCGGCCGACGTGCGGGAGCGCATCGTGGTGGCCCAGCGGATGGCCCGGGACGGGCTGGAGCAGACCCGGCGCGCGGTGCAGTCGCTGCGCGGCGACGCCCGGCCCCTGGTCGAGGTGTTGCGCGTGCTGGCCGCCGACGCCGACGCGAAGTTCGTGGAGTCCGGCACCCCGTGGCCGCTGGCCCCACCGGCCGCTCTCACCGTGGAGCGCACCGTCCAGGAAGGCCTCACCAACGCCCGGAAGTATGCTCCCGGCGCGACCGTCACGGTGACCGTCACCTACGCGCAGGACGCTCTGCGGGTCGAGGTGCGCGACACCGGCTCGGCGGTCCCGCCGGAGGCGCCGCCCAGCGGTGGTTACGGGCTCACCGGCATGCGCGAACGCGCGGCGCTGCTCGGCGCCGATCTGCAAACCGGGCCGGACGAGACCGGACCGGCCGGAAAGGGATATCGGATATGTCTGACGCTGCCCAGGAGCGGCCCCTCCGCGTCGTCGTCGCCGACGACCAGCGCATGGTCCGCGACGGCATCCAGCTGATGCTCTCCCTGGTCGGCGGCGTCGACGTGGTGGCGCTGGCGGCCGACGGCGAGGAGGCGGTCGCCGCGGTGGTCGCGCACGACCCGGACGTCGTGCTGATGGACCTGCGGATGCCGAACTGCGACGGGGCGACCGCTACCAGGCGCATCCGGGCCGAGCATCCGCGCACTCAGGTCGTCGTGCTGACCACGTTCGCCGACGACGCTGATGTGCTCGACGCCCTGCGGGCCGGTGCCCGGGGCTACCTGACGAAGGACGCCGGGGTATAAGAGACAGGTCTGACCGACCGCGAGCTGGACGTGCTGCGCCTGATCGGGTCCGGACTGTCGAACGGTGAGATCGCCGGCCACCTGCACGTCTCCGAGTCCACGGTGAAGACACACGTGAACCACCTGTTCGCCAAGATCAAGGTGCGCGATCGCGCCCAGGCCGTCACCTACGCCTTCCGCAACGGCATAGCCTCCTGACCCACACGACGGCCCCGCAGACAGGAGGCAGCGCGCGGCCGCACTGAGGGCACGCCACCGCAGGCAGAGGTAGGTGTGCAGCCGCATGGCCGACGCCGGGCTGAGGCAGGCGTGCCACCACGCCAGGCCACCGTCACGCCACGAGCGGCCACGCGCAGGCCACTGAGCCAGGCAGCCGTCGCGGCGTAAACGGCTACGCGCAGGCCGCCAAGTCAGCGCACGGCCGCCAAGTCAGCGCAGCCGTCACGTCGCAAAGCGGCCACGCGCAGGCCGCCAAG
>KL571367.1:9698-12887 GCA_000715855.1 Actinoplanes liguriensis
GGCCGCCAAGTCAGCGCACGGCCGCCAAGTCAGCGCAGCCGTCACGCCGCAAAGCGGCCACGCGCGGGATGCCGAGCCGGGGCGGCCGTCACGCAGCAAAGCGGCCACCTTCAGGCCGCCGCCAAGCCGGCGCAGCTGTCACGCCCGCGAGACAGCAACGCGCAGGCCGCGACGCGCAGGCGCAAGCGCCGCAGACGGCCACGCGTGGGATGCCGAGTCGGGACAGCCGTTGCGCCGCGAGCGGTGGTGGGTGGGCTGCTGGTCAGGCGGCGCTGACGCCTGACGTGGTGACAGGGGGCTCGGTGGGGCCCAGGTGCAGCTCGGTGCGGGAGGGCTCGACCGGGAGCGGGGCCGCGCCCGCGCCGGATTTCGGGAGGGGGCGGCGGGGCTGGACCCGGCCGGAGCTTCCGCCGCGGCCCGGATAGACCAGCAGGCCGTTGATCGGGTCGGGCACCGCGTCCAGTGCGGCGCGAACCGCCGGCAGGTCACGGAACTCCGTGAACCGCTCGTCGGCGCGGAAAGCGATCTCGAACAGGACACCCCAGCTGTGCCGGTGCCACTCCCAGTCGTAGGCCCCGTGCGTGACGGCGGCCTCGACCAGCGCATTGCCGAATGAATCCTGCCAGCGGGCGGCGGAGGACCGCGGCCCGTCGAATACCTCGATCGACCACCAGTGCAGCTCCATGCGATCCAATGTACGACCGGATCGCACCCGTGAACGGGCCAGATTTCGAGGTCGCAGGCCCCGGTGTCGAACCGGGCGATCCACCCTTATGAGGGGCGGGCGGGCGCCGGCCCGCCTGCGGTGACCCCACAGTGGATGGCTCACATCGTGCCCTCGGCTGGACTCGAACCAGCGACCCCGGCGCTCGGAACGCCGTGCTCTCTCCGCTGAGCTACGAAGGCGGGTGCGCGCCCGTGTGAGGAACGGGCGCGCATGCGGTGCACGGCCACTCGGGCAGAACGTGACCGCATCAGGAAAGCGCAGACCGGTCTCCCCCGAGACGACCGGGATGCGCGAAGAGGGTGTCAGGCCGGATTCGAACCGAGCGTCTACCGGATCCACAGTCCGGCGCTCTAGCCGCTGAGCTACTGCCACCGTGCCCGAACCAGGGATCGAACCTGGGACATCCCCGTTGTAAGCGGGGCGCTCTTCCGCTGAGCTATCCGGGCGGGAATCGTGAAACGAACTGAAGCGGAGGAGGTGGGATTCGAACCCACGGGACCCCGTGAGGGTCCACGCCGATTCCAGCGGCGTTCCCGAAGCCAGGCCGGCTCCTCCGAGTGTGGTGCAAGCAGCGCGGACGGGATTCGAACCCGCACATGCCCTGGGTGAAAACCAGGTGACTCTCCCTATTCGTCCACCGCGCCGGGTTGGGAGCAGGGGTGGGATTCGAACCCACGACTTCCGGCTTATGAGACCGGCGAGGACGACCGAACTCCTCCACCCTGCAAGTACGCCGCCGGGGACTCGAACCCCGAACCCACTGCTTAAGAGGCAGTTGCTCTACCCATTGAGCTAGCGGCGCTCACGCGGAGACGGGGCGAGTCGAACGCCCACGAGGCATCACTGCCTCCAACCGCTTTCGAGGCGGCGGCCGGCGCCCATCGGCTGGCGTCTCCATCGACAACGTCGGGATGGCGGGATTTGAACCCACGACCTCCGGTTCCCGAAACCGGTGCGCTACCAAGCTGCGCTACATCCCGTTGGCTTTCCGTGTCGCCGGGTGGGCTCGAACCACCGGCCTCCGCCTTATCAGGGCGGTGCTCCAACCGACTGAGCTACGACGACAGAAGCGGAGAGCGAGAGATTCGAACTCTCGGTGCGGGTCGTGACCCGCACTACGGATTAGCAATCCGCCGCCTTAGGCCGCTCGGCCAGCTCTCCGTGGCGCCCTGTACCGGGATCGAACCGGCGACCTCGCGCTCGACAGGCGCTTGCTCTCCCACTGAGCTAACAAGGCATGAATCAACAGACGTGGACCCGGCCGGATTCGAACCGGCCGCCTCCGCTGTGCGAGAGCGGCGCTCTACCAACTGAGCTACGAGCCCATCACGTACGTACCCGGAGCGCGATTCGAACGCGCACTGCCACCGTTCTGAGCGGTGTGCCTCCTGCCTTTGGGCTACCCGGGCGGGACAAACAATGGTGCAGAGCCGGAGACGGGATTCGAACCCGCTACCTCTCGATTACGAAACGAGTGCACGACCGATCGTGCTGCACCGGCAAAAACTGCGCTGCGAGCGGAGGATTCGAACCTCCAATCTTCCGTTCCAGAGACGGATGTGCTGCCAGTTGCACCAGCCCGCAAAGCTCGTACCGTCAAGGGTGGCCGTTGAGCTGCGGCCACTTGGCGTCCCCGGAGAGATTTGAACTCCCGACCCCCAGGTTCGTAGCCTGGTGCTCTTTCCGCTGAGCTACGGAGACATCGCGTTGCGTGGACCTGGGCGGATTCGAACCGCCGACCCCCGGTCTGCCGAACCGGTGCGCTACCAGCTGCGCTACAAGCCCATTGTTTTCTCCCGGTCGCCGGCGACAGGAAATGCCGGCGACCGGGACGAAGATGTGTGCCATCCACTGTGGAGTTTTCAAAGAGCACGTGAAGCACGGGCAGCAGGATTCGAACCCGCATCTAACAGATTTGGAGGCTGTCGCTCTTCCGTTGAGCTACACCCGCAGGGAAAAGAAAAACCGCCCGGTCCCGAAGGGAGGGCGGCTGATCGACGCTAGCTGGATTGCTAGCCTCGCCACCACTCCGGACCGCTCTTCGATTCACGGTGAACCGGCAGGTCCAGGATCAGACTCGTCAGGGGCTGACCGGGTCGCGCCGTGACGCCCTCAGCTCGCAGCGTCTCGCGCTGCGGCATGCTCGAGGTCTGCCACCGCATGATCGTCACCCCTTCCCCTGATCGTTTCGCCGTCCGGACCTTTCGGCCGCCCGGCTCGCTTGTGAGGACTACGTTAAGCGGCCGTCCCACGACCGGCAACGCAATTAATCACCGAATCGAGCGGCCGCGGTGCGACCCGGACGGGCTGGCCCCTATGCCTGGCTCCAAGGTTAGGCTAACCTAACTCAGCACCGACGAGCGCACGGGAAGGAGGCTGAGCAGTGGGCAATCACGACGCAGCGGGCTATCTGACACAGCGGGCGACGCTGCTCGACTTCGCGGGCTCCCGGTGGCACGCTC
>KL571367.1:13187-14019 GCA_000715855.1 Actinoplanes liguriensis
CGCTCCTCGCTGGCCTGCAGCTCACCGCGGTTCCGGCGGGCACGCGACGGGCATGGCTACATGTGGCCGAAAACCGGGTATCCCCCGGTCATGAGTGATCTTGAACCTGAGAGCTTCGCCGAGTTCGTGACGACGGACGGACCGGGGTCGGCCGATGCCGGCCCGCAGAGGCCCGACGAGCCCGAGCTCGAGGAGCGACCTGAGCCGGTGAACGACCTCATCCAGCGCTCCGCGGAGGAGCCGGACGAGGGGACGTACCGATAGAGCAGACGCCGGGCCCCGCTGCCCGGGGCCCGGCGTCTTCTACCTCGTCACACCTCAGACCTCGACGGGCGTGAGCTCCGGCAGCGCGACCGGCGTCTCCCGCGCGGCCTTGCGGCGGCCGGCCGGGACCAGCAGCGCGACCAGGAAGGCCAGCCCGCTGGCGACGGCGAGCAGCAGGAACGCCTCGGTGTACCCGGATTCGGCCGGCAGCCCCTGCGGTCCGATGTGCCCGGTCACCACCGAGCTGACCATCGCGGTGCCGATCGACGCGCCGATCGTGCGGATGTTGGTGTTCATCCCGCTGGCGACGCCGGTCTGGTTCATCGGCACGCTCTGCACGATCAGGTTGATCATCGAGGAGTAGAGCAGGCCGAGCCCGACGCCGAAGACCGCGCCGGTGAGCGAGACGACGGCCCGGCTGTCGTGGGCGAGCGCGAGGCTGAGCGCGGAGAGCGTGCCCAGGCCGGCGCCGATCAGCAGCTGCGCCTTGTTGCTGACCCAGCGGGTGAGCGGGCCGCTGATCGAGCCGAACACCGCCATGGTCACCATCATCGGCAGCATCAGCAGG
>KL571367.1:14207-15775 GCA_000715855.1 Actinoplanes liguriensis
ACATCAGCAGGCCGGCGCCGGTCACGCTGGCGCCGAAGCCGTAGCCGGTGCTCGCCGGGACCTGCATGAGCTGCGGCAGGAACGCGAAGACGCCGAACATCGCGGCGCCGAAGAGCAGCGACACCAGGTTGGTCGTCCAGACGGCGGGCAGGCGCATCATCCGCATGTCGATGAGCGGCTCGGCGGAGCGCAGCTCGGTGACCATCCAGCCGGCGAAGAAGATCACGGCAAGGGCAAACAATCCGAGGGTACGGCCGGAGGACCATCCCCAGGTCGCGCCTTTGCTCAGTGGGAGCAGCAGGGTGACCAGCCAGCCGGCCAGGAGCACGGCGGAGAACCAGTTGATCCGGCCACGGGCACCCGCCGGCGAGGGCGGCACCACCCGCCAGGCGGCGACGGCAACGAGAGTGACGGCGATCATCGGGATCCAGAACAGCCAGCGCCAGTCGAGCCAGCCGACGATCGGGCCGGCCAGGACGATGCCGAGGCCACTGCCACTGGCGATGACGGCGGCGAGGATGCCGATCGCGGAGGAGACCCGGTTCGGCGGGTAGATGTCACGGATGATGCCGAACGAGACCGGGAAGACGGCGGCGCCGAGGCCCTGCACGACGCGGGCGACGATGAGCACGGTCACGTTCGGGGCGATCGCGGCGAGCAGGCAGCCCAGCGCGATGGCGCCGAGCGCGACCAGCAGCGTGCGGTCCTTGCCGATCATGTCGGCGATCCGGCCCATCAGCGGCGTGGCCACCGACGCGGCGAGCAGCCAGGCGGTCAGCACCCAGGTGACGGTGCCGGTGGTGGTGTGCAGGTCCTGCTGGATGGTCGGCAGCACCGGGGTGACCAGTGACTGCATGAGGGCGAACGCGGCGGCCGCGGCGGCCAGCACCGTGAAGGTGACACGCGGTGCCGGCCGGGAAAGCGGAGTCGCCTGGTAAAGTCGAGGCATGCCTCCAGATTAGTGGAGGCACCCCTCCGTTTCGCAACCGAATTAACTCGGAGGGGATGTGAGGAGGGTCTCCATGCCTGACGTGCCGGTCGTGGCGCGCCGCCCCCAGCGGGCCGACGCGCGGCGCAACTACGACGCGCTGCTCGTCGCCGCGCGCGACATCTTCGCCGAGAACAGCGCGGACGCGTCACTGGAGGAGATCGCCCGGCGGGCCGGTGTCGGCATCGGCACGCTCTACCGGAACTTCCCGACCCGGCGGGACCTCTTCGAGGCCGTCTACGTCGAGGAGATCAACCAGCTCAGCGCCTTCGCACTCGCGGTCGCCGACCGGCCGCCGTGGGAGGCGCTGCGCTCCTGGCTGGACCGTTTCGTGCAGTATGTGGTGACCAAACGCGCCGTCATCGACGCGCTCAACCGCGACTCCGAGCTGTTCAAGTCGTGCCGCATCACGATGTATGCGGCCGGCGAGCCCCTGATGGAGCGCGCACGCGAGGCCGGCGAGGTCCGCCCGGACGCCAGCTTCGACGACGTCCTGCGGATGATCTCCGGCCTGGTCTCCGGCGCGTTCGTCGACGAGGGTCAACGCGCCCGCGTGATCCTGTCTCTTATACACATCTCT
>KL571367.1:15946-21179 GCA_000715855.1 Actinoplanes liguriensis
CCGGCAGCGGCCCGGAACCCCGGACGGGATCCGGAGCGCCGGCTGACCGGCAGCGGCGGCGGCCCCGGAATGCCGTACCCCCAAATCAATCGACGATGAACGGGCGTGAGGTCACCGAGGGCGCCGCTCCCGCGGTGGCGTCGGCGGCGGCCTTGCCGAGGAAGCGGAACGTCACCTTCTTGGCCCCGCGTTTGAGCACCACGCCGGCGACGCCGTCACGCTCGGCGGCGATGGTGACACTCCCGTCGCTCTTCCAGGACTTGCCGCTCTTGTGCTGCAGCGTCACGGTGATCATCGCGGCGCGGGCGGGCAGCACCGCGAAGCCGCCGAGGACCGCGCTGACCGACTTGTAGTGGACGACACCCTTGCGGGTCGTGCCGCGCAGCATGCTCACCGCCAGCACCGACGGGGTCTTGAACGACGCGCTCGCCGTCGCCGCGAGGTACTTGGCGTCGGCGGCGGTGGTCACGGTGACCTTCCCGTTGGCGCGCGCCGCCACGGTGACGGTCGCGACCCCGGACGCGCTGGTGGTGACGTTCTTGACGGTGGTCGCACCGTTCTGCACGACCGTCACGCGCGCGGCGGTCCGGGGACGCTGCGATGTCCGTACCGTAATAGTCAGGTTTTTGCCGTAAGCCTTCGCCGCCGCGACCGTGACCGACACACTGGCCTTGACCTGCCCGGCGGTCGGCGTCGCGACCAGGTAGGCGGTCTTGCCGCGTTCCTGCGCCAGGAAGTAGATCGTCGATCCGTCCGGGGACCAGGACGCCTCGTGGGCCTCGCTGTCGTAGGAGACCTCGTCGGTCGGCCCGGACTTCACCAGGGCCGAACCGGTCACCGCGTCGAAGATCTGCACGACCCCGGTACGGGCGACGTCGAGCTTGCCCGCGAGCCGCTTCTCGTCCGGCGACCAGGCGACCGCCGTCGGGTAGGCGCCGGTGGTGAAGCGCCCGGCCAGGGTCATCGTCGCGGTGTCGAAGCGGGCCACGCCGTACCCGTTGGAGTAGTCCGTCGCGATCACCTGACTGCCGTCGGCGGACATCTCGGCGTCGTAGATGTAATCGCCGAACTCCGCCGGCCCGACCTTGGTCAGCAGGCCGTCCTCGCCGATCGTGTAGCCGGTCATGCCGGCGCTGGTGTGGACCGCATAGGTGACCAGGTGGCTCCCGGCCGCGGTCAGCTCGTCCACGGATGAATCCGTGAGCACGCTCTTGTCGGTGTGATCGGTGAGATCCATGCGGCCGACGCCCTTGGAACTGCCCGCGCAGGTGTAGGCGTAGTACAGCGCGCCGCCGGCGATCGACGACTTGCCGGGGCAGCCCTGCGACGGCCACGAGCCCAGCACCTCGCCGGCCGCCGACACCTGGGCGATCTTGCCGCCGGTCGACTCGGAGACGTAGACGCTGGCGCCGTCGGCACTGCGGGTCAGGCCCTTCGCGCCGAGCAGGCCGGTCACCGTGGTGCGGACCTTGCCGGTCGGGGACGTGATCAGGACGCTGTTGCCGGCGGCGATCCACACCTCGGAGCCGAGCGCCAGCACATCGGTCACCGCGTCCGTGGTCGGCAGGGCGTAGCGGATCGTGGTCGTGGCCGCCGGATCGGCCTGCGCGGGCGCGGGGACGGCGAGCGCCCCGGCAACCAGGACGCTACCGATCAGAACTTGACATCTCATACCTCCCGGTTCGGAGGCGCGGCCGCCGAACTGAGCCGATGACGATCAGATGGGGCGTCGTACGCCTCCGCGGCCGCACGGAACGCGGGCTCCGGGACCGGCTTGCCGAAGAAGTAGCCCTGGGCGTACTCGTAGCCCAGCTCACGCAGGTAGTCCGCCTGCTCCGCGGTCTCCACGCCCTCGGCGACCGCCCGCAGCCCCAGCCCCTTGCTGACGTGGATCAGCGCGTCCACGATCACCGCCCGGCCGCCGCCCGCGATGATCTCGTCGACGAACGACTTGTCCACCTTCAGCACATCCACCGGGACGGTACGCAGCAGGCCCAGCGACGAGTGCCCGGTCCCGAAGTCGTCCAGCGCGATCCGCACCCCCGCCCGGTGCAGGGTCTCCACGGCGGCGACCGCGGTCCCACCGCCGAACAGCGCCGTCTCGGTCACCTCGACCAGCAGCTGAGCCGGCTCGATCCCGCACTCGGCGATGATCCCCGCCACCACCTCGGCGAAGCCGGGCTCGCTGAGCTGCCGGGCGGACACGTTCACGCTGATGTATGCGGGCGCGTCCGCGCCCAGGTCCCGCTGCCAGCCGGCGAACTTCCAGCACGCCGTACGCATGACGAACTCGCCCAGCTCCACGATCAGCCCGTTGTCCTCGGCAACCGGGATGAAGTCGACGGGGCTGACCACACCGCGGACCGGATGGTGCCAGCGGACCAGCGCCTCGCACGCCTCGAACCGCCGGGTCTCCAGCTCCACGATCGGCTGGTAGACCACCCGGAAGTCGCCGTCGTCCAGGCTGTGCCGCAGGTCGGCGCCGAGCTGCGCGGTCGCGTCGGCGCGTGCGTCCAGCTCGGCGGTGTAGACCATGAGCTGGCTGCCGGCGGCTTTCGCGGCGTACCGGGCGGTGTCCGCGCGGCGCACCAGCTCCGGCACCGGCACCGCCCCGCACTCCTCGCTGTCGGCGACCCCGAGCCGGGCGTTGAGCAGCAGCTCGTGCTCACCGGAGACGATCGGCCGGCGCAGCAGATCGGTCAGCCGGGTGACCACCGCGTCACCCTCGCCCTCGCGCGTGTCCAGGGCCAGCACCGCGAACTCGTCGGCGCCCATCCGCGCCACCGCGTCGCCCTCACGCAGCGACGAACGCAGCAGCAACGCCACCGCGGCGAGCGCCTGATCCCCGGCGGCCCGCCCGAGCCGATCGTTGACGTGCTTGAACCCGGCCAGGTCGATCATGATGAGCCGGCACGGGCCGGCCGCCACGCCCTTGACCGCATCCTCCTCGAAGGCGCGCCGGTTCGGCAGCCCGGTCAGATCGTCGCGCATCGCCAGGTGATGCAGCCGCCGGGCCTGGCTGTGCGCCCGCGCGATATACCCGGACATCCGGGTCACCACCAGCACGAACAGCGCCATCGAGCCGGTCCCGACGGCCAGCCAGCTCGTCGTGCCGCCGCCGTGCTCGCCCTGCACCAGCAGGATCGCCGGCACCAGCAGCATCGAGGCGGTCAGCGCGAGCAGCCGGCTCCAGCCGAGACTGTCCCCGTCCTCGGCAGGCCCGGTGGCCGCCGACGGATGCGCGGCCGCGGCGGCCCAGAAGACATAGGCGAGCAGGTAGCCGGCGTAGACCGCGGTCCCGGTCGCCGCCATCACCTCCGGCAGCAGCGTGTACACCACGTTGCAGGCCAGCGTGATCACACCGCCCGCGGTCAGCAACCACATCCCGGCGGTACGCGGGCCGCGGCGCAGCAGCATCGGCACCAGCAGCGCGCAGAGCAGGACCCCCATCGTGGGATAGCCGGCGGTCACCGCCCGGGCCAGCGGCGGCAGGCTGTCGTCCACCACGATCGGTTCGATGACGAACGTCCAGTACGCGATCCCGACACTGATCGCCACGATCGCCGAGTCGATCAGGTTGCCCGACCAGACCGGCCCCCGTCGCCGGGTCAGCAGGAACAACGCGACCGTCAGCAGCGGATACGCGCCCAGGTAGAAGGCGTTCGCCCAGGACGGGAAACTCCCCGCACCCTGCACGGCGTAGACCAGGTCACCGAAGATCCAGGTGACGACCCCGGCGACGAAGACGTACCAGGCCGGCTGCTGCGACCGGTGCCGCCTGCGGGCGCCGACCACCATCACGACACAGACCACGACGGAGAGCAGGGAGGACAGGACCACGGCCGGCCAGCCGTACGGCAGCAGCGCCCAACCGGCCACCACGGCCGTGCCGCCCAGCAGCCAGGCGAGCCACCACGGAGGTCGCCGGAGACCCGTCACAACCCGACTGTTCGGCATGTGAGAGGCAGAATTGAGGGCCGGGCTCAAGTAGGTCCGACCTATGCCGATCCGCACCGAGTGAGCGTCCCGACCCCGGCCCGGCCGGCCACCCGCGCCTGCCTGGCACCCCGTCGCGCCGGCGGCGGCGCCCGTACAGCCTGCTGCCCTACGCCGCGGTCACCGCCGTCGACGGCCTGCTGCTGTGGTCCTGCGCGCGGCGCTGCGCCCCGGCGACTCCGCGGCCCGCCTCGGCGGCGACGAGTTCGTGCTGCTGCTGCCGGGTGCCTGCGCCGGGCCGGTGATCGACCGGATCATCGCCGCGTCGGCCGCCCCGTCGACTTCCACGGCGTGCCGCTGCACATCCGGCTCAGCATCGGCGTCGCGGCCGCCCTCCCCGGCGACGACCCGACGGCCGTCATCCGCCGGGCCGACCACGCCATGTACGCCGCCAAGAAGCTCCCCGGCACCACCTGGCACGCCGCCTGATCAGGCCGGGCGGTACTCGACCTCGGGCCGGCCCGGCCCGCCGTAACGGGGAGTTCGGACCGCGCGGCCGGACTCCGCCAGGTGCTCCAGGTAGCGGCGTGCCGTGACCCGGGACGTGCCGGTGCGTGCCGCCACCTCGGCCGCCGACAGGCCCGGTGAGGCCCGCAACGCCGACCGGATCAGGTCGAACGTCGCCGCGTCCAGTCCTTTCGGCAGGGTGTCCGGCGGGCTGCCCCGCAGGGTCGCGAACACCCGGTCGATCTCGTGCTGGGCGGCGACCTCGGTCGATTCGACGAGTTGCGCGCGGTAACGGGCGTACCGGTCGAGCTTGTCGCGGAACGCCGCGAACGTGAACGGCTTCAGCAGGTAGTGGGTGACGCCCAGCGCCACCGCCTGCCGCACCATCGTCAGGTCGCGGTTGGACGTCACCGCCAGCACGTCGGCGCCACCGCCCGCGGCGCGCAGCGCCCGCACCAGGTCGAGCCCGTGCCGATCCGGCAGGTTGAGATCCAGAAGAATCAGATCCACTTCCCGGGTACGCAGGATCGCCGTCGCCTCCCGGGCACTGAGCGCCACCCCGGTGACCTCGAAGCCGTCGACCCGCTCGGTGTAGGCGCGATGAGCCTCGGCGATCAGCGGCTCGTCGTCGACGACCAGGACCCGGATCACGCGGGCACCGGAATCCGCACGGTCAGGATCGCGCCTTCGCCCGGGGCCGAGTCGATGGCGTAGCTCCCGCCGTGCCGCTCCGCGACCTGCCGGACCAGGGACAACCCGACACCGCGCCCGGGCCCCGGCTTGGTGGACC
>KL571367.1:21403-28029 GCA_000715855.1 Actinoplanes liguriensis
GGCCCGGCCCGGTGTCGCTGACCTCGACGGTCACCTCGTCCTCCTCCTGCCGCACCAGCACCCGGACCCGCCGCGGCGCGCCGGACTCGGCCGAGGTGACCGCTTCGAGGGCGTTGTCGACCAGGTTGCCGACCACCGTGAGCAGATCACGAGCCGGCAGGGCGGAATCGTTCACCTGCGACGACGGGTCGACGGTCAGTTCGACGCCGCGTTCGGCGGCCTGGGCCGACTTGCCGAGCAGCAGCGCGGCCAGGGCCGGTTCGCGGACCGCGCCGACGACCTGGTCGGTGAGTTGCTGGGCGAGCGCGAGCTCTTCGGTGCCGAGCCGGATCGCCTCCTCCGGCCGGCCGAGCTCGACCAGGGTCAGGACGGTGTGCAGCCGGTTCGCCGCCTCGTGCGCCTGGGCGCGCAGCGCCTCGGTCAGTCCGCGCACCGAGTCCAGTTCGCCGGTGAGCTGCCGCAGCTCGGTGTGGTCGCGCAGGGTCAGCACGCTGCCCCGGGAGTCGTGGGTGAAGCGGCGGCTGGCGACGAGGATCCGGTCGCCGGCCAGGATCGGCTCGTCCACCATGGTGCGCCGCTCGGCGATCAGGTCCGCGACCTCGGCGGGGACCGCCCGGGTGTCGTCGAAGTTCAGGAGACGCCGCGCCTCGTCGTTGATGAGTTCGACCTTCCCGTCGCGGCCGGCGACGACCAGCCCTTCGCGGACCGAGTGCAGGACGGCGTCGTAGTACTCGTACATCCGGGTCATCTCGGCCGGTCCGAGGCCGTGGGTCTGCCGGCCGAGCCGGTGGCTGAGCGCCCACGCGCCGGCGGCGGCGAGCAGCAGCGCCGCGCCGGTGCCGAGGGCGACCGCCGGGAACTGGGCGACCAGGGCCCGGTTGATCGCGGTGGTGCGGATGCCGACCGCGACGAGCCCGACGATCGTGCCGGATTCGTCACGGATCGGCACCACGGTGCGCCACGAGTCGCCGAGGCTGCCGGGGTACTCCTCGACGACCGTGCCACCGGCCAGCGCCTCGTCGACGGTGCCGGCGAACGGGAGGCCGATCAGGCTGGTGGTCGGGTGCGTGTACCGGGTGCGGTCGGGGGCCATCACCACGATGAAGTCGGTCTCGGTCGCGTCGCGCGCCGCCTCGGCGTACGGCTGAAGGGTCTTGGTGGGGTTGTCGGATCGCAACGCCGTGACCACCTCGGGCGAGTGCGCGACGGTCTCGGCGACGGCTTTGACCTGACCGATCGCGGCGTTGCGGGCGTCCCGTTGCGCGAGCAGCACCGCGCCGGTGGTGCAGACCGCCACGAGCAGCGTCACCACCAGCACCTGCAGTGCGAACAGCTGTCGCGCGATACTCCACCGTCGGGTCACGGGAGGCCAATCTCTGTTGCGGGCCGATGAACAGAATGACCGTAATCGTGATCCGGCCTGAGACCTAGACCACAGTCCAGGCATGAAGGACCGCACCCGCTACCTGTACCCGGCCGTGATCGTGGCCGTCCTCCTCGGCATAGCCGTAGGCCTGCTCGCTCCGGACACGGCGGTGGAGCTCAAGCCGATCGGCACCGGATTCGTCAACCTCATCAAGATGATGATCAGCCCGGTCATCTTCTGCACGCTCGTGCTCGGCGTCGGCTCGGTCCGGCAGGCCGCCAAGGTCGGCAAGGTCGGCGGCCTGACCCTCGGCTACTTCCTGACCATGTCGACGGTGGCGCTGGCCATCGGCCTGATCGTCGGCAACATCATCCACCCGGGTTCCGGCCTGCACCTGGACGCCTCGATCGCCGAGACCGGGCAGAAGCAGGTCAGCGACACCGCGAGCGAGACGACCGCCGACTTCCTGCTCGGCATCATCCCGACGACCCTGATCTCGCCGCTGGTCGGCAACGAGGTGCTGCAGACCCTGCTGGTCGCGCTGCTGATCGGCTTCGCGCTGCAGTCGATGGGCGAGCGCGCCCAGCCGGTGCTGAACGCGATCGCGGTCTTCCAGCGCCTGGTCTTCCGGGTCCTGGCCATGCTGATGTGGCTGGCCCCGATCGGCGCGTTCGGCGCGATCGCCGCGGTGGTCGGCTCGGCCGGCGTGGACGCGCTGATCAGCCTCGCGCAGATCATGCTCGGCTTCTACCTGACCTGCGCGATCTTCGTGTTCGCGGTGCTCGGCCCGCTCCTCTGGCTGGTCGCCCGGGTCAACATCTGGCGGCTCTTCAGATATCTGGGCCGCGAGTTCCTGCTGATCCTGTCGACGTCGTCGTCCGAGTCGGCGCTGCCGCGGCTGATCGCGAAGATGGAGCACGTCGGCGTCAGCAAGCCGGTCGTCGGCATCGCGGTCCCGACCGGGTACTCCTTCAACCTGGACGGCACGGCGATCTACCTGACGATGGCGTCGCTGTTCATCGCCCAGGCGATGGACAAACCGCTCTCCATCGGCGAGCAGATCTCCCTGCTCCTGTTCATGATCATCGCGTCGAAGGGCGCTGCCGGGGTCACCGGCGCCGGCCTGGCCACCCTCGCCGGCGGCCTGCAGACGCACCGGCCGGAACTGGTCGACGGCGTCGGCCTGATCGTCGGCATCGACCGGTTCATGTCCGAGGCCCGCGCGCTGACCAACTTCGCCGGCAACGCGGTCGCGACGGTGCTGATCGGGGTCTGGACCTCCGAGTTCGACCGGGCGAAGGCCGAACTGGTGCTCAGCGGCAACGACCCGTTCGACGAGGCCACCATGCTCGACGACGACCACGCCCCGGCCGAGCAGCCCCCGGCCGCCGTCGCAACGTCAGAGACAAAAACCCTTTAAACCCGATTTGCGGGTACGGCCATTGCCCTGTTCCCGCGCTGGCACGGCTCACCCGGCCCCCCGGTGAGCCGTGCCAGCGCCATGTGCGAATCATGCCAGCGGGCACGCGCAGTCTTCTCCCGACAACGGATGAGGGGGAGCGAGAATCGTGGACGATCTCGTGGTGCGCGCCGAGGGGTTGCGCAAACGCTTCGGTAAGACGCAGGCGCTCGACGGGGTGGACCTGGCCATGCGCCGGGGCACGGTGCTCGGCGTGCTGGGGCCCAACGGGGCCGGCAAGACCACCGCGGTACGGGTGCTGGCGACCCTGCTGCGCCCCGACGAGGGCACCGCGTTCGTCGCCGGCATCGACGTGCTGCGCGAGCCGCAGAAGGTGCGCCGCCGCATCGGGCTGACCGGGCAGTACGCGTCGGTCGACGAGGACCTGACCGGCACCCAGAACCTGGTGCTGATCGGCCAGCTGCTCGACCTGCACACCCGGGACGCCAAGAAGCGGGCGGCCGAGCTGCTGGAGTGGTTCGACCTGACCGAGGCCGCGGGACGCCCCGCCAAGACGTACTCCGGTGGCATGCGCCGCCGCCTCGACCTGGCCGCCAGTCTCGTCGGCCACCCCGAGGTGATCTTCCTCGACGAGCCGACCACCGGCCTCGACCCGGCCAAGCGCGAGGACATGTGGGGCGTCGTGCGCACCCAGGTCGCGCAGGGCTCCAGCGTGCTGCTGACCACGCAGTACCTGGAGGAGGCCGACGCACTGGCCGACGAGATCGTCGTCGTCGACCACGGCAAGGTGATCGCGCAGGACACGCCCGACGGGCTCAAGCGGCGCGTCGGCGGTCAGACGCTGCGGATCCGGCCGGCTGACGCGGGGCGGCTCAACGACGTACTGCGAATTCTTGATGGTGTTGCCGCACCCGGGACCAACGCCGCGCCGGACAGCGCAGCCGGCTCCCGGCCCGGAGCCGCCTCGGTCCCGGTCACCTCGGACCATGCGCTCGACGACGTGATCCCCGCGCTGCGCCGGGCCGGCATCGAGGTCAACGAGTTCGGCCTGCACCTGCCCAGCCTCGACGAGGTGTTCCACACCTTGACCGGCGCCGAGAAGGACGAGAAGAAGACGGAGGCCCTGGTATGACCACCGCAGTTCTGGACGCGCCGGCCCACCTGGATTCGCCGCGCGGCGGATCGTTCCTCGCGCTGGTCCGGCACAGCGCCGCGCTCGCCAAGCGCAGCCTGATCAAGACCGTGCGCACGCCCGAGGCGCTGATCGACGTGACCATCCAGCCGGTCATCTTCCTGCTGATGTTCACCTACCTGTTCGGCGGCGCCATCGCCGGCGGCGACCGGCACACCTACCTGCAGTTCCTGCTCCCCGGCATGCTCGGCCAGTCGCTCGCCATGGGCGGCATCGCGCTCGGCCAGAACCTCAACGCCGACATCGAGAAGGGCGTCTTCGACCGATTCCGGTCACTGCCCGTCTCCCGGTCCGCGCCCCTGGTCGGCGCGGTCATGGCCGACATCGTCCGCTACCTCACCGTGTGCCTCGTGACCCTGGGCATCGGCACCGTGATGGGCTTCCGGATCTCGACCGGCGCCCCGCCCACGATCGCCGCGGTCGCCCTCGCCATCGGATTCGGCCTCTGCTTCGGCTGGATCTCGGTCTGGGTCGGCATGATCGTGCGCACCTCCGGCGCGGTGCAGGGCGTGATGTTCCTGCTGGTCTTCCCGCTCTCGTTCGGCAGCAACGTGTTCGTCGCGACCGAGACCCTGCCCGGCTGGCTGCAAGCCTTCGTGAAGGTCAACCCGATCACCCACCTGGTCGGGGCGGAACGCGGCCTGCTGACCGGCGGACCGGTCGCCCATCACCTGTGGATGACCCTGGCCTGGATGGCCGGGCTGCTGGTGGTCTTCGTGCCACTGGCCCTGCGCGCTTACAACAAGCGCGCCTGACGATCAGCTCTCGATCGCGCGCAACTGGCCCGGGTCCGCCCGGGCCAGTGCCGTGTTCGGGTCCAGGCTCCAGCCCGCCGCGTACGCCTCGGCGAACCCGTCCTCACCCAGCACCGCCCGATTACGCCGGGTCAGCTCGGCCACCTGCAGATCCGTCGGATCGTGCGAGCCGCGCAGCCGGGCCGCCGCGCCCAGCAGCTGCGCCGCCTCCCGATGCCGGCCGGTCAGCTCCGCCAGCCCTGCCGCACCGACCGCCACCAGCGACAGGATCGGCATGTCCCGGGTTTCCTGAGCGGCCGCGTACGCCCGGACCAGCGCCCGCTCGGCCCGCACCGGATCACCCCGGCGCAGCGCCAGCATGGCGTGCACCCCCTCGATGATCGCCGTGCCGTGATCGCCGTTCATGAAGTCGTGCCCGCCGCCGCCCATCGCGCGCTCGGCCCGTGCGATCAGCTCCTCGGCCCGGTCCAGCCGCCCCAGCGAGATCATCATCCCGGCTTCCAGACCGTCGATGAGCAGCATCATCTCCGGCACCGTCGAGCGCTCGGCCCGCTCCCGCGCGCCGGCCAGCGCGGCCATCGCCTCGTCCGGCTCACCGCGCCGCAGGTGCAGGTCGGCCCGCCGCAGGTCGATGAAGACCTCGTCGCCCAGGTCCAGCGAGCCGAACTCCGCGGCCAGCCGCTTCGCCGTGGTCAGGTCGGAGAGCGCGCCGTCCAGGTCACCCTCGTACTGCCGGAGCAGCGCCCGCAACGGCAGCACGGTCGCCTGACCCCAGCGGTCGCCGGCCGCCCGGAACCCGGCCAGCGCGTCCCGCACGTCGACCCGGACCTGCTCGACGTCGCCGTTGTTCTCCGCCACCTGCGCCCGGAACAGCTGCGCCAGCGCCGCCACCCATGGGTCGTCGCCGCCGACCAGCTGCGTCATCCGGGCCTGCGCGGCCTCGGTCTCCTGCGCCATGAACAGCACCACCGCCGACAGCGCGCCCACCAGCCCCGGCAGCCGCGGATGCGCCAGCAGCCGGTCGGCCAGCGAGCGCAGCCGGTCCTGACGCTGCTGGGCGGACTCCATCACCATCACGACCTCGGAGGAGACCCGGTTGAGCGTCAGCACCGCCTCCGCACAGTCGGTGACCAGCGGGTCCCGCTCCCCCGGCAGCTTCAACGCCTCGTTGAGCCAGAACTCGGCATCCACGTGCCGGCCGAACATCTGCCAGTACCAGACCAGGCTCAGCGCCAGCCGGGTCGCGCCGTCCGCGTCACCCTCGTCGCACAGGTGGCGCAGCGCCGCGAGGGCGTTGTCGTACTCCGCGCGCATCACGACCAGCGCGTCCAACTGCTCGGCGGTCCGCAACCGCGGGTCGTTCTCGGCGACCAGCGCGGACAGGTAACCGGCCGCCAGCCCGCGCACCCGGACCAGGATCCGCAGCGACGCGAGACGGTCGATCCCGTACTCCCGGAGCGTCTCCAGCATCCGATAGCGGCCGTCCGGCGCGCGCTGCAACAGTGACTTGTCGACCAGCGACGCCAGCAGATCCGGGATCCGCGCCGCCGGCACACCCGCCTCCGCGCACACCGCCGTCGCCGAGCCCACCGTCACGCCGCCGGGCAGCACCGACACCCGCTCGGCGAGCGTCCGCTCGTCGTCGGCCAGCAACTCCCAGCTCCAGGCGATCACCGCGCGCAGCGTCCGGTGCCGGGGCAGCGCCGTGCGGCTCCCGGTCGTGAGCAGCCGGAACCGGTCGTCCAGCCCGTCCGCGAGCTCGCGCAGCCCGAGCGTGCGCAGCCGGGCCGCGGCCAGCTCCAGCGCCAGCGGCAACCCGTCGAGCCGGCGCACGATCTGCACGACGTCCTCGACGGTCGCCGCGTCCACCACGAACCCGGGAAGCACCGCGGC
>KL571367.1:28273-28853 GCA_000715855.1 Actinoplanes liguriensis
GCTCCGGGCACCGCACCAGCAGCGCCGTCGCCAGATGCGCGACCGCGTCGATCAGGTGCTCGCAGTTGTCCACCAGGAACAGGCACTCACGCGCGGCGAACTGGTCCACCAGCACGTCGACGTCGGTGCGCCCCTCCGGCCGCAGCCCCGAGCCACCCTCGAAGATCGCCGCGGCCCGCAGCCCGGTCGCGGTCAGCACCGCCGCCGGCAGCTCCGCCGGAGCGGTCACCGACGCCAGGTCGATCAGCCACACCCCGTCCCGGAACTCGCCGCGCCGCCGCCGCGCCGCCTGCGTCGCCAGCCGCGTCTTCCCGGCGCCGCCGGGCCCGAGCACGGTGATCAGACGGCCGCCGGTGAGCAGGTCGTCGACGCGGGCCAGGTCGGCCTCACGGCCGATGAAGCTGGTCAGTGGCTCAGGCAGGTTGCTCGCCGGCGGCTTGGTCCCGGCGTCCGCTTCCCCCCTTGCGCGTACGTCGTGAAAGCCCCGCGCAGCACCATCCGCCGAGCCCCGCCCAGCAGCACCATCCGCCGCTAGCTGCCCAGCAGCTCCTTCCGTCTGTCTCTTATACACATCTCTGAG
>KL571368.1:0-547 GCA_000715855.1 Actinoplanes liguriensis
CCGGTGGACGGTTCGTCTCCGGGAAGTTCGACCAGTTCCGGCACGATCTGGGCGGCGACGCCGTACGGGAAGCCTTCGATCTTCTCGGTTCTCAGCTGCTGTCCGAACCCGATGACGTGGTGGCGGAGCTGCGGACCCGGCTGCGCGACGCGCTCGGGCCCAACACCGACCTGGTCGCGACCATGTTGCCGCCCTTTCGCACGCTGCTCGGCGTGGCGGGCGAGGAGTCGCTCACCGAGGATCCGCGGGCGCTCTTCGCCCGGGTCCGGCTGGCCACGCTCGCGCTGCTGCGCACCATCGCGAGCGGGCCGCATCCGGTGGTCTTCTTCATCGACGACCTGCAGTGGGCGGCCGGCGCCTCCTTCCAGTTCCTCTACGACGTGCTCGACCAGCCCGACCTGCCCGGACTGCTGGTGCTCGGCGCCTACCGCGAGGAGGAGGTCGACGAGGCGCACCCGCTGACCGCGCTGCTCGCCCGGCTGCACCGCGACCGCGGCGAGCACGGCGAGATCCGCCTGGCGAACCTCGGGCCGGACGACCTGCCGCT
>KL571368.1:742-2159 GCA_000715855.1 Actinoplanes liguriensis
ACCGAGGCCGCGCCGCGGCGGAGGTTCTCGCCGGGCGGACCGGCGGCAACCCGTTCGACACGGTCGAGCTGATCAACGCGCTGCGCCGCGAGGGCGCCCTGGTGCCGGAGGGCACCGGCTGGCGGTGGGACGAGACGACGGTACGGCGGTTCGTCGGCCACGGCGACGTCCTCGCGCTGATCGGCGCCCGGATCGGGGCGCTGCCGGCCGAGGCGCGCGAGATGCTCGACCTGATGGCCGGGCTCGGCGGCGAGGTCGACCTCGACCTGCTCCGGGTGTCGGCCGCCCGCGGCGTGGAGGAGATCACCGCCGCGCTGCGACCGGCCGTCGACGACGGGCTGGTCGCGCTGGACGGGAACGCCGCGCGGTTCCGGCACGACCGCGTGCACCAGGCCGCCTTCGGGCGGGTCGGCGCGGACGAGCGGGCGCGGCTGAGCCTGACCCTGGCGCGCCGGCTCGCGGCGGATCCCGCGCACGCTCTCGCGGCGGCGCCGCAATATCTCGCGGCGGGCGCGGCCATGGCCGTACCGGAAATTGTTCTCGAGGGAGAGGAACGGACCGCGACGGCCCTGATGCGGCGAGCCGCGAATGCCGCGCGGCTCGTCGCGAACCACGCCGGGGCCGAGGTCTATCTCGCGGCCTCGCTCCGCCTTTTGTCACAAGACGATCCGGCGTACGACGACACGCGCGCGGAATGGCACTCGGCGCTCTGTGCGCTCGGCCGGTTCGAGGACGCCGATCGGGAGTTCGCCGAGCTGAGCACCGGTGACCACGACCCGGTGTGGTTCGCCGGACCGGTCGCCGAGCAGATCGGGGCGCTCACCAATCGGCGGATGCTCGCCGAGGCCCTGGCGCTCGGCATGGATCTGCTCGGCGCGCTCGACGTCGACGTTCCCGGCCCCGCGGAAATGGGCCCGGAGATCGGCACCGGATTGGCGACCTTCTACGCGTGGCTCGCCAATTACGGCGACGATCAGCACCATCCGGAATTGGCCGACGAACGGCTTCTCGCGGTCGCGCATCTGCTCAACCGGCTCACCCCGGCGGCGTTCTTCGCCGACCAGCAGCTGATGGCGTGGCTGGTCGCGCAGGCCGCGAGGATGTGGGCCACGCACGGGATGTGCGCGCCGCTGGCCGGCACGATCGGCAACGTCGGCCTGATCACGATCGCGAGCGGCGGCGAGTACCGGGCGGCCTACGACGCGCTGCGGGTGATCATCGCGGCCGGCGACGCGCGCGGCTACGAGCCGGAGGTGTCGCAGGTGAGATTCCTGCACGCGCTCGCGGGGGTGCCGTGGTTCGAGCCGCTGGAGAACGCGGTGCGCCTCGCCCATCAGGCGCGTGACGGGCTGCTGCGCGGCGGGGATCTGCGCAGCGCGTTCTACACGTACTACGCGTCGGTGCCGCAGACCCTCGG
>KL571368.1:2385-8253 GCA_000715855.1 Actinoplanes liguriensis
CGAGATGTTCGTGGTCTCCCGGCGCCTCGTCGAGGTGCTGCGCGGCCAGTCGGCGGACACCTCGCTCGGCGACTTCCCGGAGCTGTCCGGGGACGACGCGCCCAGCACGTTCCTCGCCGGGGCCCGGGCCCTGTGCGCGGCGATCCTCGGCGACGATCCGGCGGTGGTGCGGCACAGCGCGACGGCGGTCGGGCTGCTGCCCGCAATGCCCGGCGTGTACCTGCAGGCGCCGGCGCACATGATGGCGGTGCTCGGCGCGGCCGTGCGCGTCCGGGACTCCGAGGGCGCCGACCGGGACGCGGCGCTGGCCGATCTGGATCGCAGCCGCGACTTCCTGGCCGCCCGCGCGCTCGACCAGCCGGGCAACTTCCGGCACCTGCACCGGTTCGCCGAGGCGACCCGGGCGGCGGCGCTCGGCGACTTCCCGGCGGCCGCGGTCGCCTACGACACCGCCCTGCAGGACGCGTCGACCACCGGGCGGTCCTGGCACGCGCCGCTGATCGCCGAGCGGGCGGCGCTGTTCTACCTGGCCAACGGCCTGGAACACGTCGGCGAGCGGCTGCTCGTGGACGCGGTGCAGGGGTACACGCGGTGGGGCGCGACCGGCAAGGTCCACGACCTCAAGCGCGCCTACCCGTCGCTCGGCTCCGGGCTGGCCGGCGCCGCCGTGCCCCGCAACGCCACTCTCGACAGCCGGCACAGTGTCAACCTGTCCACCGAGGTGATCGACCTGATGGCGGTGCTCGAGGCGGCCCGGGTGCTCAGCTCCGAGACCGACCTGGACCGCCTGCGACTGCGGGTGCAGCACGTGGTCAAGGCGATGACCGGGGCGACCGCCGTGCAGGTGGTGCTCTGGGACGCCGCCGCCGGCGGCTGGGTGTTCGAGGGCGAGGGCGGGCTGCCGCTGACCGCCATCCGGCACGCCGAACGCACCCGGGAGCCGCTGCTCGTCGACGACGTGACCCTGGACGGGCGGGTGTCGCGGGACCCGTACCTGGCCGGGCTCGACCACTGCTCGCTGCTGGTCGTGCCGGTGCTCAGCCAGGGCCAGCCCCGGGCGATGCTGGTGCTGGAGAACCGGCTCACCCGGCGCGCGTTCTCGGCCGGACGGCTCGACGCGGTCCAGCTCATCGCCGGGCAACTCACCGTCTCTCTCGAGAACGCGCAGGTGTACGCGTCGCTGGAGCGCAAGGTCGCGGAACGCACCGAGGCCCTGGCGGAGGCGAACCGGCGCCTCGAACTGCTGACCGTGACCGACCCGCTGACCGGCCTGCCGAACCGCCGCAAGCTGAACACGTTCCTCGACGCCGAGTGGCTGCGCTCGAAACGCTCCCAGGAGCCGATCGGTGTCGCCATGGTCGACATCGACCAGTTCAAGAAGTACAACGACCACTACGGCCATCAGGGCGGCGACAACTGCCTGCGGCTGGTCGCCGAGGCGCTGCGCGACAGCGTCCGGGTCACCGACCTGGTCGCCCGCTACGGCGGCGAGGAGTTCTGCATCGTCATGCCCGGCGCGAACGAGGAGAACGCGATGATGGTCGCCGAGCGGGCCTGCCGCGCGGTGGCCCGGCTCCGGGAGCCGCACGCGTTCGCCGACCTCGGCATCGTGACCGTCAGCGTCGGCGTCACCTCGGCGAACCCGGCCGGCGCGGCCGCGCCCGACCAGCTGACCAAACTCGCCGACGAGGCCCTCTACGAGGCGAAACGTACCGGGCGCAACCGGGTGGTGAGTGGGTGATCCGGATGCGGCGACTCGTCATCGCCGCGCTGGTAGCGGTCCTCGTGCTGCTGTCCGGGTCGGCGGTGCTGGACAGCCACCGGCACCGGCAGATCACCGAGGACATCATCCGGGCCGGTGGTCAGGTCGCCGCGTACCAGCAGGCGGCCTACCTGTCGGCCCAGGAGATGTCGCTGATCGAGGGCTCCGCCAACGACCCGCAAGGCCCGGAGCGGCACGAGCTGCTCGACGTCGACGAACAGGCGTACCTGGCCACGATGATCCTGTCCGGGCTGGACTCGGAACGCACCGACGCGGTGGAGGCCGCCAACATCGCCCAGCGGCAGCTCAACATGCGCGGGGAGATCATCTGGTACCTGTCGCTGCTGGACCGGGGCGAGCATGCCCGGGCGGTACGGATCCTCAAGGGGAACATCGTCCCGGCGTACCGGCGGAACATGGACCAGCTCCAGGAACTGCGCGACCGGCATCAGAACCGCTACCAGCGACGGGCCGCCGAGGCGCGGGAGGACTCCGAACGGCTGCTCTGGCTCAGCGTGATCAGTTGCGGCCTCACCCTGATCATGCTCGGGCTGTTCGTCTGGACCCTGCGCATGCACCGGATCCGCGTCGAGACCCTCGCCGCCACCGACCCGCTCACCGGGCTGGCCAACCGGGCCGCGTTCACCACGCACGCCGAGCGGGCCCTGACCGCCGGGCTCACCGTGCTGACCGTCAACATCGACGGGTTCCGGCACGTCAACGACCAGCTCGGCCCCAGCATCGGCGACCGGTTGCTGGCCGAGGCCGGCGCGCGGCTGGCCGGCTCCGTCCGCGACACGGACCTGGTCGCCCGGATCGGCGGCGACGAGTTCGCGATCCTGCTGCGCGACACCGGCCCGGCCCGCGCCGAGATCGTCGCCGGGCGGCTGCGCGAGGCGTTCGACCAGCCGTTCCAGCTCGGCGACCTCACCCTCGACCTGGAGATCAGCATCGGCGCCGCGACCGCCGCGCCGGACGACGACGTCAGCACCCTGCTCGGGCACGCCGACACCGCCATGCACGAGGCGAAACAGCAGCACGACGGCTTCCGCCGGTTCACCCCGAACGCCGGGCCGGACAGCGCCGACCGGCTCAGCCTGCTCGGCGACCTGCGCCGCGGACTCGACGACGACGACCAGTTCACCCTGCACTACCAGGCGAAGGTCCGGCTCGACGACGGCTCGGTCTCCGGCGTCGAAGCCCTCGCCCGCTGGCACCACCCGGTCAAGGGGCCGGTCTCGCCGGGCCAGTTCGTGCCGGTCCTGGAGACGACCAGCCTGATCCACCGCTTCACCGACCGGGTGCTGACCATCGCCCTGCGCCAGGCCCGCGTCTGGCTCGACGCCGGCCGGCCGGTGCCGGTCGCGGTCAACGTGTCCACCCGCAGCCTGCTCGACGAGACGTTCCCCGGCCGGCTGACCACCCTCCTCGACACCGCGGGCGTGCCCGGCGCCCTGCTGTGCATCGAGATCACCGAATACACCGTGATGTCCGACCCGGCGACGACGATCGCCGCGTTGCACCAGATCCGCTCACTGGGCGTAAAAACCTCCATAGACGATTTCGGTACGGGATACTCCTCCCTCGCCTACCTGAAACTGCTCCCCGTCGACGAGCTGAAGATCGACCGTTCCTTCGTCGCCGACATGGTCACCGACCCGAGCAGCCACGCCCTGGTCGCGTCCGCCGTCGACCTCGCCCACAACCTGGGCCTGACCGTCGTCGCCGAAGGCGTGGAGGACGCCCCCACGGCCGGGGCGCTCCGGGCCCTCGGCTGCGACACCGCCCAGGGGTACCACTTCGCCCGGCCGGTTCCCGCCGGCGAGGTGTCCCTGGCTGCCCGGCGGCTGGCGGCCCTCTAACCTTCTCGGCATGCTGCTGCTGGTTCCCGGAGACGTGTTACGGCCGCGCCGCCCCGACGAGCACTACGCCGGGGAGGTGGAAGCCGCCCGGTCGCTCGGGATCGACGTCGCGGTCGTCGACCACTCCGCCCTGACCAGCGGGGGCTCGGCGGATGCCGCGGTCGCCCGGGTGCCGGCCGATGCGGACGCCGTCTATCGGGGCTGGATGCTGCACGGCTCGCAGTACGCGGCGATGGCCTCCGCCCTGTCACGGCGGGGCGTCACCCTGCGCACCAGCGCCGAGTCCTACCGGCGGGCCCACGAACTGCCGGGCTGGTACGCGGCGGCCACCGAGGTCACCCCGGAGACCGTCTGGACCACGGGCGACGGCCGGGACGACTTCACGGCGGCGTGCGCCTCGCTCGGCTCCGGCGCCGCGGTGCTGCGCGACTACACCAAGTCGATGAAGCATCATTGGCACGAGGCGGCGTACCTCCCCGATGTCGTTGATCCTGAAGCGGCCTGGAAGGTCGCAAGCCGCTTCCGCGAACTGCGCGACGACGAGTTCACCGGCGGGTTCGTCCTGCGCCGCTTCGAGCCCCTCACCGGCGCCGAAGTCCGCACCTGGTGGATCGGCGGGGTCTGCCGCCTGGTCACCGCCCACCCCGACACGCCCGGCGAGCTGCCGCCCGCCACGTTCGACCCGGACTTCCTGCAGGCGGTGATCCGGCCGCTCGGCCTGCCGCTCGTCACAGCCGACCTGGCCCGGCACGAGGACGGCCGGTGGCGCCTCATCGAGATCGGGGACGGGCAGGTCAGCGACCGCCCGGGCACTACTCCGCCGGCTGCGCTCATCCAGGCTCTCCACACCTGAGCGGCACTCCTGCCGTGTTGTCACTCTTCCTGGAGGCAGCCCGAAAGGGGGTAAGCCACGGCCAGCCGCGCGGCGGAGACCACACCGGGCCGAGCGGCAGCGGCGGCAGCAGCACGCTCGCAGAACCGAGCGGCGGCATGCCCGCAGAGCCGTGCACGCCCGTCTGCCGGGCCGGGCGGCAGCATGCCCGCGAGGCCGAGCCACGCCGGCTCACCCATCCAGACGCACGCCGGGCAGGGCAAGCAGCACTCCAACAAAACCGCGCCGCGCTGGCCTGCCCGCCGGAACGCCTGCCAGGACGAGCAAGCAGCGCGCCTGCAAAACCACGCCAGGCCAGCCCGCCCATCGCGACGCACACCCAGCCGAGCAAACAGCACGCCGGCAAAACCACGCCAGCCCGCCCATCGCGACGCACGCCGGATTGACTAGCAGGAAGTCGCGGAACGGGCCCGCACCGGGCCGTCCAGCGGAAGGCACGCCGGGCCGAGCGGCGGATGCTGCGGAGCGGTGCCACACCGGGCCGAGCGGCGGATATCGCGCAACGGGCCCGCACCGGGCCGAGCGGCGGCAAGCACGGGTGGCCGGGTGGCAAGAGCCCGCGGAGCCAAGCCACGTCGATCATGAACGTCGGCCGGTCTCACCGCAGGGCCCACCCACCCAAGGGGGCAACCTCCGCTGATAAGCCTGCCAGAAGCCGCCAAGATCATGCCGCCGGCCTGTGGACAACCGGCCAATGTGGATAACCTCCAGGGCTGCTCCGGGCGTGGCAGGCTGGTGTAGCCGGACCGGCCACCGGGCACCAGAGCCGCAGATGACGCCGATGCGAGACGAGGTGTGTGATGACCGAGCCGGTTGGCAAGGATGGTCTGGTCGACCCTGAGGTCGCCCTGAATCGTGAGGTGGAGACGCTGTCGCAGCGCTTCCCGCAGGCCGACCGGGAGGAGCTCGACGAGCGGGTGCACGCGACCTACGACGAGCTCAAGGAGCAGACGACGGCCAACGCGCATCTGGTGGCGCTGACCGAGGGCCGGGTGACGGAGCAGTTGCGCGAGCGCGGCGAGACGGTCCACGTCCGCGGCGAGGACGTGCCCTGACGGCACCCGACTGGCAGCCTGGGCGCTTCGCGGTCAGGGCGAGGCCGCGCCCCGACGGCACCCGGCTTCGCAACCGGAACGCGGTACGGTCAGGGCGAGGAGGTGCCCTGACGGCGACCGCCTTCACAACCGGGACGCCGCACGATCAGGGCCAAGACATGCCCTGACGGTGCCCGCCTTCACAACCGGGACGCCGCACGATCAGGGCCACGGCATGCCCTGACGGTGCCCGGTTTCGCAGCCGGAGCGCGGCATGGTCAGGCGGCGGGGGCGTTGTAGCGGTTGCGGACGAACGCG
>KL571368.1:8459-9226 GCA_000715855.1 Actinoplanes liguriensis
CTCCCTCGCGCCATCAGAGATGTGTATAAGAGACAGAAACTCTCCACCGTGGGCGCCGCCGCGTGGCGGGAGTCCCAGACGGCGACGAGCCGGATGCTCAGGTGGCGGCCACCCACGTCGACGGCGAGAGGCACGAGCCCGAACCGCGGGTCGTCGGACGCGACAGCGATCCCCCGGCCCGCGGCCGCCAGCGCCTGGGCCACCGTGCCGTTCGCCGCCTCGATCACGGACGAGTAGGTCGCCCCGGCCGCGGTCACCGCCGCGTCCAGGGACTGCCGGGCGGTGAAAGTCGCCGGCTGCACGATCAGCGTCACGGACAGCAGCTCCCCCAGCGGTACTGATTCGCGCGCCGCCCAGGGATGATCCGCGTCGACGTAGGCCCAGACCGGCAACACCGCCAGCGCCAGCGACTGAAAAGGATCAGGCGCTCGGACGGTCCCGATCGCCAGGTCCGCACCGAGTCGCAACGTCTCCACCGGTGACAGCCCGTCAGCCCCGATCACGGCGGCCGTGGGGTCCTCGGGTTCGAGGGTCGCGATGAACGGCGACACCACATCGGTCAGCGTCACCGTGGGCGCGCCGATCGTCAGCCGTTCCAGCCGTCCCGACGCGGCCACCATCGCGGCGACGCGCAGCCCGTCGACCCGTTCCAGCACGTCCCGCGCGAGCGGCACCAGCGCCCGCCCGACGGTGGAAAGTTCCAACCGGCCGCCGTTGCGGTCGAAGAGCGTGACGCCCAGCGACCGCTCGAACTGCCGGATCTGCCG
>KL571368.1:9453-10399 GCA_000715855.1 Actinoplanes liguriensis
GCCGTAGCTCCATGTATGCCTCCAAGGCATGCCGCACCAGCCCAATGGGAACTGGACGAGCATAGTTCCAGGTGAACACACTGATGGGCGTGAGCCTCGAACAGAAGCGCCGGCTGGTCACCGAACTGCCCGGCCCCCGGTCCCGGGAACTGATGGAACGCAAGCTGGCCGCGGTCGCCGGTGGCGTCGGCACCACGATGCCGGTGTTCGCGGCGCGCGCCGAGGGCGGCATCGTCGTCGACGTCGACGGCAACCACCTGATCGACCTGGGTTCCGGCATCGCGGTCACCACCGTCGGGGCGAGCGCTCCGCGGGTGGTCGCGGCGGTGACCGAGCAGGTCGCGGCGTTCACCCACACCTGTTTCATGGTCACGCCGTACGACGGCTACGTGTCCGTCGCCGAGGCGCTGAACCGGGTCACGCCGGGTGACCACGAGAAGCGCAGCGTCCTCTTCAACTCCGGCGCCGAGGCGGTGGAGAACGCGGTGAAGATCGCCCGGGCGCACACCGGCCGGGACGCCGTGGTCGTTTTCGATCACGCATATCACGGCCGGACGAACCTGACGATGGCGATGACGGCGAAGAACATGCCGTACAAGCACGGCTTCGGACCGTTCGCGCCGGAGGTGTACCGGGCGCCGGGCTCATACCCGTACCGCGATAATGATCTTGATGGTCGCGCAGCGGCCGCGCGCGCCATCGACCAGATCGAGAAGCAGATCGGCGCCGACAACCTGGCCGCCCTGGTGATCGAGCCGATCCAGGGCGAGGGCGGTTTCATCGCTCCGGCGGAAGGTTTCCTTCCGGCGCTCGCCGCGTGGTGCCGGGCGAACGGCGTCGTCTTCGTCGCCGACGAGGTCCAGACCGGTTTCGCCCGTACCGGCGACTGGTTCGCCTGCGACCGCGAGGGCGTGGTTCCGGATCTGATTGTCACCGCGAAGGGAAT
>KL571368.1:10611-13793 GCA_000715855.1 Actinoplanes liguriensis
GCCTACGGCGGCAACCCGATCGCCTGCGCCGCGGCGCTGGCCGCGATCGAGACGATCGAGGCCGACGGCCTCGTCTCCCGGGCCCGCGAGATCGAGGCCCAGGTTCTCTCCCGCTTGGCGGAGCTCCAGGTCAAGGACAACCGCTTGGGAGACGTACGGGGTAGGGGCGCGATGCTCGCGGTCGAGCTCGTCCGGGCCGGCACGTCGGAGCCCGATCCACGGCTGGCCCGCGATGTCGCCCGGTACGCCCATCAGCGGGGCGTGATCGTGCTGACCTGCGGCACGTACGGCAATGTTCTGCGCTTCCTTCCGCCGTTGACAATTTCCGCCGAGCTCCTCGACGACGCGTTCGACGTGCTCACCGCCGCTTTCGAGGAGATCCGATGAGCACCGTGATGGTGGTCGACCCGGCGTCGCTGTCCCCCGTCGGCGAGGTGCCGGACCAGGATGTCACCGCGGCGCTGGCGGCGGTGGACGCGGCACACGAGGCGCTTCCGGCGTGGGCCCGCACCGCCCCGCGGCGCCGTTCGGAGATTCTGCACCGCGCGTTCGAGCTGATGCTGCGTGACCGTGCCGAGCTGGCCGCCCTGATCTCCAGGGAGAACGGCAAGTCGCTGTCGGACGCGGCGGGCGAGGTCACGTACGCGGCAGAGTTCTTCCGCTGGTTCGCCGAGGAGGCGGTCCGGCCCGGCGGTGAGTACGGCGAGGCCCCGGCCGGCGGCGCCCGCACGCTCGTCACGCATCGTCCGGTGGGCGTGGCCGCGCTGGTCACGCCGTGGAACTTTCCGGCCGCGATGATCACCCGGAAGATCGGTCCGGCGCTGGCCGCGGGGTGCACCGTGGTGGTGAAGCCGGCCGCCGAGACCCCGCTGACGGCGCTGGCGATCGCCCGGCTGCTCACCGAGGCCGGCGTGCCGGAAAATGTCGTCACCGTCGTCACCACGTCGGATGCTTCCGCCGTCGTCGGTGCCTGGCTGAACGACCAGCGCGTACGGAAGATTTCTTTTACCGGCTCGACTGCGGTCGGGCGGGTGCTGCTGCGGCACGCGGCCGATCGGGTGGTCAACTCGTCGATGGAGCTGGGCGGCAACGCGCCGTTCATCGTCGCCGACGACGCGGACCTGGACGCGGCGGTGGCCGGGGCGATGATCGCCAAGTTCCGCAACGGCGGCCAGGCCTGCACGGCGGCGAACCGTTTCTACGTGCACGCCGCGGTGGCGGAGGAATTCGTCGCCCGGTTCGGCGCCGCGGTGGAGAAACTTTCCGTCGGCGCGGCCGCTGACGGCGCCGACATCGGACCGCTGATCAGCGCGTCGGCGCTGCGCCGGGTGACCCGCACGGTCGACGACGCGGTCACGGCCGGCGCGCGGATCGCCCACCAGGCGGCGACGCCCTCGCTGCCCGGTCACTTCTACCCGCCGACCATCCTGGTCGACGTGGCCCCGGACGCCGCGATCCTGCAGGACGAGATCTTCGGCCCGGTCGCTCCGATCGTCACCTGGACCGACGAGGACGCGATGCTGGCCCAGGTCAACGCGACCGAGTACGGTCTCGCGGCGTACGTCTTCTCCGGAGATCTTGCCCGGGCGATCCGCCTGGGCGAGTCGGTGGAGGCCGGCATGGTCGGCGTCAACCGCGGTCTGGTCTCCGACCCGTCCGCCCCGTTCGGCGGCGTCAAGCAGAGCGGCCTCGGCCGCGAGGGCGCCCGCGACGGCTTGCGCGAGTTCCAGGAAACCCACTACCTCAGCGTCGCCTGGCCCTCCTGAACCCACGGCCCTGCCGTCTGCGGCTCAGAAAAGCGCAGGCCCTCGGCGGCGAAACGGAAAGCCCGCGCCGACAACGGCGCGGGCTTCTCCGAAAGATCCGCGGCGCGGGCTTCCGGGAGATTCGCAGCGCGGGCTTTCCGGGAGATCCGCGACGCGGGCTTTCCGGAAGACTCGCGATCTCGGCGAAATCCACCAACCGCGGCGGTCATTCCTCGATCTGCAGCACGATACGGCCGTCCGCGACACCCTTGTACCAGCGCGCATCGGCCGTCATCACGTCAACCCCGAGGTCGAGCGCCAGCATCGCCGCCGAGGCGCAGTCCGGCCGGCCGGTCAGTGACCGCAGCGCCACCAGCGCGTCCCAGTCCTCCGCGTCATCGGTGATCAGGAACGTCGCCGGGTGCGCGATCAGCAGATCCAGCCGCTCCCGCTCGATCATCGCCGTGTTGTGCCCGGCCTCGACCAGGCACCACAGCGGAATGATCACCGCCCCGCCCTCGTCGTTGACCTCCGCGAGGGTCTCCCCGACCGCCACCGAGCCGCGCACCCACGCGGTGATCGCCGACGTGTCGAGAACCAGCTTGGCGTCGCGCCCCTCCGTCACGCGGGCCGCGACCGCAGCCCGGCGAGGAACGCCGCCCGGCCCTCGGTGTCACGCGCCCGCTCGGCGTTGCGCCGCCGCTGCCGGGCCCGCGCCTTGCCCTCGGCGGTGACCGCCAGTCCCATCCGCGCGTGGATGTCCTCAACGCTCAGCTTCGAACTGGTGTCCTGTTCCATTCCCACAGCCTAACCGCCCTCTCCACGTCCTCCTAGCCCACGCCCCGGCCGGCCCCCGACACCCCGCGAAACAACCGTGAGCACCAGCCGCCCCACCCCAGCCGGCCTTGACGGTCGAAAAAACGTCCAAAAACAACCCTGAGCACCAGCCGACCCGGCCCCAGCTCGCACTCAGGGTCGAAACCACGCCCAAAACAACCGTGAGCACCAGCCCACAACAACGCCCTGGCTGGCACTCAGGGCTGAAACAACGGCCCCGAAACAACCGTGAGTGCCAGCCGGCCGCCGCGCCCGGCCGGCGGGAACGGCTGTGGGAGGGCCCGGGACGACGGGTGGGTGCCGGTGGGTCGAGGGCTGGACAACAACCCCGCGCCCTGGCCGGCTAATGCGATCGCTCGGGCAGCGCCGGTGTGTTTGGGTGACGAAATGGGACAGCCGACGTTGCGCACCGAGCGCCTCCTCCTGGTACCACTCGAAGACCGCCACTTCGACCTGGAGGTCGAGCTGGACGCGGACCCCGAAGTGCTCAAATACATCTGGGGCCGCGCTCGCACCAGGGACGAGGTCGTCGGCTCCCACGCGGAACGGATGGCGCTCGCCGGCAAGGTCGACGGCCTCGGCTATTGGATGGCCTTCGGC
>KL571368.1:13988-15068 GCA_000715855.1 Actinoplanes liguriensis
GCCTTCGGCACCGACGGCGGCCGCCGCGGGTCGTCGGCGCCGGAGAGCGAGGCCGAGGCCGAGTTCGTCGGCCTGATGATGTTGCCACCGGCCCACGGCCCGGACCAGCCGGACGACCCGACCCTCGCCGAGCTGGGATACCGCCTGGCCAGGCGTTATTGGCGACAGGGCCTGGCGAGCGAAGCCTCCCGGATGCTGCTGCGGCACGCGTTCGACACGGTCGGGCAGAGCCGGGTCATCGCGCAGACCATGGCCGTCAACACCGGGTCGCGCGGCGTCATGGAGAGCATCGGCATGCGATATGTCCGGACGTTCCACGCGCTCTGGGACTATCCGCTGCCCGGCGCCGAGGCCGGCGAGGTCGAGTACGAGATGACCCGCGCCATGTGGACCGCCCGCCGGGGCACTCTTTAAAAGCAGAAGACAATTTCCGCCGTACGCCGAAAGGCCGTTGACTGGTGAATGTCCTGTGCCGGAATCGGGGAGATTTCGTGTGTACGGGCGTCGCACGGCATTGCCGGTGGTGAGATCCGTCCATGCTGAGGACCGTCAAGGCTGTCGCCTATTCGCTCTATGCCCGTCGCCTCCGTGCCCGGCTCGCCGGGGCGACGCTGCCGCGGCACGTCGCCATGGTGATGGACGGTAACCGCCGGTGGGCGCGGCAGAGGGGCTTCGACGATCCACGGATCGGTCACCGGTACGGCGCGGAACACCTGGACGAGGTGCTGAGCTGGTGTCTGGAGGCGGGGATCCCGCACGTGACGGTGTTCGTCGCGTCGGTCGACAACATGACCAAGCGTGACTCCGTCGAGGTCGAGAACCTGATGCGGATGATCGAGGACGTGGTCGCGGTGCGTCTGAGCCGTCCGGCCGGCCGCTGGCAGGTCCACCTCGCCGGCCGTCTCGACGTGCTGCCCGACTCGACCCGGCACGCGCTCAAGCTGGCCGAGGAATCCACCCGCGACACGGGTGCGGACTTCCACGTCACGATCGCGATCGGCTACGACGGTCGTGACGAGATCGTGAACGCGGTCCGCTCGCTGCTGGAGTCCGAGACCGCCGCCGGTCACACGGTCGACG
>KL571368.1:15220-20596 GCA_000715855.1 Actinoplanes liguriensis
CGGATCGGCGAGCATCTCTACACCAGTGGCCGGCCCGATCCCGATCTGGTCATCCGCACCAGCGGCGAGCAGCGCATGTCCGGCTTCCTGCTGTGGCAGGCCGCGTATTCGGAGCTGCACTTCTGCGACGTCTTCTGGCCCGGCTTCCGCAAGGTCGACTTCCTGCGCGCGCTCCGTTCCTACGCCGCCCGCCACCGCCGCTTCGGCGCTTAGACGGCGTACCGGAGTTCGACCGAGCAGAAGGCGCGCCCTAGCAACTACCGCCACCGCAGTTGTTGAGCGTCGCCCCGGGCGGTTCCTGTTCCGCCACCGCAACACCGTGCGCGGACGACCACGACGTCGCCGGGTAGCCCGCCACGGCGCCCACGCCGACGATGAAGGCCGCGATCGCCGTTGCCGTGATGCTCTTCCACAACATGATTGCCCCCGTCTCTGCTGTGCCAACCCCAACGGTAGGCCTCTGACCAGCGCGAAGTGCTCCTTTCCGGTTCGCCCACCCGGCCGGGGCGGGGCTTGGTCAGGCCGCGGCGTAGCGACCCAGCTCGGCCCGGGTGAAGCGGACCCGATCGGTTTCGGTGCCGCCGGAGGCCGCCAACTGGTCGGCCAGGTCGTGCGCCGCCTCCAGCCGGTGCTCTCGCCGCCGGCGATCGGGCCGGCCGCCGCCCGCGCGGTAGCGACGCCGCTGTGCCCAGCCGCCGGACAGGGCGGCCAGCTCGTCGGCGCCGAGCACCCCGGACTCCACCTCGGGCGCCATCACCGCCCGCATCGCCGACCGCTCCGGCCGCACGGTGATCTGGAAGACCGTGATCACGATCGCGAACGCCACCAGCGTGATCCCGATCAGCAGCGCGAGCAGGACCGTGCCGTTGCCCTGGGCGAGCGCGCTCGTCGAGTCCCACAGGAAGTGCAGCACCATGGCGAGCAGCATCAGCAGCAGCCCCCGAGCCGGTCGCCGCCGCTGCCCGGGCGTGCCGAGTAGATAGATCAGCCCGGCTCCGAAGACCGCCGAGTAGAGGATGTGCGACGAGAACCCGGTGAGCAGGCGCAACAGCACCGTGCTGAGGCTGGTCCGCAGTTGATGCGAGCCGAACTCGTCGGGCGCGGACTGCAACGCGTACAGAATGTCCTCGAGGATCTCGAAGCCGAGCCCGCAGAACGCGCCGAGGATGAACCCGTCGTAGGCGGTCCGCACGACACGCGGGGCGAGGTAGAGCAGGAGCAGCACGCCGGCGCCCTTGCCGAGCTCCTCGAAGAACGGCGCGGTCAGCCCCGGCCCCCAGTCGAGGACGAAATCCTGCCCGAGCAGCTTCTGGTACAGGTTCATCAGGCTGGTGTTGCCGTTGATCGCGATCGTCCACGTCGCCCCGAAGGCGCCCCACACGAACGCGGCCACGCCCAGCCCCACCGGCTGCCGGGAATAGCGGTCGATGCGGGCGGTGAACCACCAGAACAGCAGCCCGTAGACCGCGAAGATCACGCTCGCCGCGGCCAGCGCCGGGCCGTAGACCCGGACCTGCGAGTCGACCAGGCCGAACGCGTACCACAACCCGTAGCCCACCACGGCCACGTAGACCCAGAAGCAGGCATTGCGCGGCTGCCACGGATGGAAACGGTTGCCCCAGCCGGTGCGCTCGATCGCCGCGTCACGGGCGGCCGTGATCTCCGGGGCGGTCAGCGGGGCCGTCACGCCGTCACCGCCCGCACCGAACGGATCATCCCGGTGACCGCGGGCGTGGCGCTCTCGTCGACGCTCTCCGGCCCGATCGCGATGATCTCGACGCCGGTCTGCCCGAAGACGAATGCCGCGACCAGGCCCTTCGCCTCGATGCCGTCGAAGTGCGCGATCACGCCGCGATCCCCCGCGCTGTTGGTGAGCGTCACCGGATCGCCGGTCACTCGGAAGCCGCCGTCGTCGCGGAAGCCCTCGTTGTTCTTCTTGATCTGGGCGAGCAGTTGGGCCGGCGTGCCGTCGTAGGTGTCGGCCACCACGCGGAAGGTGACCCCCTCATAGGTCAGCGCGACGTGATCCGGGTAGCTCTCCCCCACCCCCAGCTCGCCGCGGCGCACGCCGTCCACCAGATTCGCCCCGGTCACCGGCACGAACTCGACGCCCGGCCCGACCTGGACCACGTCCCCGGCACGGATCGGGTCGTCGACCGGCACCGCGTCGTCGATGCCCGGCACGATCCACAGCGCGAGCGCCACCAGCAGGGCGACCACGCCCGCCGGGGCGAGGGTGCGCCTGTCCAGGCCGAGGAACCGGTGCTCGACCGGCACCCATCGATCCCGCCAGCGATGATCTTCCGGACTCAGCACCACCGGCTCTGCCACGTGCCCTCCCCAGGTCGCGGACCGATCCCGACACCAACGGCGGCTCCGGCCCTCGCATCGACGGCCGGCGGGATCCTCTCCGGGACGCCTCAGGCGCCGCCGGCGAGCCCACCGAGCCCGGCGACCGCCTCGCGGCCGAGCCTCTGGTTCTCCAGAATGTAGGGACGCAGCTCCCTCTCGTACTGTTCAAAGGCGGACGTGTGATCGTCGCCGCCCGCGGCCAGGCAACGGACCAGGGTGGACGCGGCGATCAGTGCCTGCGAGGTGCCCATGCCGCTGGTCGGCGCGGCGCAGTAGCCCGCGTCGCCGAGCAGCGCGACCCGCCCGGTGGACCACGAGTCCAGGTGGACCTGGCAGGTGGCGGCGAACTGGACGTCCTCCGCGGCGTCCATGTCGGCGAGCAGGCGCGGCTGGTCGGCGAACACCTCCCGTACGGCAATCCGATGCTCTTCGAGATCGCCCAGGGGCGCCGTCGTGGCGAAGGAGAGGCTCACCGTCATCCGCGAGGGGTCACTGTCCGAGAAGGCGTAGATCGCCCGGCCGGGCTCGGCCTGCAGCCGGCCACGGTGGTCGAGGCCGAAGTGGTTCTCCGTGGTGAAGCCCACGCCGGACATGCCGAGGTGCTCGATCGGATCGATGCCGGGGAACGCGAGCCGCCGGACCGCCGAGTTGACCCCGTCGGCGCCGAAGACCAGGTCGAAGTCCCGCGTCGGCGCGTGCTCGAAGGACACCGTCACCCGGTCGTCGTGCTGGACGAGCTCGGTCGCCGTGTCGTCGAACAGGTAGGTCACGTCGGCGACCCGGTGCAGGATGCGGGTCAGCGCGCGTTTCGGCACCTCGAGGTCGCCGCCGAACACCTCCGCCGGCCACTCGGCAATCGTGGCACCGGACGCGTCGACCAGGGTCGTCCCCCGCATGTGGATCTCGTGGCCGCGCAGCTCGTCCAGGATGCCGATCTCGGCGAGCACCGGGATCGCGGCGCCGCGGAAATCCACCGCATAGCCACTGTCTCGCAGGCTCGGCGCCCGCTCGACGACCGTCACCTCCCAACCGTCGCGACGAAGGAACCAGGCCAGGGCGGGACCGGCGACGCCGGCGCCGGAGATCAGTGCGCTTCTCATGTCGATGACCCTAGACCGGCCTTATCCAAGCGGTCAATCCAGGTGGATAAATCGTGTGGATAAACCATGCGGTTAAGATGTGCGGTACGATCGCGGCGTGGGAAACCGGGAGGCCCTCATCCAGGGCGCGAAGCAGTGCCTCACCGAGCGCGGGTGGGCTCGCACGACGGTGCGTGACATCGCCACGGCGGCCGGGGTCAACCACGCCGCGATCGGCTATCACTTCGGCTCGCGCGAGTCGTTGCTGGTGCACGCCCTGGTGGAGGCGGTCGAGGAGTTGTCGTCCGAGGTCGCCGAGCGTGCCCGCAACGGCACCTCGGAGGAGCGCTGGCAGGCCCTGATCGACACGTTCGGCACGCACCGCGCGCTGTGGATCGCCCAGCTGGAGGCGGCCGTGCAGTCCGAGCACTCGCCCGAGCTGCGCGAGCGGCTGGCCGACGCGCAGCGCCAGGGGCGGGAGGGGCTCGGCGGTTCGGTGCCGCTCGCGGTGCTCTCCGGCCTGATGATGCAGTGGCTGATCGATCCCGACGAGGCTCCCGACGGCGCGCAGGTGGTCATCGAGCTGCACGCTCAGGCTGACGGGGCGTGATCTGAGATGCCCGACGTCCGCAGCGCCCTGGCCACGGCCCTTCCCGGCTTCGCGGTCGAGTCCGTGGCGCTGCTCGGCGAGGGGCTCGACAACGTCGCTTTCGAGATCAACAACGATTTGCTCGTACGATTCAGCAGGTCCCCTGATCCCTTGCGGACAACCCGTGAGGTTCGTCTGCTGACCGCGCTGCGATCCGTCTCGCCCCTGCCGATCCCGGAGCCGGTGTTCGGGCCCGGCGAGGCGGGGCAGGACTGTTTCGCCTACCGCAAGCTCCCGGGTGTCCCGCTCCTGGACGCGCCCGGGTGCGAGGGGCTGGACCGGATCGCCGCAACGCTGGCCGACTTCCTCCGGGTGCTGCACGCCGTCCCGGCCGAGCAGGTGCGCGACCTGGTCGAGACCGACGACCAGCCGCTGACGGAGTGGCGTGACGACGCCGCGGAGACCTACCCGCTCGTCGCCGACCGGATCCCGGCACGGTTCCGGCGACCGATCGAGGCTTTCCTGGCCGCCGCTCCCCCGCCGGGCCCGTCCACGCTGGTCTTCTCCCACAACGACCTGGGCATCGAGCACGTCCTCGTCGATCCGCGCACGTCCGCGGTCACCGGCATCATCGACTGGAGCGACGCCGCGCTGGTCGACCCGGCCTACGATCACGGGCTGCTGTTCCGCGACCTCGGCCCGGTCGCGTCTCCACCGGCCGGGCTCCGCGAGCGGGCGGTCTTCTACGCCCGGTGCAGCATGCTGGAGGATCTGGCGTTCGGCGTCGAGACCGGCCGCCGGCGATATGTGGAGAAATCGCTCGCCGCCCTGGAGTGGCTGTTCCCCGAGAGCGCGCGATGAAGCGGGCCACGCCGCAGATCCGGGACGTGGCGGCCGCGGCCGGGGTGTCGCACCAGACCGTGTCGCGCGTGCTGAACAACTCGCCGAACGTGCGGCCCGACACTCGTCAGCAGGTCCTCGACGCGATGGAGCGCTTGCAGTACAGACCGAACAGGTCGGCGCGGGCGCTCGGGCTGGGCCGGGCGAACGCGGTCACCGTCGTCACCGCCAACACCACCCTTTACGGGTACGCGGGGGTGCTGCAGGGCGTCGAGGAGGCCGGCCGTCTGCTCGGCCTGACCGTCGGCGTCCGGGTCATCGAGTCGGACGCGGCCGGCGACGTCCGCCACGCGGTGGAGTATGTGACGGATCCGAGCTGTGGGAACGTGGTCGTCGTCGCGTTCGACCCGGCGGGTTCCGGCGTGCTGCGGGCGATGCCCGGGGACGTGCCGATGGTGGCCGCCACCGAGGCCGGCGGGCTGCCCGGCGTCGACCGGCCGATGATCTACCTCGACG
>KL571368.1:20851-21435 GCA_000715855.1 Actinoplanes liguriensis
GGACAGCGCCCGCCGCAGTGGCTGGCGCCAGGCGCTGGAGCGGGCCGGCGCCGAGATCCCCGAGGTCGTCCCCGCCGGCTGGGATCTGGCGTCCGCCCACCGGGCCGGCCGGTCCCTGGCCGCGGATCCCCAGGTCACCGCCATCCTCTGCGGGAACGACGACACGGCGCTGGCGGTCCGCCGCGCCCTGCACGAGTCCGGCCGTGACGTCCCCGGCGACGTCAGCATCGTCGGGTTCGACGACGTTCCCGGCGCCGCGTATTGGACTCCGGCGCTCACCACGGTGCGCATGGACTTCGTGGGCCTGGGCCGTGCGTGCGTCTCCGCGCTCGCCCACGGCTCGGACCCGATCCGCCTCGACCCGCCCAGCCTGGTGATCCGCGAGTCGACGGCCCGGCCGCCTGCCACCTGACCCCGTTCCCGTCGCGACGGCCCTGCCCTCCCGGCGAACGGCGTTGGCCGGCTGAGCGGCCCGGCCGCGCGCGGTCCCGGTTACGCGGTGAGATCTGTGGGGAGGGAGATCCCGCGCCTCAGGGCCGTCCCCGCCCCGCGCTGACCGGGTGCGTGGCTGTCTCTTATACACA
>KL571368.1:21707-23531 GCA_000715855.1 Actinoplanes liguriensis
ATGTGTATAAGAGACAGGGGCGGAAGAGCTGGCGGCTCCGGGCGGCGTTAATCGGTTGCTGCGGGTGGGCCGGGCTGGTGGGGTGAGGGGGTCAGTGCCCCGACGGAAGGCGAACGAGCGATGCGAGCTGCGTGCATGTCACCCACGGAAGGAGTCCATCCCATCCTTAAGGACATCACGCTTGAGTATTCTCAATCTCGGCATCCTGGCGCACGTCGACGCCGGTAAGACCAGCCTCACCGAGCGGCTTCTGCACACCGCCGGGGTCATCGACGAGATCGGCAGCGTGGACGACGGCAGCACGCAGACCGACACCCTGGAGCTGGAACGGCGACGCGGGATCACCATCAAGTCCGCGGTCGTCTCGTTCCGCGTTCACGACCGTACGATCAATCTGATCGACACGCCCGGGCACCCGGATTTCATCGCCGAGGTGGAGCGGGCACTGTCTGTTCTTGACGGCGCTGTCCTGGTCGTCTCGGCCGTCGAGGGCGTGCAGGCACAGACCCGGGTGATCGCCCGCACCCTGCACCGGCTGCGCATCCCGACGCTGATCTTCGTGAACAAGGTGGACCGTGCCGGAGCGCGCTTCGACGGGCTGCTGGACGAGATCGCGGCGCGGATCAGTCCCGCGATCGTCCCGATGAGCCGCGTCGACGGGATCGGCTCCCGGGACGCGAAGGTTCGCGCCGACGTGGACCTGCTGCGCCTCGCGGACCACGACGACGAGGTGCTCTCCGCTTTCGTGGAGGACCGGCCGATGCCGCCGCTGCGGGTGCGGGGGCGGGTGCATCCGGTGTACTTCGGGTCCGCGATCACCGGGGTGGGCATCGACGACCTGGTCGACGGGATCACCCGCCTGCTGCCGGCGGCGCCGGTCCGCGCGGACGGGCCACCGGCCGGGACGATCTTCAAGGTGGAGCGTGGCGCGGCCGGGGAACGGCTCGCCTTCCTGCGGATGGTCAGCGGGACGCTGCGGGTGCGGGACACCGTGGGCGCGGACCGGGTGACCGGGATCGATCTGTTCGCGGACGGCACCGCCGGCCCGTGCGGCGCGATCACGGCGGGGCAGATCGGCCGGATCCGCGGGCTGGGCTCCGCCCGGATCGGGGACGACATCGGCGTACGGGAAATCGGGGTGGGTGTTTCGTCTTTTGCCCCGCCCAGTCTGGAGACGGCGGTCGTCGCGTCCCGGCGGGCGGAGCGCGGTGCCCTGCATGCGGCTCTCGCCGACCTCGCCGAGCAGGACCCGCTGATCAATCTGCGTCAGGACGACGAGCGGCAGGAGATCTACGTGTCGCTCTACGGGGAGGTGCAGAAGGAGGTGATCGGGGCGACGCTGGCCGAGCAGTACGGACTCGCGGTGACCTTCCGGGAGACCACGACGCTGCACGTGGAGCGGCTGCTCGGGGTGGGCACCGCGGTCGAGTTCAACAGGGTGGACCCGAACCCGTTCCTGGCCACGATCGGCCTGCGGGTGGCGCCGGCGCCGATCGGAGCGGGGATCAGTTTCGGCCTGGCCGTGGAGCCGGGTGCGATGCCGGCGGCGTTCTTCACGGCGGTCGAGCAGACCGTGCACGAGACGCTGCGCCAGGGATTGCGCGGCTGGCCGGTGCCGGACTGCGCGGTGGTGATGACGCACTCGGGCTATTCGCCGCGGCAGTCACACGCGCACGCGATCTTCGACAAGAGCATGTCGAGCACGGCCGGCGACTTCCGGAACCTGACGCCGCTGGTGCTGATGGCGGCGGTGCGGCGGGCCGGGACCGTGGTGCAGGAGCCGATCCACGCGTTCCGGGCCGAGGTGCCGCCGGACACCGTGCC
>KL571368.1:23780-25108 GCA_000715855.1 Actinoplanes liguriensis
GGTGCCGGGCACACCGCCGCGCCGGGACCGGATCGGCCCCGACCCGCTGGACCGCAAGGAGTACCTGCTCCGCGTCGTGCGGCGGGCCGGGGCGCACTCCGGGTGAGGGCTCACGACGTACGGCGAAATCTTTTGCAGCGTTGCAATTCTGTCTTGACTTGGGCGATGTGATCGTTAACATGATGGCAATCGAATCGACGTCGATGACTCTCTGATCCGGTGCGCGGTTGCCCACCCCACGCGTCGCGCACCGGGCTCCCGTCCCCGGCGGCCACCCGATTCCCCAGTCGGGACCGCACTCCCCGGAAGGCGAATCCCCCATGACGTCTCGCTTCCGCAAACTGCTCCTCGCCGGTGTCACCGGACTGCTCGCCGTGACCGCCGGCGGTTACGGCCTGCAGTCCGCCGAGGCCGCGACCTACCCCAATCCCGGCGTCGTCACCGGCTCGACCGGCGCGCACGACCCGTCCATCGTCAAGAAGCCCACCGGCGGCTACATCGTCGCCACCACCGGCGACGGCATCGCCCTCAAGACCTCCTCCGACCGGACCGCGTTCGCCGACGCCGGAAAGGCATTCCCGAACGGCACCTCGTGGGCGAACGCCTACACCGGCGGCAGCGCCAATCTGTGGGCGCCGGACATCTCGTACCGCGGTGGCAAGTATCTGATGTATTACGCGGCGTCGACGTTCGGCTCCAGCAAATCGGCGATCTTCCTGGCCCAGTCGACCACCGGCGCGGCCGGGAGCTGGACCAACTCCGGCCTGGTGATCGAATCGACGACCAGCAGCAACTGGAACGCGATCGACCCGAACCTGACCGTCACCGCCTCCGGAGAATGGTGGCTCACGTTCGGCTCGTTCTGGTCCGGAATCAAGATGGTGAAGATCAACCCGTCGACCGGCAAACGGGCCGACAGCACGATGTACAACATCGCCGAGCGATTCGTGAACAGCAAATCGGTGGAGGCGCCGTTCGTGTTCTATCACGGCGGTTACTACTACCTGTTCATGTCGTTCGACTTCTGCTGCCAAGGCGCGTCGAGCACCTATCGGGTGATGGTGGCCCGGTCGACCTCGATCACCGGGCCCTACAAGGACCGCGCCGGGACGTTGACCACGGCCGGGGGCGGGACCGAGATCCTCGCTACACACGGCAGCATCTACGGGCCCGGGCATCCGGCGGTATTCACCGACAGCGATGCGGATGTGCTGGTCTATCACTACTACACGTCGTCCGGCGCTTCGAAGCTCGGGATCAACCTGATCGGGTGGGACTCGTCGGCCTGGCCCTACGTCTACTGATTCCCGGGGTCCTTTGCGGGCCCC
>KL571368.1:25377-31993 GCA_000715855.1 Actinoplanes liguriensis
AGATGTGTATAAGAGACAGGGGTGATCGACTGGCCGACTGGCTCAGTGACCACGGGGAGAAACGCACCACATGACGAGACGCATTCTGACGCGAATCGCTGCGATCACGCTGCTGGCTTCCGGCACGGTGGCTTTCGCCGCCACACCGGCCCTGGCCGCCGAAGTCGACCTCGGACTCGACGTCCGCACCGCCACGGACGGCGTGGTGACCACGGCCGTGGTGACCGTTACCAACCACGGGACCACCAAGCCCGGCGGCATGTCCCTGACGCTCGACACGTCCGCGATCGACAAGTCGCGGGCGACGGTCGTGGCACCCCAGGGCTGCGCCGCGTCGGATACCGGTTTCACCTGCGCCTACCCGGCGCTGAACGTCCCCGGGCCGGGCGAGTCGTCGGTCCAGAAGGTGGTGTTCTGGGGACCGACCGGCGCGGCTCCCGCCGGGTCGGCCGATCTGCGGGCCACGGTGACCGCCGCCGCGGACGCCGACGAGACGAACAACAGCAGGACCGTTCCGGTCGCGATGCCTCCGCAGCGGCGCCCGATCCTGCAGATCGGTGAGATCGACCGGGCGGAGGACGGAAAGTTCTTCACCGACAAGCCCATCCCGCCCGGGGGCAAGAGCGTCGCCTTCATCGACGTCATCAACCGTGGCGCCGTCTCGGTGACCGGTGTGCGCAGCGTCGCCAAGCTGCCCGAGGGCGTCCGCTTCATCACGGCGGGGCTCGACAACTGCGAGCTCTCGGCCGACAAACGCACCGCCACCTGCGTCTGGGACGACAACACGCTGATTCCCTGGCTCCTCGACGAGACGATCGACGGATTCCCCTCGTCGACCCGGCTGCGGTTGCCTGTCGAAGTCGACAAGGACGTGCCGGGCCCGGCCGAGCTCGGCGGTGGCGAGTGGACGGTCTCCTCGGTCGCCACCGCGGATCCCGAACTGGACTCCTCGGCGCGGTCGACCCTGGGGACAAAGGCTCCGACGCAGAACAGCGCCGCGCCCGAGCCGCTGGAACACGTCGAGTTCACGGTACCGATCGGCGCCGCGCCGACCAGCGCTGAGCCCAGCGATGGCGGCGCCTCCGACGACCCGTCCCTGCCGATCACCGGCCCGGGGGCCGCGACGATGGCCGGGACCGGCGCCGCCCTCGTCGGCCTCGGCGTATTCCTGCTCCTCGCCCTCCGCCGCCGCCGGGCGCGCATCGAGATCGAGTAACGCCCACCGGCCGCACACCCCGCTGGCTGTATATGCGCAGGCCAGCGGGGTCGGCCTGCTGACAGGCGGTCCCTGGCCGCTGTCAGCCGGCCCCGCAGCGATTGCGGTGACGGCGACCGCCATCACGGCGCCTCGCGGATCCGCATGGCGTTGCCGTTGCCCTAGACCTGATAGGTACGGCCGGACACGGCCCGCAGCCCCCCGGCGAGGTCGGTGACGTTCTCGGAGACCTTGGCGAGCAGCTCGACGATCATCGCGGTGGCTTCGCCGGCGTCCGGTGTGGCCGGGTTCCCGGTCGAGGTGAGCGAGTCGCCCGCACGGCGCAGGCGGTCCGCGATGGTGTCCAGCAGGGCCAGGTCGGCGTCCAGTTGGTCGGTCATGTCGTCTCCCTCGGCGGATGCCCAGGTGTACGCGCCCTCTGCATGATCGGTTCACGGCCGGGTTTGACGCGGCACGCACCATGGGCAAGGTCAGGTTGTTGATGGGGAGGAACAGCGAGTGGACGCTCAGGATCTGGTCGCGGCAATCATCTTCGGCGCGATCATCGGGGTCGTGGCCCGGATCGTGTTGCCGGGCCGGCAGAACATCGGGTTGATCGCGACCGTGCTGGTCGGCATGGGCGCGGCGGTCGCCGGCACATGGGTGTCGTCCCGCTACGACCTGCACAGCAGCCATTTCTTCACGGTGACGGGGCGGACGTTCGACTGGGCCGTCGTCGGTGTGCAGGTCGGCATCGCGGTGGTCGGTGTCGCCATCGCGGCGGTCCTGGCAAAAACGTTCTCCACCGACCGCGACCGCGACTGATCACCGCAGCGCCCGGCGAGGAGAGACCGAGGCTGATCACCGCGACGCCCGGCGAAGAGGCACCACGAAGGCGCCACGACTGACTACCGTGTCATCGTGGCTGAGATCCTGAATCTGACCTTGACGCTGGAGTCGCGCGGCCCGGCCGGGGCGTTCCTGCTCACCGACGAGCAGGTCGCCGCGGTCGGTGACGGCCGGAAGGCGTTCCCGGTGGTCGTGACCGTGAACGACGTGGCGCTCCCGCTGCGCCTGGCCCGGATGGGCGGCGAGAACATGATCGGCCTGGCCAAGGCGGCACGGGCCGAGGCAAAGGTCGAGGTCGGTTCGGCGTACGCCGTGACGATCGCCGCCGAGTCCGGCGAACGCACCGTCGAGACGCCGCCGGATCTGGATGCCGCGCTGGCCGGCGACGACGAGGCGAGAGCCGCGTACGAGAAGTTGGCGTACTCCCATCGCAAGGAGTTCGTCCGCTGGATCACCGAGGCGAAACGCGAGGCCACCCGCGCCGACCGTGTCACCAGGACCGTGGAGATGCTCCGGGCCGGCGAGCACCGCTGACGATCACATCGCCGAGGTCGCCATATCCTGGACGACGGCGAGGACCGCGGCGGCGACCGCGGGGGCCTGCCCGACCGGGTGGCGGGACGGCCGAGCCCGCTCCGGCAGCTCCTGGATCACCTTGAGCAGCAGCGGCTCCACCTCGGCCCGGGTTCCGCGCAGCAGCGCGCCGTGCAGGCCGAGCGCGGAGACCAGCCCGCACAGGCAGTCGGCGTCCGGGGTGGGCTGGTCACGCCCGTCCATCCGGTAGCCGACCTTGGCGCGGACCCGGACGGCCACGCCCTCGTCGGCGATCTCGTACTCCTTCTTGCGCCACCGCCGCGCGGGCATCTCCGTGATCAGGCCTCGGTGGACCAGGGCGGCGGTGGTCCGCTCGTACAGGCCGGGGGCCGCCGACCGCAGCAGGGCGGGCAGCGCCGGGCCGGGCGCCTTCTCCATGATGATGGCGAGGACGTCGTCGGTGACCGGGTCGCCGGTGGTCTCGCGCTGATGCCAGTCCGGGACGACGTTCCCGGACTCGACGCTGACCCGCTGGGTGATGAGCAGGTCCATCACCGTCGCGCCGGCCAGGCCCGCGGCCAGGGCCGGCACGTGCAGGCGGGGGCGCATGTGGCGGCTCTCGTCGTGGGCCAGGACGAAGAACTGCTCACGTACGAGGGTCGGGTCGAGTCCGGGGCGTCGCACTGTGGATCAGCCGTTCCGTAGCCGTTCGTGCACGCCGCCGTAGGCGATCGTGCCGGGAAGGTACCTCTTGTCGATGCCCGCGCTCATCACGTACTGCGGGTCGACGACGTTGCCGGCCCGCGCGCTGGTCGTCTGGGAGACCAGCTGGTACGCGTCGAGCAGGTCCAGCCCGGTCAGCGAGGCGACGTGGCGCACGAGGTCGTCCTGGCTGATCCGGAACGCGTCCTCGAGCGGCCGGGCGGCGCCGAGCGAGACGAGCTGGTCGTCGGTCTCCAGCCGCGGGGTGCCGGTCGCGACGCCCTTGATCACGTCGACGACGACCGTCACGTCCATGGCGACCTCGACGGCGACGCCGCACACCTCGCCGTCGCCCTGCCGCGCGTGCCCGTCGCCGAGCGCGAGCAGCGCCCCGGGCACGTTGACGCCCAGGTAGAGCGTGGCGCCGGGGCCGAGCAGCGGGGTGTCCAGGTTGCCGCCGTGCACGTCCGGGACGATCGTCTGGCGGACCTCGTTCGCGGCCGGCGCGACGCCGACGGTGCCGAGCATCGGCCGACGGTGCCGAGCATCGGGGCGAGCGGCAGGTCGACGGTGAAGTCGCTGCGGCGGGCCCGGTAGCGCACGGTCTGCGCGGCCAGGTCGATGTCGTAGAGCCACACCCGCTCTTCGAGCGGTTCCTGGAGGGTACGGGTGTAGCCGGTCGACGTGAGCGCGCCGAAGTGCGGGAACGTCGAGGAGATGCCGAACGCCGACGCCGGGGTCAGCGACACGATGTGCACCGCGAGGGTGTCCCCCGGCTCGGCGCCCTCCACGTGCAGCGGGCCGGTGACCGGGTTCAGGTACGGGAACTCGCACACCTGGCTGGGCAGGTCGTCGACGGTGCGCACCTTGCCGCCGAAGCAGTCGAGCGTGCGCAGGGTGATCGGCGTGCCCGGCTTGACGGCCGCGATCGCCTCCCGCCCGCCGAACGTGTACCCGTACTGCCCGGGGTCGGCCGGGATGTGGATCGGGTCAGACATTCTCCACCGCCTTGGGGGTCGTGGCCGCGTCGTCGTCGCCGGGGACCTCGGGCAGGCTCGGCTTGCGGCCGGTGGCGAGCAGCACGACCAGGATGACCGCGCCGACGCCGAGCCAGATCAGGCCGACGGTCTGGGCGAGCAGGCTGCCGTTCCAGATGACCGCGATCAGCACGAGCGCGCCGACCGCCGGGATGACCACGTTACGCAGCACCCCGCCCTGCCGGCCGTTCTTGGCCCACTCCCAGATGACGCAGACGTGCAGGACCACGAACGCGATCATCGCGCCGAAGTTGACCAGGGCGCTCATCAGCGTGATGCCGTCGTCGCGCGAGGCCATCCACAGGCCGATGACCAGCGACACCACGGCGGTGGTGAGGATCGCGTTGGTCGGCACCGACCGGGTCAGCGACACCCGGGACAGGAAGCGGGGCAGCTGCCCGTCGCGGGACATCGCCATCAGCAGGCGGCTGGTGGCGACCTGGGCGACCATGTTGTTCGCGATGCCCCAGGCCAGGGCGGTGGCCAGCGCGGTGAGCGTGCTCTGTCTCTTAATGTGTATAAGAGACAGGCCGTCCGGGTCCGGCACGAGCAGGGCGGCGACCCAGGTCTGCGCGACGAACAGAGCGGCGACGACGAGCAGCGACAGGTACATCGCGCGGCGGATCGTGCGGGCGCCGTCGGCGGCGTCCTCGGCGAGCAGGCCGAGCGCGTCGAACCCGAGGTAGGAGAGCATGCCGATGGAGACGCCGCCGAGGATCAGCGACCAGGTGAAGCTGGTGCCGTTGTAGAACGGGTCGAGGCTGAAGCCCTGGCCCTTGCCGTCGGCGAGCGCCTTCAGGCCGTACGCCAGGAAGATGATCAGGATGACCAGCTCGGCGGCGAGGAAGAACCAGTTGAGCAGCTTGGTGGTCTTGATGCCGAGCACGTTGGTCACGGTGTTCGCCAGGACGAAGATGATCACCCAGGCCCAGACCGGGACGCTCGCCACGATCGAGTTCATGGCCGCGCCGGCGACGAGCGACAGCAGCAGCGGGATGCACACGTAGTCGAGCAGGATCGCCCAGCCGGTGAGGAAGCCGACCGCGGGGTGGATCGCGCGGCCCGCGTAGCCGTAGACCGAGCCGGCCACCGGGTACTTCTCGACCATCACGCCGTACGAGGAAGCGGTCAGGATCATCGCGGCGGCGCCGACCACATAGGCGAGCGCGATCATGCCGCCACTGGCCTGGAAGACGCTGCCGAAGATGCCGAACGGCGCGATCACCACCATGAAGACGAGACCGTAGGCGATCAGATCCCGGATTCGCAGTTCGCGCCGCAGCTGCTGCTGGTACCCGAACTTGTCGATGGACATACGGCGGTGTCACCCCTTTCCCCGTTGCCGAGCGTCACAGTCCAATGTGGACCCTGACATGACGAACTTCCGCGCAGGGCAGGCCCTGAGCGGGTTCGAGCGTGAACTCTTGGATCCATGTGCGGGTATCCGCGAAGCGAGCAAAGTAAATACCTAGATCACCGCACGCCGCAAGGCCGGAAACACAACTGCTACAGGCGTCCCGCCACGTGGACGGGCGACTAGCCCCGGGCGGGGCGCGAGCGGGCGTCAGAGGCTGCGCCGCCGCCAGGGCCAGCGCGCGGGGCGGCGGTAGAGCTCGTTGAGCCGGTCGTCGACCACGGTGCGCACCCCGGCGAGCGCGATCACCAGCATCTCGCGCAGGCCGGCGCAGGTGCGGCAGGTCTCCCGCTCGCACTCCTGCCGGTGCTCCATCGCGGTCATGACCAGGCGCTGGGCGAGCATCCCGGAGACGTGGGCGCGCTGGGCCCAGGCAGGGCGCTCCTCGATCCCGGCACGCCACTTCTCGACGTCCTGATCGGTCACCCCGTACAGCTCAGCCGCTTTGCTGACCTGCGCCAGCGAGTTCTGAACATCAGCTTCGGCCACAGCGGCCTCCCGTGTTTCTCGGAGCGACCAGGACCGCATCGTACCGCCCCGCGGGCGCGGCATCCGGAGGGAGAAGTCTAGAGAACCCGGCCCAGCTGCCGCCGTGACTCGACACCGAGCTTCCGGAACACCTTGCGCAGGTGGTAATCGACGGTGCTGGCACTGATGAACAGGCGCTCGGCGATCTCCGGATTGGTGAGCCCGTCCCGGGCCAGGGCCGCGATCGCCGCCTCCTGCGTCGTCAGCTCGCCGGCGCTCTCGACGTCGCGGCGCCGCGCGGTCTCGCCCGTGCCCCGCAGCTCCTGACGGGCCCGTTCGGCGAACGCGGGCGCGCCCATGTCCTCGAACATCGTCAGGGCCGTCCGCAGGGCCTCGCGGGCGTCCTTGCGGCGGCGC
>KL571368.1:32228-32974 GCA_000715855.1 Actinoplanes liguriensis
CCGTACAGCAGGTGGGCGCGGGCCAGGTCGCTGACCGCGGCGGTCCGGCCGAGCTGATCGATCGCGGACAGGAACAGCTTCTCGGCGTCGTCCGGGCCGGCCAGCACCGCCTGCGAGCGGGCGAGCAGTCCGAGCGCCCACGGCGTCCCGGCCGCGGTGGCGCGCTCGGCGAGCAGGTCCAGGGCCCGTACCGCCGCGTCCTGGTCCTCGGCGTAGAAGGCGGCCTCCACCAGGTCCGGGAGCACCCGTGAATACGACGCCGCGTAGTCACCGTCGAGAACCGCGTTCGCCGCGGCGAGCGCCGCCACGAAGTCGCCCCGGCCCAGCTCCAGGATGATCAGACCCAGGCCGGACAGGCACACGCTGGCGCCCATCCCGAGCCAGATCCCGGCCTGCCGGGCCCCCTCGATGCGCTCCCGGGCGTCCTCCGGCGCGCGCCAGGCGACCTGCTCCGGGCTGCGGTAGACCTCCCACAGGTGCGGCGTCGTGCCCGCGGCGATGCGCAGCGCGTGCACCTCCAGCAGCAGCTCGTCGGCCGCGTCCAGGCGGCCCAGCAGCGTCTCGTGCAGGGCCAGCGCGAACAGGGCGGTGTCGAGCACCTGCAGGGCGCCGGTGCGGCGGGCGACCTCGGTGGCCCGGTGCAGGATCGCCTCGCGCTCCCGGTCCGCCCAGATCCGGGTGCAGGCGGTCACCCCGATCACGTAGTGGCTGAGCACGTCCGCGTCGGACAGCCCGGCGGCGGCGAG
>KL571368.1:33211-33732 GCA_000715855.1 Actinoplanes liguriensis
CGTGCGGCGGCGTCGCGCAGCAGCGGGGCGGCCGCGGTGAAACCGGAGACGGTGGTCGCGCTCATCGCGTCCAGCAGCAGGTCACCGACGGTGTCCCGGGTGCCCGGCCGGTGCGTGGCGGCGTCGCCGAGCTGCCGCAGGTCGGTGCCCTCGGTCAGGTACTCCGAGGTGGACATCGCCTCGAACGCGCGCAGCAGGGCGCCGCGGGCCAGCACCGGATCGACGTCCCGGAACGCTTCGTAGGCGGCCAGGCAGGTGGCCGGGACCTGGGCCATCGCCCGCTCGGCGCCGAGCGCCACGATCGTCCGGGCCTGCAGCATCAGCCGGTTGCCCTGCCCGATCGCGTCCAGCAGCTCCGCGTCGATCGCGTCCAGCAGCACGTGCGCCTGCGCCGGGGCGCCCGAGGTGAACGCCGCCTCGCCCGCCTCCAGCAGCCGCCCGGAGCGGGACCGGTCGTCCGGGGTCAGCTCGGCGGCGCGGGTCAGGAACGTGGCCCGGGCCGCGTAACCGCCCCGGCTCCC
>KL571369.1:0-6559 GCA_000715855.1 Actinoplanes liguriensis
GGAGCCGCGGCAGGCAGGCACGGACGGCGGCGGTGAACTCGTCCGGCAGGGAATCGACCACCGTCGAGACGGTACCGGAACGTGGTGGCGATGTCCGCCCTCGGTAGCCGTCCTGGGATCATGGACGGTCATGTGGATCCCCTCCGACACCGAGATCCGGCAGCTGCACGAACGGTACGCACCCACACCCTCGGCGTTCGACCTGGTGTGGACGCACTGCCGGATCGTCTGCCGCATCGCCGAACAGTTCCTCGGAGCCCCCGGCGTGAACGCGGACCTGGTGCGCGCCGGCTGCCTGCTGCACGACATCGGCGTGTACCGCCTCTACGGCCGGGACGGGACGCCCGACTTCAGCGGCTACATCCGGCACGGGCTGCTCGGCCACGAACTGCTGCAGGCGGAGGGGTTCCCGGACTACCTGTGCCGGTTCTGCTCCTGCCACACGGGGGTAGGTGTGACCCGCGCCGACATCCTCGACCAGGGCCTGCCCCTCCCGCCCGGCGACTACGTGGCCGAGACCGCCGAGGAGTCCCTGGTCATGTACGCCGACAAGTTCCACAGCAAGAAGACCCCACCGGTGTTCGTGTCCGCCGAGACGTACACGGCGAGCGTGGCCCGCTTCGGTCCGGACAAGGCGGCCCTGTTCACCACGATGGTCGGCACCTACGGCGAGCCCGACCTGCCCCCGCTCGCCGAGGAATACGGCCACCAGCTGATCTGAGCCGGGCGAGTGATCTTGGATCGGCACGCCGCTGCTGCAATCGTCGGCGCTGGGACCCGTCCGACTCGCGGGGCATGGAAGCAGAACTGGCAAGCACAGGTCCTGCTCAGGCAGACGGCGACGAGGTCGGCGACACCGGGACGCTGCTGGCCGGCGAGGACGGTAGAGGATCACCGGGGATAGCCCTCGGCATTCCGGTGACGCACGAGTCGACGAAGAACTCTCTGATCTGGTCACTCACCTGGTCTGCGGTTCCTCGCTGGGATCAAGCCCTCTCGCTCGCCGCCGACGTGGCCGATGACAGCCCCGTGCAAGGCCAGCAACAGTGCTTACACGGTCCGGGCACTCCGGAATTCGTCGCACTCCAAGCGGGGCGGATCCTCCCGTTCGAACACCCGGAAGAAGCACTGAAGCCGGAACCTTCTGGCCTGCCCGTCAGTCCATTCCACGTCGGGTACCCACATCCACCACAGGTTGCCACCTGGGTCATTCTCCGGGCTGACAGCAACGGCGCCTGATCTGGCGGTGGGTTGCCGAAGAAGGCGCCACCACCGCTCGACGCGGACATAGACCTCGGCAGGGGGATGCGTGGTGTCACGCCAGCGTGCAGCCTCGACGATGAAACGATCGAGTTCCCAGTCGGTCGAGGCGCCCGGCGATTTCAAGCGTTCGGCCACGCATGCCCCCTAGTTGCTACGTCATTGGCGCCGCCGTGACGCCAGGTAGTTCTCGACCTCGGCAACCTCGGCCCGGGTGGGCCGCTCGTCGTCGGGGTCATCGGTCTCCTCGGGCCGCTGGAACCAGTCCCGCAGGTGCGCCCACTCGATTCGCGGGCCTGAACCCGGCTTGGTGGCGGCCTGCCAGGGCTGCGACGCCTGAATCAGGGTGCGCAAGTCTGCGGGGGAGAGCGCGCTGTACCGGGTGACGACATAGCCGACCGTGTTGAGAGCTTCTTCGCTGTGAAGAGGCGACGTGTCCTCCTGTGGCACGCCCTCAACTTCCACGGCACGTTCGGTTGCGTACATGGATTCGTCGAACAGCGCCCGGCCTCGACGGGCGAGATGATGACCCTGGGCGAAGAACAGCAGCATATGGAGCTTGGCGGGTTTCAGGCCTGGTCGGCGGGTGCCCATAGCCGCGATCACGGAGTTGGCGCTCGAAGTCATCGGGGCACGGTAGCGAGCACAGCCCGATGATCGCGAACAGTTCGGACGGATGTGCGGGACTCGACCGTTCGGCTTCTTGAGCGGGGTCCGTTTGTCCGTGCGCCGGTTCTTGTGGTCACCACCTCCGCTCCGACCTGCCGTCACCACGAAAGGTATCGATGCAATTACTGGTCGTGTGTCGGATCAGGGACTCGGGAAGGTTGGTCATCATTGCGTCATCTGAATTCGGCTGGATGAACTCGGCTCGCTGAGTGCGGCTGTGCGGTGACAGTCCAGGTCAGTCGGGCTGGCTTGAACGTGTCGCCGGGGTGGCAGGATTCTCCGGTGCGCCTGAGCCGGAATCGTCTGCAGCCGAAGGCGGCGGTAGGCATTCTTCGGAGAGAATTTCTTGCGTCGGCCGCGTCAAGAAAAAGGCATCCACCCCGAATGCGGAGGGGATGCCTTTTGGTTTGTTGTCCTAATGCTGTCGCGGATCCGTATAGCTGTTCTTTTTCAAGCAACGTGAACCGGGATCGGGCATGTAGCGGCTCACGATCGCCCGCCGCAACCCCGCAGTTTTGAGACCAGGCGGTTCGGTCCCGGCCGCCTTCGTCCCTCTCCGCCGATTTGCCCGTACGGTGTGTCAGCGCTGCGCCTCGAAGTGCTCCTTCATCGACGGGTAGTAGTCGTCGAAGCTCGGCATCGGCGTCCCGTCCCGGGAGGCGACCAGCGCGTCCAGGTAGAACTCCCACCCCGGCCCGACCTCGCCGATGCCGTCCGTGCTGGTCAGATGCTGGGTGAACCGCAGCTCGGTCACGCCCGCGGTCTCGGTCAGCACCATCTCCAGGTGCCACCGGCCGTCCTCCTCGCCCGCGGACACCGCCAGCCGGGCCGGGGGCTCGCACGCGTCGACGGTCATGTCGAACCACGGCTTGCCCTCCTCCTGGATCATCTGCACCTTGATCGTGCGGCCGGGCCCGGCGTCGCCCTCCCACGGGCCGAACCAGCGCGCCGTCCGATCCGGTTCGGTCAGGCTCGCCCAGACGTCGTCGATCGGCGCCCGGAAGCTCCGGGTCAGCACCAGGTCGCCGCCGAACAGCCGGCCGGTGGGTGTCGGGCTCATGCGTTTCTCCTTCTCAGCCGGCCGCGGGCCGGGACTCGACGGTTGGGTGTGCCTCGGGTGCGAGCGGCTGTGCGCGTCGTTCGCGGCGGGTGCGGTAGACCTCGGTCTCCAGCGCGTCGAGGCGGTGCTGCCATCCGGCCGGCGCGGTGAGTCGCTCCAGCCATCCGGAGAGTTCCGCGATCGGGGCGGTGACCAGCTCATACACCCGCTTCCGCCCGTCCGCGGTGTCCCGGACCAGGCCGGCTTCCCGCAGCACGCGCAGGTGCCGGCTCACGGCGGGCCGGCTGATCGCAAACCGCTCCGCGACCTGCCCGGCGGTGAGCGCCTCGTCCCGCAGCATCAGCAGGATCTCCCGCCGCACCGGGTCCGCAATCGCCCCCACCACCTCGTCCACGCCCTAAAGCGTAACCAATAGGTTACGCGTACTGCAACGCCCCGCCCCGATGTTCGCCAGCCCACGCGTGTAATCGTGTTGTAACTTGTTGGCCCGGATGCAGGCTTCGCGGCTCAAAAGGTAGTTGTCCGAATTGCCGGTGCTCTTAGCGGCGCTGCTTTGTGGCCGGTGCGGCGTGACCGTGCAATCCAAGCCACTGCGATTGCGGCCGAGACTGCGACCAGGACCTGACCAGCGCGGGAATTCGCCTGACGTTCGGGCTCTGCCGGTGACGGCGCCGGAACGGATGGGGCATCTGCCGGGAAAGGTGGATTTTTGGTCCGTCTCTCCTGATACCCGGCGTCAACGATTTTGCCGAACTCTCTAATGACGGGATCCTCGGAGTCCAGCCAGACCGGCCGAAGATGGGACCAGTAGTTGGTGAAGGTATCCGAAACGAAAAGGTTAGAAACAGATGATTCTCGTTTTATGTGCTCGGCTGTGAAGAATCCCGCTACGTATCCCGTTTCCAGATGCAACAGCGTCATTTGAGCGAAGATTTCTCGTCTTAGTTCTTGCTTCGGCATGGCGGCCCGCCGAGAGCTCCAGACGGGGGCGTATGTCTGCGGGTCGTCAATCATCAGCCGCAGTAGTTCGCGATGTTGTTCGCGCACGGCCTGTGCACGTTGCACATTGGCTGCACGCGCCTGGTATCCCACCGAGACAACAACACCCGTGAGGGCCAGGGCCGAGAACACGGCAGAGGCCGCACCGTAGGCCTGACCGATGTTGCTCAGCTCTACCCAGTCCAGGGCTCCGACTTGGCCGATCGCTACCAGCAAGAGCGGGGATAGAACCGCGGCGGCGGTGACGCCGACGAGGATCGACATGCTTCGGATCGTGCGGCGGGCGCGAATCATGGATCCATCGTCGGAGTGTTCGGCAAGTGCCCGGGTGAGAGCCTCAGGGGCCGGTGGTCAGCTCCGAGGCCGTTGGTCGGACTCAGCGCCGCACGGATCGACGATGCGAGTTGACCAGGGATGGTGAGATCCTTCTGGATCGCAGATTCAGACCGGTTCGGCCAGCGGTCGGCGGACCGGACGTGAATCCCGACCCGGGCATCGAATCAGGACTCACTTCGGGGCGGACTCGCCGGGCGCCGGCCGGAGCAGATTGCCGGGCCGGGGCCGATGCGGTGTCCGCGACCCCACGCAGGGTCCGCGAGGTGAACAGACCAAGGCTGCCCGTTGGCCACCGACCCCGTCAGAAGGGTGGTGGCCAAGGCGCCGATCAGGGCTGATATCAGCCACCAACCGAGCCGAGGTCGGGAGTCGACCTGTCAGCGGGCGGGGAGGCGGAGGCCGGACATGCCGCCGTCGACGGCTAGGGACATTCCCGTTGTCGCGCCGGAAGCCGGGCTGACCAGGTACTGCACCTGTCTCTTATACACGACGCGGATGCCCTCGGTGACCAGGTCGGCGGCCATGGCCAGGGTCAACGCGTGGACCGCGCCTTTCGACGCGCAGTAGAGGGCGCGCTGGACGAGCCCGGCGGTGGCCGCGATCGACGACAGGTTCACGATCACCGGGGTCCGGCTGCGGCGCAGGTAGGGCAGGGCGGCCCGGCTGGCGCGGGCCACCCCGGTCACATTGACGTCGAGGACGCGCGCCCACTCCGTGTCGTCGTTCGCCTCGACCGTGCCGACCGAGCTGATGCCCGCGCTGTTGACCAGGATGTCGATGCCCCCGTGGATCTCGTTCAGCTGGGCGAACGCGGCCTCCAGCGAGGACTCCTCCCGCACGTCCGCCTTGAGCGGCAGCCCGGGCCCACCGGCCGGGTCGAGGTCCAGGATCCCCACCTTCGCGCCGGCCGCGGCCAGACGCCGGGCGCAGGCGGCGCCGATGCCGGAGCCGCCGCCGGTGATCGCGGCCACCAGACCGTCAAGATCATTCATTAAAGCCTCCGGATTAGCGTGCGGTGCGCGGGCCGAGCTCGGGTTGGGGCGCCGCGTGGTTGGGCTTAGCCTTGCGGTGTCGACTCAATTGCAACTTTCGGGTGAACGTGAGTTGGCATCTCCTGTAGCGTCCGATGTAGTGTCTCGAACATGCGTTCGGCATACAGGTGTCGGGCTTATCCGGCCCCCGAGCAGGCCGCGGTATTTATCCGCACCTTCGGGTGTGTGCGCCTGGTGTGGAACAAGACCCTCGCGGAGCGGCATGAGGCCTACCGCCAGCGCGGCGAGTCGACGTCGTATAAGCAGACGGATGCTGCGCTGTCCAGTTGGAAGAAGACCGAGGACCTCGCGTTCCTGTCTCAAGTGTCGTCGGTGCCGTTGCAGCAGGCGCTGCGCCATCAACGCACTGCTTTTAGGAACTTTTTTGAGAGCCGTGCTAGATATCCGCGGTTCAAGAGTCGTAGTGGTCGCCAGGCGGCCCATTACACCCGGTCTGGGTTCCGGTTGAAGAGCGGCCGCCTGTATATCGCAAAGACCGCCGGCACTCTGTCTATAGTTTGGTCGTGGCCCAAGATCGGTCTGGCGGATCTGAATCCGACCATGGTTGTGATTTCGCGCGAGGCGGATGGACGATGGTTCGTGACGTTCGCTGTCGATACCGTTCAGCCGGCTCCGCTCGATGCCACCGGGCATGAAATAGGCGTTGACCTGGGTATCAAGACGTTTGCGGTGACCTCCGACGGTGACCGGGTCGCCAACCCGCGACACTTGCAACGGAAAGCCCGTAGCCTCGCACGTTATCAACGTCGCCTCGCGCGCTGTCAGGATGGCTCCGCGAATCGCCGTAAAGCCAAAGCCAAAGTCGCCCGAGCGCACCGTAAGGTGCGTAACGCACGTGCTGACTTCTTGCACAAGACCAGCATCAGCCTCGTGCGTCGGGCGGACACGATCGTCGTCGAGGACCTGGCCGTGGATTGCATGGTCCGAAACCGGCAACTGGCGCGTGCCATCTCGGGTTGCGGATGGGGCGAGTTCCGCCGCCAACTCACTTACAAAAGTGAACGTGCCGGACGGTCCTTGGTCGTGATCGACCGTTGGTATCCGAGTTCGAAGACCTGCTCGGCGTGTGGCTATGTAATAACTACGCTGGATTTGTCCGTTCGGGTATGGAGATGCCCGAACTGCCGTGCCCGGCACGACCGGGATCTGAACGCGGCCAAGAACATTCTTGCGGCTGGGCGAG
>KL571369.1:6786-11163 GCA_000715855.1 Actinoplanes liguriensis
GATGTGTATAAGAGACAGACCGTAACCCAAGCGAGCAGCTTGGGTGATGCCTGTGGAGCTGATGTAAGACGGCAAGGGCTATTCCTTCCGCAATCGGCTGCGAAGCAGGAAGCCCCCGCCGTGAGGCGGCCGGAATAACGCCGGGTCGGCCGCGAGGCCTACGGGACTCCCCTTGCTCCCGGAGGGGAAGGAAGTCAATGCCATGCCGAGCCTTCCGGGTAGGTGTACCGGGCCAGCGACTCGGCACGCATCTGGGTGGAGAAGCCGGGGGCGGCCGGGGCCAGGTAGCGGCCGCCGGCGACGATCGCCGGGTCGACGAAATGCTCGTGCAGGTGGTCGACGAATTCGATGGCGCGGTCCTCGAAGGTGCCGGACACCGCGGCGTAGTCGAAGAATGACAGGTGCCGGACCGCCTCGCACAGGCCGACCCCGCCGGCGTGGGGACAGACCGGTTTCTCGTACGCCGCGGCCAGCAACAGGACGGCCAGGTTCTCGTTGACGCCGGCGACCCGGCACGCGTCGAGTTGCACGAAGTCGATCGCGTCGGCCTGCAGGAGCTGCTTGAACACGACCCGGTTGGCGATGTGCTCGCCGGTCGCCACCCGGATCGGGTCGATCGCCTGGCGGATCACGGCGTGGCCGAGGATGTCGTCGGGGCTGGTCGGCTCCTCGATCCACCACGGGTCGTACTTGGCGAGCGCGGCCATCCAGGTGACCGCGTCGGGGACGTCCCACCGCTGGTTCGCGTCGACGGCGATCCGGATGTCGGGGCCGACCACGGCCCGGGCCAGGGCGAACCGCCGGATGTCGTCGTCGAGGTCCGCGCCGACCTTGAGCTTGATCATCCGGAAGCCGCTGTCGACGGCCTCGCGGGCCAGCCGTTCGATCTTCTCGTCGGAGTAGCCGAGCCAGCCGGCCGACGTGGTGTACGCCGGATACCCCTCGGCCTTGAGCGTGGCGACCTGCGCGCTCCTGCGGGCGGGGTCGATGAGCAGGTCCCGTGCGCCGGCCGGCGTCAGCGTGTCGGTCAGGTACCGCCAGTCGACCTGGTCGACGATCTCGTCGGGGGAGAGGGACGCCAGCAGTTCCCACAGCGGCAGCCCGGCCTGTTTCGCCCGCCAGTCCCACGCGGCGTTGACGATCGCGCCGGCCGCCAGGTGCATGACGCCCTTCTCCGGCCCGAGCCATCGCATCTGCGAGTCGTGCGTCACTTTGCGGTAGAGCTCGCCCAGGTCGTCGAGGGATTGCCCGGCGATCAGCGGCGCGAGGGCGTCGATCGCCGCGCGGCACACCTCGTTCCCGCGCCCGATGGTGAACGTGAATCCGTGCCCTTCCGACCCGTCGTCGGCTTGCAGCACCACGTAGGCCGCGGAGTAGTCCGGATCCGGGTTCATCGCATCCGAGCCGTCAAGTGAACGCGAAGTCGGAAAACGAATGTCGTGCGACGAGATCGACGCGACCTTCATCCCTTTACCACGTTGCGCTGCCGCCCCAGCCCGTCGATCTCGATCTCGACGACGTCGCCCGCGCTCAGGTACGGGAACCGGCCGCTCAGCGCGACCCCCTGCGGCGTCCCGGTGTTGATCAGGTCGCCCGGCTCCAGCACGGTGAACTGGGACAGGTGCCAGATCAGGAAACCGACGTCGAAGATCATGTCGGCGGTGCTGGAGTCCTGCCGCGGGGCGTCGTTGACCCACGAGCGCAGCCGCAGCGGGAACGTCAGCTCGTCCGGCGTGACCAGCCAGGGCCCGAGCGGGTTGAACGTCTCGCACGACTTGCCCTTGGACCATTGGCCGCCGGAGCGGTCCAGCTGGTATTCACGTTCGGACACGTCGTTGGAGAGCACGTACCCGGCGACGCACTCCAGGGCGGCGACCACGTCCGGCAGGTAGCGCGCGGTCCGGCCGATCACCACGCCCAGCTCCACCTCCCAGTCGGTGCGCTTGGACCCGGGCGGGATCAGCAGGTCGTCCTCCGGCCCGACGACGGTGTTCGGCGCCTTGTAGAACACGATCGGCTCGGTGGGCGGCTGGGCGCCGGACTCCGCGGCGTGCGCGGCGTAGTTCTGCCCGATGCAGAGGACCACGCCGGGGCGGGCGATCGGCGCCCCGATCCGGTGGTGGTCCAGATCGGCCGGTGGCAGGTCGTCCGGGTTGCCGGTGAAGCCGCCGCCGGCCAGGAACGCCCCGTCGATGTCCGCCGTGACCTCGGACAGGTCACGGAGCACGCCGTCGGCGTACAGAATCGGACGCTCCGCACCCGGCGCTCCGGCACGCAGGTACCTCATCGGTTCTCCAATCGATAGACGCGGATCGCTGTCCGTCCGAAGACGTCGCCGGGCAGGCCGCCGAGGATGCCGCTGAGCACGGCCACGACCTCCCCGTAACTCGCGACGACCTCGCACACCGGCCAGTCCGAGCCGAACATCAGCCGGTCCGGACCGAAAAGATCAAGGGCGACCTGGACGTACGGCCGCAGCCCCGCCCGGGTCCACCCGGGACCGGCCTCGGTGACCAGCCCGGACACCTTCGCCACCACGTTCGGGCACGCCGCGACCGGTGCGATCAGGCGCTGCCAGCCGTCCAGGTCCCCGATCGGGGGCTTGCCGAGGTGATCGAGCACGAACGTGGCCTCGGGCATCGACGCGACCGCCCGGGCCACCGACGGCAGCTGGCTCGCCCGCACCACCAGTTCGTTGACCAGGCCGGACTCGGCGACCACGGCGAGCCCGGCGCGGACCCCGGGCTGGTCGAGCATGTCGTCCGGCCCGGCCTGGACCTGGTCGCGGATCCCGACGAGCCGGTCGCCGCCGGGCCCGGAGCGATGCCGGGCGATCATGGCGCGCAGATCAGGATCGGACAGGTCGGCCCAGCCGACGACACCGGCGATCTCCGGGGTGTGTGCGGCGAGGGCCAGGAACCGGCTGGTCTCGGCGGCCTGGCAGAGGCCGGCCTCGACCAGGACCGTGCGCTGCACGCCGGACGCGGCGAGGTGCGGTCGCAGGTCGGCCATCGTGTAGTCCCTGTCTATGTGTATAAGAGACAGCCACAGGTGATGGTGCGCGTCGACGATCACGGGACCGGCAGTTCGGGGTCGAGCAGACCGGCCTTGACCAGGTCGTGCCAGAGCGCGCCGGGGATCTCCAGCGCGGCCATCGCGACGGCGTCCGCGGCCTCGGCGGCCGAGCGCATGCCGACCACGACGGCGGCGACGGCCGGGTGCGCGAGGGGGAACTGCAGCGCGACCGCCCGCAGCGGCACGCCGTGACGCGCGCACACCTCGGCCATCGCGCGCGCCTTCGCCACGATCTCCGGCGGCGCGGACCGGTAGTCGAAGGTGCCGTTCTGCCCGGGGTCGGCGAGGATTCCCGAGTTGTAGACGCCGCCGCAGATCACCGAGATCCCGCGGCGCTCGCACTCGGGAAGCAGGTCCGCCAGCCCGGACTGGTCGAGCAATGTGTACCGCCCGGCGAGCAGGAAGCAGTCGAACTGCCCGGTGCGGGCGAGCTCGGTCAGGGCCGCGGACTGGTTCATCCCGGCGGAGACGGCCCCGATCGTGCCCTGCTCGCGCAGCTCGACGAGGGCCGGGAGCGCCTCGGTCAGCGCCTCGGCGAGGTGATCGTCGGGATCGTGCAGGTGCAGGATGTCGACCCGGTCCAGGCCCAGGCGGTCGAGGCTGTCGCGGTGCTGGCGACGTACCCCCGCATTGCTGAAATCCCAGACGGGTGCGGCGCCGGACGGCTCGGACCACATGCCGTCGGCCGCGTCGCCCGGGACGAGCCGGCGGCCGACCTTGGTGGCCAGTGTGACGTCGCCGCGGCCGCGCAGCGCGACGCCGGCGCGACGCTCGGACAGGCCGGCGCCGTAGAGCGGGGCGGTGTCGAAGAACCGCACGCCCTGCTGCCAGGCGGCGTCGATCGCGGCGACGGCCTGCTCGTCGCCGACCGGCGTGAACAGCCCGCCGATCGGGGCGAGCCCCATGCCGAGGCGGGTGACGGTGACTCCGGTGCCGCCGAGCGGCACTCTCTCGAACGGATCCACTTCGCGGTCCTTTCGTAGATCCTATAGGATCCGGGTACCTGTCTAATCCGCTTCGAAGAGATAGTCAACTCTCCCATGGAGGAAGGTCGATGTCTCGGCCGGTTCGCCGCTCGGTGCTCAGCGATGACGTCCACGCGTCGCTGAAGTCGATGATCCTGGAGCACCAGCTCGCGCCGGAGGAACGGGTCAACATCGACGCGCTCGCCCGCTCGCTGGACGTCTCGCCGACCCCGCTGCGGGAGGCCCTCGCGCGGCTGGAGTCCGAGGGGCTGGTGCGCAAACGGCCCCTGGCGGGGTACACGGTCGCGCCACTGCTGCTGTCTCTTATACACATCTC
>KL571370.1:0-2472 GCA_000715855.1 Actinoplanes liguriensis
CCTCGCGCCATCAGAGATGTGTATAAGAGACAGGGCGTGGGTGGTGCCGATCCGGCGGTCTGCGCGGCCCTGCTGCGGGATGTGGTGAAGCCGTGAGCCCGGAGCCGTTCCGCATCGCCGTGCTGGGCTGCGGCGCCATCGGCAGCCTCTACGCCGCCCACCTGGCGCGCCTGCCGGGTGTCGAGGTCTGGGCCGTCGATCCGTGGCGCGAGCACGTCGAGGCGATCGAGTCGGGTGGCCTGACGGTGACCGGCCAGGCCGCTTTCACCGCTCCCGTGCGGGCCTTGACCAGCGCCGATGGCCTGCCGTCGTGCCTGCTGGGGATCGTCGCCACCAAGTCGTTGCACACGAGACCGGCGGTGCGGGCCGCGCGGCATGCGCTCGCCGATGCGGCGGTGGTCAGCGTCCAGAACGGCGTGGGCAACGAGGAGCTGATCGCCGAGGTGCTGCCCCGGGTCATGCGCGGCAGCATCGTGACGGCCGGCGCGGTCACCGCCCCCGGGACGGTCCGCTACGACGCGCCGGGCGACTCCTGGATCGGGCCGTTCGAGCCGAGACCGGCGCACCCGGGGGAGATCGCGCTGCTGGCCCGGCTGCTCACCGAAGGCGGGCTGCGGACCCATGCGGTGGCGGACGCCCGTGGTCCACAGTGGGCGAAGGTGGTCTTCAACGCCGCGACCAGCCCGATCGCCGCGCTCACCGGGCTGACGGTGGGACAGATCTGCAGCGACCCGGATCTCCGTACCCAGATCCAGGTCTTGATCGTCGAGGCCCTCGCGGTGTGCGCGGCTGCCGGGATCGAGCCGGCCCGTGACCCCGCCGAGGCGATCGAGGAGGCGATCCGGGAGGCGTTCGGGCACAAGCCGTCGATGCTGCAGGACGTGCTGGCCCGGCGGCCGACCGAGGTGGACGTGCTCAACGGCGGGATCGCGGCGGAGGGGCGCCGGGTCGGGGTGCCGACGCCCGCGCACGACGCGATGGTCGCGCTCGTGCACGGCCTGGAGCGCTCCTGGGGTCCAACCTGGTCATCAGCCGGAAACAATGCCGAGAAGTGATGGACATCCTGGTCAGCGTCGTTTACGTTTCCCCTCATCGGGATTAGAAAGTAGTTTTCACCTGGTGAAAGTGCCATGCGGCACGGCCTTCGGGGAGGCCGGACCGGTCCGATAGCTCGATCCGTCGTACGGAGGAGTCGGCCGTGAATCTTCCACTCGTGCGCGCACCGCGCGCCCTCGCTCTCGGCGCAGCACTGCTGTTGCTGGCGTCCTGCAGTCACGCCTCGGAATCCGGCGGCTCCACCACCGGCGCCTCCGCGGCCCTTCCCAAGACCCTCGTCTTCTCGCCGCTGTCGCTCGCCCCGCCGGCCCTCAAGGGACTGTCCGAGGGCGTCAAGGGCTACGCCGGCGGCAAGAGCTGGGAGGTCATCGTCCAGGATCCCAACTTCGACGCCAGCAAACAGACCCAGCAGCTCAACGAGGTGATCGCCTCCGGGCGGGCCGGCGCCGTCTGGACCATCGCGGTGGCGCCCGCGTCCCTGAAGCCGATCATCACGACCGCGCAGTCCAAGGGCATTCCGCTGCTGGTCAACGGCCGCCCCGACGAGTACGGGTTCTCCGGCCCGCAGCCCGGCGTCACGTTCGACTACGTCGACTACGCGGCCGGCGGCAAGGCGCTCGGTGAGCAGCTCGGCAAGTGCATCACCGAGAAGATGGGCGGCACCGCCCAGGTGCTCGCCGTCCAGAGCACCGAGGGCCAGGCCGGCAAGAAGGAGTTCGAGGACGCCGCCGCGGCCGCGCTCAAGGCCACCGCGCCCAGCGCGACCATCGTGCAGAGCGTGATCGCCAAGGACCGGGCCGGCGCGCAGACCGACGTCGGCAACGTGTTGCAGGGCAAGCCCGGCCTGAGCGCGGTGATGGCGTCCAACGACGAGGGTGCGCTCGGCGCGACCGGCGCGTTCGCCGCGGCCGGCAAGACACCGAAGTGCGTGACCGACTTCGGCGGCAACGACGAGGTGCTCAAGGACGTCAAGGACGGCACGATCTACGCCTCGGTGGCGTTGCAGTTCGACGCCGACATGACGCAGTCCTTCGACACCCTGGTGTCGATGCAGGCCGACCCGAAGGCGAACGGTCCGATCCTGATCGTCCCGCAGAAGATCATCACCGCCCATGGCTGAGACAGCGGCGGTGAGCGCCACCGTGGAGCCCCGGGCCGAGGCTGATCCGGCGGGCGTCCGCTGGCTCATCCTGGTCCGGGACCGCGGCATCTTCGTCCTCTGGTTCGTGCTGCTGGCCGGCTTCAGCGTGTGGGCCAGCCCGTACTTCGCCAGCTTCGACAACGCGATGCTGATCGCGAACGCGGCGGCGCTGACCGCGATCTTCGCGGCCGGGATCGCGGTCGGTGTCATCTGCGGCGCGCTCGACCTGTCCATTCCGGGCACCGCGGCGATGGCCGGCTGCGTCTGCGGCTGGG
>KL571370.1:2698-4529 GCA_000715855.1 Actinoplanes liguriensis
CGGCGTCCCGGTCGGGCTGGGCATCCTCGCCGGGCTGGCCGTCGGCGTGGTCGTCGGGGTGGCGAACGGGCTGATCGCGCTGCGCGGCTTCAACCCGATCATCGTGACCATCGGCTCGTTGTCGGTGCTGTCCGGGCTGGCCTCGGCGCTGGCCGGGGGCTACACGATCCCCGGGCTGACCGGGCTGATCTTCCTCGGCACGGATCGGTTCGCCGGGATCCCGGCGCCGGTGTGGGTGGTGGCAGTGTTGTTCCTCGCCGGGACGGTGTTCCTGACCCGCACCCGGGACGGGATCCGGCTGATGGCGGTCGGGGGCAACGCCGAGGCGGTACGCCGGTCCGGCATCCACGCCGACCGGTACAAGGTGATCGGGTTCGTGGTCAGCGGGTTCTGTGCGGCGCTCGGTGGCCTGGTGACCGCGGCCCTGGTGACCGAGGCCAACCCGGCCGCGAACCCGGGCATCATCTTCAACGCGCTGACCGCGGTGGCGCTGGCCGGGGTCTCGCTGGCCGGCGGACGCGGGTCGCTGCCGCGGGTCCTCGTCGGGGCGCTGATCCTCGGGACGATCTCGAACGGGCTGACGATCAAGGGCATCGAGCCGTACTGGGCGACGGCGGTGACCGGGGTGTTGCTGCTGGCGTCGCTGGGCCTGGAGAAGTGGGTGTCCACGACGGTGTCACGGCGGCTGATCGAGATCGAGGTGAAGCGATGACGGCGCCGGTCCTGGAGCTCAAGGCGATCGCTCTGCATTACGGATATGTCCGGGCGCTCGACGCCATCGACATCGCGGTGGGCCAGGGCGAGGTCGTCGGCCTGCTCGGCGACAACGGCGCCGGCAAGTCCAGCCTGCTCAAGGTGATGTCCGGCGCGCACCAGCCGACCAGCGGCACGATCCTGGTCCACGGCGAGCCCACGGTGTTCGGCTCGCCCAGCGACTCGACCGCGGCCGGCGTGCAGATGGTCTACCAGGACCTCGCGCTCGTCGACGCGCAGGACATCGCCACGAACCTGAACCTGGGCCGGGAGATCCTGCGCAAGGGGCCGCTCGGCTGGCTCGGCTTCGTCGACCACAAGGCGCAGCGCAAGCGGGCGGCCACCGAGCTGGACCGGCTCGGCGTGCGGACCGCTCCGGTGACCCGCCCGGTCGAGATGCTCTCCGGCGGGCAGCGGCAGGTGGTCGCGCTGGCCCGCGCCGCGACCCGGGTCACCGGGGAGCGCAACGGCGTCCTGCTGCTCGACGAGCCGACCGCGGCGCTCGGCTACGAGCAGACCCGGCAGGTGCAGGCGCTGATCCGGCGGATGGCCGAGCAGGGCGTCGCGTGCGTGCTGGTCACCCACAACCTGCCGCTCGCGGCCGCGGTCTGCGACCGGATCGTGGTGCTCAACCGCGGTCGCAAGGTCGCCGACGTGGCGGCGTCCGAGACCGACAACGATCAGCTGGTTGGCTGGATCACCGGAGCACGGGAGTCGATGTTCTGATGACATTTCTCTGGGGCGTCGCCACGTCGGGACATCAGAGCGAGGGCGGCAACGACACGAGCGACACCTGGTTCGCCGAGCACGTGTCGCCGACCGTCTTCCGGGAGCCGTCCGGGCCGGCGTGCGACGGGTTCCACCGCTGGCGTGAGGACCTCGACCTGGTCGCCGGGATGGGCCTGAACGCGTACCGCTTCTCGGTGGAGTGGTCCCGGGTCGAGCCGGTCGAGGGGAAGTTCTCGGAGGAGGCGCTCGACCACTACGCGGCGATCGTCGACCGGTGCCGGGAGCTGGGGCTGGCGCCCGTGGTGACGTACAACCACATGACCGCGCCGCACTGGTTCGCGGCCCGCGG
>KL571370.1:4767-5471 GCA_000715855.1 Actinoplanes liguriensis
CGTCGAGCGTTACCGGCTCGCCAACGTCGCCCTGCCCGAGGAGCTCGACGCGCTCGAGGACGGCATGGCGGTCGCGCACACGGCGGGCAAGGCCGCGATCAAGTCCCGCCGCCCGGATCTGCCGGTCGGTCTGAGCATCGCGGTCGTCGACGATCAGGCGGTCGGTGACACCACGCTCCGGGACCGGAAACGATCAGAGACGTACGAGCGCTGGCTGCGCCTCGTCCACGACGACGACTTCATCGGCGTGCAGAACTACGAGCGCGCCCGCTTCGACGGCATGCGGCCCCCGGTCCTGGACGTCCATCCGTCCTCGCTCGGCAACGCGGTCCGCTACGTGCACGCCGGGTCGGGCATCCCGGTCTTCGTCACCGAGCACGGCATGGCGACCCCGGACGACACGCTGCGCGCGGCGCTCCTGGAGCCGTCGCTGGCCGGCCTGCGCGCCGCGATCGACGACGGGGTGCCGGTCCTCGGCTACCTGCACTGGACCCTGCTCGACAACTTCGAGTGGATCTTCGGCTACGACCTGAAGCTCGGCCTGTTCGAGGTGGACTTCACGACCTTCGCGCGTACGCCGAAACCCAGCGCCGCCGAGTACGCCCGTCTCGTGCGAGCGGCCGCATGATCCGCCGCGGCGACCCGGGTTACGAGCAAGCCCGGACCGGTCGCGTCTTCAACGCCCGCCGCCCGGACCGTTACCC
>KL571370.1:5723-8278 GCA_000715855.1 Actinoplanes liguriensis
GGTCCGGCAGGCCCGGGCGGAGAGCCTGACGGTCAGCGTCCGCTCGGGTGGCCACTCCTGGGCGGCGTGGAGCCTGCGCGACGACGCGCTGCTGATCGACCTCGGCAACCTGACCACGATCGACTACGACGAGGCGACCGGCGTGGTCGTCGCCGGCCCGGCGGTGCGCGGCGGCCTCGACCTGGCCCCGTTCCTCGCCGAGCGGGGCCGCGCCTTCCCCGGCGGCCACTGCCCGACGGTCGGCCTCGGCGGCTACCTCCTGCAGGGTGGCCAGGGCTGGAACGGCCGCCGGATGGGCTGGGCCTGTGAGAGCGTGGTGGCGGTGGACGTGGTCACCGCCGACGGCGAGCTGGTCCGCGCCGACGCCACCCGCAACAGCGACCTGTACTGGGCCGCCCGTGGCGCCGGCCCCGGCTTCCCCGGCATCGTCACCGCGTTCCACCTGCGGACCTATCCGGCGCCGGCGGTGATGTGGCATGACACCCGGTCGTTCCACCCGGACGACGCCGCCGTCCTGCTCGGCTGGCTGCACGACCTGCTGCCGGATCTGGACCGGCGGATCGAGCCGGTCCTCGCGGCGACCCGGCTGCCCGGCACGCTCACGCTGCTGCTGCACACCACGGTCATGGCCGGCTCGGACTCCGAGGCCGCGGAGTTGCTGCGGGTGTTCGACGACGGGCCGCTCGCGGGCAAGGAGCTCGACCGGGTCACCGGGCCGACGTCGATCGCGGACGAGTGCGTCGCCCAGGACCGGCAGAGCCCCGAGAATTATCGCTACGCCGTCGACTGCACCTGGACCGACGCGCCCGCCGAGACCCTGGCGCCGCTGCTCGGCCGGCTCTGGGACGAGCTGGACACCGAGCACTCGTTCTCCATCTGGTACGGCTGGTCGCCCGACCGGGAGCTGCCGGACATGGCGTTCTCCGTGCAGGGCAACGTCTACATCGCCACGTACGTGATCTATCCCGACGCCGCCGACGACGAGAAGTACCGCACGTGGGTGCACGAGCGGACCGCCGACCTCGCGCGGCACGGCACCGGCGTCTACCTCGGCGACACCGACTTCACCCGTCGTCAGGACCGGTTCCTCTCCGACGCGAATCACCGCCGCCTGGAGGAGATCCGCGCGGCGCGGGACCCGTCCGGCACCTTCGCGTCCTACCTGGTCGCCGACCCGGAACGGCTCAACGTCCATGACTGAGGCCCGCCTGGACCACGCCGGGCTGTCGGTGCGGGACCTCGGTGCCGCCGCGGACTGGTACTGCACGGCGTTCGGCTACACGCGGGAGCTGGAGCTACGGGTCGACGCGGTCGACCTGGACATCGTGATGCTGATCCACCGGGATCACGGCGACCGCCTGGAGCTGCTGCACCGTCCCGGATCCACGCCCGGCCTGCGCGCCGGAGACCCGGCGCAGGCCGCGCTGTCGCAGACGTTCGGGCACGTGGCGTTCGACGTCGCCGACCTGGACGGCACGTTCGAGCGGGTCGTCGGCCTGGGCGCCCGGCCGGTGATGACGCCACGGCCGTCACCCGAGCCGGGCGTACGGATGGCGTTCGTGGCCGACCCCGAGGGCAACCTCATCGAGATCCTGTCGCGAGGAGCACACTGATGACGATTCTGGGACTGGGCTGCGGTCAGCCCGGTGGCAGCGCCGAGATCCTGCTGACCGTGGCGCTGCGCGCGGCCGGTGACGCGCAGCTGGTCCGGCTGACCGACCTGACCGGCGACGACGACCTCTGGTGGCTCTGGGAGCGCCTGGTCGAGTGCGACGGCCTGATCGTCAGCACCCCGATCATCAACCGGACCGTCGCGGCCCGCCTCAAGACCATGATCGACTTTCTGCTGGGTCCGAACGCGGACGCCGCCATCATCGAGAACCTCATCGCCGTACGGCGTTCCGGCGCCGAGCCGGCCGTCCCGTTCCGCGTCGACGAGCGGGTGCTGAAACCGCGCGTCGCCGGGCTGATCGCGGTCGGCGGCTCGCTCACCCCGCAGTGGAAGAGCCTGGCCCTGCCGTTGCTGCACACCACGGCGTTCTCCATGCACATGGCGGTCGTCGACCAGGTCGCCTTCGGCGGCGCCGGCACCCCGAAGTCGATCCTGCTCGACGACGCCGCCCTGGACCGCGCGTCCCGGCTCGGGGCGAACGTGGCGTCGCAGCTCGGCGTGGCCTTCGACGACGTGCGTTACCTGGGCGACCCGGGCCTGTGCCCGATGTGCCACCTCAGCGTCGTGGACGTGAACGGCGCCGAGGTCACGTGCGCGACCTGCGGCAGCACGGGGGAGTGGGAGCCCGGCGGCACGATCGCCTGGACCGACCTGACGACGTCGGTGATCTCGATGGCGGAGAAGCGCGCCCACGCCCGGGAGATCCAGGAGACCGCCGCCGCGCACGCGAAGGCCCGCGCGGACCTCGACCGCCGAGCAACCGAGTTCGGCACCTTCGAGCACGTCCTGCACCCCTGACCCGGCCCCGCCTCGGGCTGAGCTCGCCGGGTCGGCTGGGGCTTGCGGGCTGGTGCCGGCCGTGGTTATTCGTGCCTCATAACCA
>KL571370.1:8500-9081 GCA_000715855.1 Actinoplanes liguriensis
CCTCATAACCACGGTCAGCACCAGCCGGACAAGCGTGCCGGGCCGCCGCTGCCCGGACCCGGGGCGGGGACCGGCTCGGGCTGTGCTTGCCGGGCCGGCTGTGCTTGCGGGCTGGTGCTGTCCGAGCCCGGCGGTGCCGGGCGCCGTCAGGCGTACGGGTCGAACGGGATTCCGGCGGGCTTGCCGGCGTTCAGCAGGTACTCGAACGAGCCGTCCTTGATCTTGATGGTCGCCGAGCCGAAGTCGGCGGCCATCAGCCTGTCGCGCAGCGCGACGCTCGGGTAGCCGTTCCAGTCGACAGTCGTGGTAGTGGTTCTCCGGCGGCTCGTCGTTGCTGTTGGCCAGCCGGAAGAAGTGGGTCGACAGGCCGTCCTTGTGGTAGACGACCTTCGGGTGGCTGCCGTCGAAGCGCACCTGCGACCGGGTGTAGGTCACCTGCGAGCTGTGCTGCGTCGTGGTGACGTACTCGACCTGGTTGGACGCCTGGTTCACCCAGGAGACGACGTGCTCCCAGTCGTGCCGGTGGCCGCCGAGCCCACTGCCGGCGACGGCCTGGTCCTTCTCGAAGTAGCTGGCGTAGA
>KL571370.1:9342-9926 GCA_000715855.1 Actinoplanes liguriensis
CCAGCCGTTGTTGCACTTCGATCGGGCGTACGTCTGGGAGTTGTCCAGGTCGGACTGGTCCCGGCAGCTGCCGTTGACCGCGCCGGTGGTGTTGAGCCCGGGCGCGAGCGTGCCGTCGGGGCTGATCGCCGGGGTGGCGTAACAGCCGTCGGTGTCGTAGTCGTAGGCGGGGGAGAAGGACTGCTCGTAACCGCCCGCGTTCTGCGGGAGGTTGTGCGGCGGGTCGGCGAAGGCCGGTGAGGCCCAGGCCACGAGGAGAAGCGCGGTGAGGCCGGACGCGGTGGCGATCCGGGCAAGGGGACGGTTACGACGCATGAGTCGTCGACCCTTCGTGTCGTCGCCATGGGGCTGGCGGCTCGAAGTGATCTTCACCGTCGCGATAGAGGCCGGTCAATAGCTCGTGGTTCCGGAACTCGGCGTTCGCCGAACGTTCGCCGAACCCGTGTCCAGCAGGTGATAAAGGGGGAAACGGTGGGTATATCGCGGCCGTGAGCACCGACCGGGCTCTTCACGTGCTGCTCGTCGACGACGACGAGGCGGACTTCCTCATGGTCGAGGAGGCGCTCGAGACGGCTGCCGTGCCG
>KL571370.1:10175-10572 GCA_000715855.1 Actinoplanes liguriensis
GTGCCGCCGATCGTGACCCGGGTCGCGGACGGGCGGCAGGCGCTCGACTTCCTGCGGCGGCGCGGCTTCTTCGCCCGGGCGAGCCGGCCCGACCTGGTGCTGCTCGACCTGAACATGCCCCGGATGAACGGCCACGAGGTGCTCGCCGCGATGAAGAACGACGACGACCTGCGGACCATCCCGGTGGTGGTGCTCAGCACGTCGTCCGCGCCGGAGGACGTGGCCGCCAGTTACCGGGAGCACGCCAGCGCGTTTGTGACCAAGCCGATGGACTACTTCTCGTTCGAGACCGCCGTCCGCACGATCAGCGACTTCTTCCAGTCGGCCGCCCTCGCCGCCCCCGAGCCCACCGCCACGGTCCTCCCGTTCCGCCCGCGCCGATGATCAACGGCTGTTA
>KL571370.1:10851-14465 GCA_000715855.1 Actinoplanes liguriensis
CCCCAGCGGCTGCTCGATCTGCTCGAAGCGCCCAGCACCTGCCTGATCGCGACCACCAACCCGGACGGCTCACCGCAGCTCACCCAGACCTGGGCCGGCACCGACGGCAAGCATGTGCTGATCAACACCGTTCAGGGTTTCCGGAAGCTGCGCAACATCGAACGTGACCCGCGCGTCGCGGTCAGCATCCTGGACGGCGCCGACCCGTCGAACTACTACTCGCTGGCCGGAACGGTGATCAGCGCGGACACCGAGGGCGCCCGGGAGAGCATCGAGAGCCTCTCCCACAAGTACACCGGCGGGCCCTACCAGAACTACGGCGGCGGTGAGCAGACCCGGGTTCTCCTGACGATCCGCGTCGACCGCGTCGTCCACGCGCCCTGGCACTGATTTTTCCCACCATTGCGCGTACGTCGTGAGCGCGGGAGTGCTCACGACGTACGCGCGAATTGTTCTAGATGTTGGTGGCGGGCTCGCCGGTGAGCGTTTCCTCCAGGTTGGTGACCTGCAGGAGCATGCGGACCATCGCGCCCGGGTTGACCAGGCGGAACGACACGCCGCGGGCCTGGGCGGCCTTGCGGGTCGCGACGAGGACGCCGAGGCCGGTCGAGTCGAGGAACGAGACCCGCTCCATGTCGACCTCGAGCACGGAGAAGCCCGGGGTCTCGACGGCCTGGCGCAGAACCTGGCGCAGGGCGCCGGCGCTGTCCGCGTCGATGTCGCCCTCGGGCACGATGACGACCCGATCGTCGTGCCGTTCGATCGTGCAGCCGAATTCCATGTCGTCTCCCTGAGCGCGGCGTCGCGGTGTGCGGCGGCCTTGCCCTGAAACGTTCTCAGCCAAACTTGTCTCCCATCACACTTGTAGGTGGTATGAGCACGCCACCAGGATCGATTAGTACTTTCGGCTAGCAATAGTCGGGACGTACGGCTAAGGTTCCTGCATCGGTCAAACAGTGTGCCGAGACGAACATCCGGATTGTGCTTCAGGGCATCGGGGTGGGTCTCTCGACGCTTGAGTGATCTCTCCCCGCCCGGTGAAGGGGAGACTGTCATGGTCAATGTGACGACCGATAACGAGACCGATCTCGCCACCGCGCTGGTGGAGACCCCGCGCGACGACGCCTCCTGGTCCTGGAAGCGCCAAGAGGCGATCACCGCCTGGCTGCCGATGGCGAAGCGCCTGGCCAAGCGCTATGCGAGCCGCGGCGTCGAGCTGGAGGACCTGACCCAGGTCGCCACCGTCGGGCTGATCAAGGCGGTCGACGGCTTCGACCCCGCGCACGGCGCCGAGTTCACCGGCTACGCGATCCCGACCATCCTCGGCGAGCTCCGTCGGCACTTCCGCGACCGGATGTGGAACATCCGGGTGCCGCGCCGCCTGCAAGAGCTCAACATGGCGATCAACAAGGCGCGCGGGGAGCTGATCCAGAACCTGGGCCGGAACCCGACCGTCGCGGACATCGCCGGGCACCTGGGCGTCAGCGAGGAAGAGGTCATCGAGGGTCTGGAGGGCGCGTACGCGTACCGGCCCACCTCGCTGTCCACCCCCATCGCCGCGGACGGCGACACCGAGCTCGGTGACACGCTCGGCGCCCGCGACCCCGGCTTCGAGCAGGCCGAGACGCACCTGGCACTGGGCCCGGCGATGGCCTCCCTCACCGACCGGGAGCGGAAGATCGTGACGCTGCGCTTCTACGGCAACCTCACCCAGAGCCAGATCGGCGAGCAGGTCGGCGTGTCCCAGATGCACGTGTCCCGGCTGCTCACCCAGGCGCTCACCAAGCTGCGCACCCACCTGGGCCCGGACACTCACTAAAGTCCGACCGGAATCGGACGATGTTCAGCGACGTGCCCGACATCCACGAAGTGCTCGACCGCCGCCTGGTCACGCCGCTCTTCCAGCCCCTGGTCGATCTGAGCTTCGGCCGCGTCCTGGGATTCGAGGCGCTGAGCCGAGGCCCGGCCGGCACCCCGCTGGAGTCGCCGATGGCGTTGTTCGCGGCTGCCCGCGCGGTCGGCCGTGAGGCCGAGCTCGACTGGATCTGCCGGGCGGCCGCGTACCGGGCGGCGCTGCACGCCGGCTTCGGCCCGGAGCTGAACCTGTTCGTCAACATGGAGCCGACCGCGTGGCGTGCCGCGTGCCCGCCCGACCTGGCGCCGATCGTCCAGCAGGCCCGGCACCGGCTGCGGGTGGTCACCGAGATGACCGAGCGGGTGATCGCCGACGACCCGGCGGCCCTGCTCGCCGCGACCGCGAGCTGCCGGGAGAGCGGCTGGGGCGTCGCGCTCGACGACGTCGGGGCGGACCCGATGTCGCTGGCGCTGATGCCGTTCGTGCACCCGGACGTGGTGAAGCTGGACATGCAGCTGCTGCGGGCGCCGGACGACCCGAACACCGCGCGCGTGGTGGCCGCGGTCGCCGCGTACGCCGAGTCCAGCGGCGCGATCGTGCTCGCCGAGGGCATCGAGACCGCCGAGCAGGTGGAGGTGGCGCGCAGCATGGGCGCGACCGTGGGGCAGGGCTTCTGGTTCGGCATGCCCGACCGGTTGCCGGCCGAGTTGCCGTTCGCCATCCCGCTGCCGCACGTGCCGAGGTCGACCGGGGACGCGCGGACGCCGTTCCAGGTGGTGGCGGCGGAACGGCCGGTGACACGTGCGACGAAAGCGCAGTTGATGTCCATGAGCCGGCACCTCGAAGCGCTCGCCGGCGACGGGCCGGAGCCACCGGTGCTGCTCGCGTGCTTCCAGGACGCGTGCCACTTCACCCCGGCGACCGCGGCCCGGTTCACCCGGATCGCCGCGCACAGCCCGTTCGTCGCCGCGGTCGGCACCGGGCTCAGCGACGAGCCGGCCCCGGGCGTGCGCGGCGCGAACCTCGACGCCGCGAGCACCATGCACGGCGAATGGAACGTGATCGTGGTCGGCCCGCACCGGGCGGCCGCGCTCGTCGCCCGTGACCTGGGCGATGACGGCCCGGACCGGACCCGGCGATTCGATTTCGCGCTCACCCACGACCGCCGTCTGGTCGTCGCCGCGGCCCGTTCACTGCTGCGCTGCCTGGCACCGGTCGCTGTCCTCGCCGGGCGGAGTTAGTCTTCACGTCTGCGGTGGATCGGTCGGAGGTGGCGTGATGGTCGAGTGACGGACCATCCAGCGCTGCTCTACCGGGACGCCGACGACTACCTTCGGGGTACGACGGCGTTCGCCCGTTCCGCGGTGGCGGCGGGCGAGCCCGTGCTGATCGCCGTCCCGGGCAAGAACCTCGTCGCCTTGCAGGACGCGCTCGCCGACCTCGGTGACGCGATCCGCTACGCCGACATGACGGTCGCCGGTCGCAACCCCGGGCGGATCCTGCCCGGGCTGCTGCTGCCGTTCGTCGCCGCGCACCCCGGCCGCCGGATCGCGGTCGTCCAGGAGGCGGTCTGGCCCGGCCGCACCGCCGTCGAGCAGCCCGCCTGCATGCAGCACGACGTCCTGGTCAGCCGGGTGCTCGACGGTTCCGTGCTGTGCCCCTACGACGTGCGGAGCCTGCCCGCCGACTGGGTGGACGACGCCCGGCGGAGCCATCCGGTGATGATCGCCGACGGGGATCGGCAGGCGAACCCGCTCTA
>KL571370.1:14694-19943 GCA_000715855.1 Actinoplanes liguriensis
TGTGTATAAGAGACAGCGGCTTCACCGGGCGCCTGGCCCGCGAGGCCGGCCTGCCCGAGATCGGCGCCGAGGACCTGATCGTCGCGGTCAACGAGCTCGCCGAGAACACCATCGTGCACAGCCCGGCCGGCGGGGTCGTCGCGATCTGGGCCGAGCCGCCGGTGCTGGTCTGCCAGGTCGACGACCGGGGTTTCCTCACCGACCCGCTCGCCGGCCGGATCCCGCCGTCGGCGACCAGCGAGGGCGGCCGCGGCCTACTGCTCGCCAACCAGCTGTGCGACCTGGTCCGCATACACACCCGCCCGGAAGGCACGAGTATCCGCTTGCACATGGGTCTGGGTGAATAGTCCGGCCCACCCGGGGCACGAACCTGTCATGCGAGCGCTGACATGGCAGGGCACCGGCAAGGTGTCCGTGGAAACCGTTCCGGACCCCCAGATCCAAGACCCGACCGACGCGATCGTACGGATGACGTCCACCGCCATCTGCGGATCCGACCTGCACCTGTACGACGTCCTCGGCATGTACCTGGACAAGGGCGACGTGCTCGGCCACGAGCCGATGGGCGTGGTCGAGGAGGTCGGCGCGGAGGTCACCCACATCAAACCCGGCGATCGGGTGGTGATCCCGTTCAACATCTCCTGCGGGCACTGCTGGATGTGCTCGCACGGCTTCTTCGCCCAGTGCGAGACCACGCAGAACAGGGAGCAGGGCAAGGGCGCTTCCCTGTTCGGCTACACCAAACTGTACGGACAGGTGCCGGGCGGGCAGGCCGAGTACCTGCGGGTGCCGCAGGCGCACTTCGGGCCGATCAAGGTGCCCGACGACGGCCGGCCCGACGAGCGCTACCTGTTCCTCTCCGACGTGCTCACCACGTCGTGGCAGGCCGCTCGCTACGCGGACGTCGAACCGGGCGACACCGTGCTGGTCACCGGCCTCGGACCGATCGGGCAGATGAGCGCCCGGATCGCCCGGCACCTCGGCGCGGACCGCGTGTTCGCGATCGACGACGTGCCGGAACGCGCCGCGATGGCCCAGCGGCACGGGATCGAGATCGTCGGCAGCGCCGAGGAGGTTCTGGAGAAGACCCACGGGCGGGGCGCGGACCGGGTGATCGAGGCGGTCGGCATGGAGGCGCACGGCTCCCCGATCCAGTCCGCCGCGATCAGGACGGCCGGGCTGCTGCCCGACGTGATCGCCCGCAAGGTCACCGAGACCGCCGGCGTCGATCGGATGGCCGCGCTGCGGACCGCGTTCGAGGCGGTGCGCCGGGCCGGAACGGTGTCGATCATCGGCGTGTACGGCGGGAACGCCGACCCGATGCCGATGATGGACCTCTTCGACAAGGGCGTGACGTTGCGGATGGGCCAGGCACACGTCAAGCGCTGGGTGGACGACATCCTGCCGCTGCTCACCGGCGACGACGACCCGCTCGGGGTGGACGACCTGGTCACGCACCGGGTGCCCCTGGAGGAGGCGCCCGGTGCCTACGAGATGTTCAAGAAGAAGGAGGACGGGTGCATCAAGGTCGTGCTCAAGCCGTGATCAGCTTCTCGGCGAACCGCGCCTCGAGCCGCGCCGAGGCGTGCGCCACCGCGGGCAGCGTGGCCGCGAACAGCACGCCCACACCCAGGTAGAAGAGCACGATGGTCAGGTAGGAGTCGCCGAACCCGAGCAGCTGCGGCACCTCGACGTCGCCGTGCGGCAGCGCCCAGCCCCACAGCCCCCAGGTGAGGCCGCCGAGCATCCCGGCCCACCAGGTCGCGGTCAGCGAGAACGCGACGGTGCTCGGGATCCAGCGCAGCGAGGCGTGCCCCAGATCCCGCCACGTCTGCGGGTCGCCGAGCACGGTGACCAGGCGTTTCAGCACACTCGGGGAGTCGGTCGTGCGGTACTGCGGTCGCGCGATCGGCTTCCCGAGCACCGTCGCGATCCGCGCCCGCTCGGTCTCGGCGAACCCCCGGGACATTCCCAGAGCGAAGATCAGCAGCGGTACGCCGAGCCAGACGACCGCCAGCGAGAGCCCGGCCGCGAAGCCTGTCACACAGACGATCGCCGAGCCCACCGCCAGCGGAAGGCCACTCAGCACGTAGCGCGTGTTCACCCCGGTCGCCGGCACGAACCGCATCGCCGGAGCCGGGACTAGAACCGTATCGATCTGCGTCGTCGTCATACCTTGACGCTATGCACCGGCGCCCGCCCGCTCGATAAGGCAGGCCAGCCGATCGATGGTGGTGCTAGCCCCACCCTTCCCGGGTCAGGATTGGCTCTTGAGGTAGAGGTAGGCGCCGACGACCAGGACGAACACGCCGATGTTCATGGCCCAGGTGGCCTTGAAGCCGGACGACTTCTGGGCGCCCGGGGCGCCGAGGTTGCCCTTCGCGAACGTGAAGGTGGGCGCCATGTACTCCAGCGCGACACCCTCCTCCGGCACCGTGAAGTCGAGCGCGACCCGGCCGACGCGGCGCGGGAAGATGTACGGGACGTGGATCTCGATGCGGTGCCCGCCGCCCGGGATCAGGTCGAACTGCTGCACGCCCCAGCCGTGGACGGGCACGTCGTGGCCGTCGATCGTCACGCGCGGGGTGGTCGCGTTGTAGAGGAAGGCGCCCGGCGGACGCCGCAGGTCGAGGGAGAGAGCGGCCATCAGTTTTGCTCGCAAGGGTTCGATGCCGATGAGATCGCGAGCACTCTAGGCCAGGTCAGCGCCGCGCGCCGCCCTGGGTGGGTGGCAGCGGGCGGATCCGGCGGCACGAGTCTGGTGTGAATCCAGTTTGCAGTGGGACCGGCCGGGTATGCGGAGCGAGCCGCATACCCGTATCGAGGAGTTTGTCCCGATGGAATCGCGTACGCCCAAAGAAGTAATCAAAGACGCCGTTTCGGCAGTGACCAGCGAGAGCAAGCCGGACGTCCCGGGTAAGCCGGGCAGCGGCACGCCCACCGTCGAGGAGCCGACCGCCCCGGTCGAGCCGCTGCCGCCGAGCCAGGAGCAGGGACAGCCGGACACCCGGACGCCGACCGGCGCGGAGACCGGAGCGCCTGCCACGGCGTACGGGCAGCAAGGTCCGTTCCTGACCACCGCCCAGGGTGCCAGGCTGCGTGACACCGACCACTCGCTGAAAGCCGGGCCGCGGGGACCGGTCCTGCTGCAGGACCACCACTTCCGCGAGAAGATCACGCACTTCGACCACGAGCGGATCCCGGAGCGCGTGGTGCACGCCCGCGGCGCCGGGGCGCACGGCGTCTTCACGAGCTACGGCACCGCGTCGGGTCTGACCCAGGCCGGGTTCCTCAAGCACAAGGGCAAGGAGACCGACGTCTTCGTGCGCTTCTCGACCGTCCTCGGCTCGCGCGGCTCCGCCGACACCGTCCGGGACACGCGCGGCTTCGCCACCAAGTTCTACACCGACGAGGGCACGTTCGACCTGGTCGGCAACAACATGCCGGTCTTCTTCATCCAGGACGCGATCAAGTTCCCGGACATCATCCACGCCGCGAAGTGGCACCCGGACCGCGAGATCCCGCAGGCGCAGAGCGCGCACGACACGTTCTGGGACTTCGTCTCACTGCACACCGAGGCGCAGCACCACACCATGTGGAACATGTCGGACCGCGGGATCGCCCGGTCGTACCGGATGATGGAGGGCTTCGGCGTCCACACGTTCCGCCTGGTCAACGACGCCGGCGAGACCGTTCTCGTGAAGTTCCACTGGAAGCCGAAGCTGGGCGTGCACTCGCTGGTCTGGGAGGAGGCGCAGATCGCGAGCGGCGTCGACCCGGACTTCCACCGGCGGGACCTCTACGACTCGATCGAGGCCGGGGCGTACCCGGAATGGGAATTGGGTCTTCAGGTCTTCCCGGACACCCCCGAGGAGACGTTCGCCGGGATCGACCTGCTCGACCCGACGAAGATCGTGCCGGAGGAGCTCGCGCCGGTGCAGCCGGTCGGCAAGCTCGTGCTGAACCGGACGCCCACCAACTTCCACGCCGAGGTCGAACAGGTGGCGTTCCACCTGGGCAACCTCGTGCCGGGCATCGACGTGACGAACGACCCGCTGTTGCAGGGAAGGCTTTTCTCGTACGTCGACACGCAGCTCACCCGGCTCGCCGGGCCGAACTTCCACCAGATCCCGATCAACCGCCCGCACGCCCCGGTCAACGACATGCTGCGGGACGGATACCACCAGCACGCCGTGCACGCGGGCGTCGCGCCGTACAAGCCGAACTCGCTCGACGCCGGGAACCCGTTCCCGACCGAGGAGCACGCGTTCGTCGACGTGCCGGTCGTGGTGACCGAGGCGCCGAAGGTGCGCGACCTGCCGGTGTCGTTCAAGGACCACTGGACCCAGGTGCGGCTGTTCTGGCAGAGCATGACGCCGGTCGAGCGCGAGCACATCATCCGGGCCTACACGTTCGAGCTGAGCAAGTGCTACGAGCAGGCGATCAAGGAACGGCAGCTGCAGTGCCTGGCCAACATCGACCCGGTGCTCTGCCAGGAGGTCGCGACCGGTCTCGGCCTGCCCGCGCCGGCGCCCGGGATCGAGCTGCCCGAGGTCACGCCGAGCCCGGCGCTGTCCCAGATCGGGCAGGAATGGCCGGCCGACGGGCGGATCATCGGGATCGTCGTCGACGACACCGACGCCGACGGGGTGGCCGAGGTGCGTGAGGCGATCGCGGGCGCCGGGATGGTCCCGCTGATCATCGCGCCGCACGGCGGGAAGGTGGGCGAGCTGACCGTACAGCGGACGTTCGCCACCGCACGGTCGATCGAGTTCGACGCCCTGCTGCTGGCGGCGGCCCCGGTGCCGGCGCCGGACGCGGTTCCGGCCCGTGACGAGAAGGCGGGGGCCCCGCGGACGGCCGCCGCCGACCCGCGGGTGAACCTGCTGATCGACGAGTGCTGGCGGCACGCCAAGGCGATCGGTGGCTGGGGCCCGGGCGCGGAGTTGCTCCGGCAGACGGGCCTGGCCGAGACGCCCGGCGTGGTCACCCACGACACCGCGACGGGCGTGCTCGCCGCGGTCCAGCAGTTGATGGCCGCCCACCGCGTCTGGGAGCGTTTCCCCGCCACGGTCAGCTGACCCAGCCGTCGCGACCCGCGCCGTGGTCCACCCGCGGCGCGGCTCCCGGTCCCGGCTGGTGCTCACGGTTGTTCTGAGCCCTGATGACGACCGTGAGTGCCAGCCGGCTGCCGCGGTTGCGGGCCCGGGTGGCTCGGCGGGGGTTGATCTTGGGGTAGCCGTGCCCCG
>KL571370.1:20239-22020 GCA_000715855.1 Actinoplanes liguriensis
CCCGCGGGAGCGGCGGAGAATGACCACAGCGGACGTAGGACATGATGTTCTTGATCGGAGATCGTGTGGGCAAGCGGTTGCGGCGCACTGTGCTGACCAAGCCGGGGATCACGCGGCGGCGGTCGGGGAGCGGGTTCGGCTATCGGGACGTGGACGGCGCGCCGATCAGGGATCCGGAGGTCATCGGGCGGATCAAGGGCCTGGTCATCCCGCCCGCGTGGAAGGACGTCTGGATCTGCCCGGATCCGCGCGGCCACATCCAGGCCACCGGGGTCGACGCGGCCGGGCGGAAGCAGTACCGCTACCACCCGGATTGGCGGACGGCCCGGGACGAGGAGAAATTCGATCGCGTACGGGAGATCGCCGGCCGCCTCCCGAAGATCCGTGACCGGCTCTGCGAGGATCTGACGACCGGCCGCGGGCTGACCCGTGAACGGGTGCTCGCGGCGATCGTCCGGCTGCTGGACCTGGGCATGTTCCGGGTCGGCGGGGATGCGTCGGCGAGCCGGGACGAGGATCCGACCTACGGGTTGTCGACGTTGCGGCCCGAGCACGTCGTTCGCCGCCGCGGCAACCTGATGCTGAAATTTCCGGGTAAATCGGGCGTGTGGCACGAGCGTCCCATCGAGGACGGCGAGGTCGCCGAGGTGCTCGCCGCGCTGAAGCGCCGCCGAAGCCGGCATGATCGACTTTTCGCCTACTGGAATCCCGCCGCGAAGTGCTGGCAGGAGATCCGCGCCGACGCGGTCAACGACTACCTGCGCGAGATCAGCGGCGCCCCGATGACCGCCAAGGATTTCCGCACGTGGCACGGCACGGTGACGGCCGCCGCCGAACTGGCCGAGGCGGGGCCGCAACCGACGAAGACCAAGAGGCGTAAGGTCGTCGCGCAGGCCATGCGCGAGGTCGCCGATCAGCTCGGCAACACTCCGGCGGTGGCCCGCGCCTCGTATGTCGACCCGCGCCTGCTCGAGAAGTACGAGGACGGCGAGGCCCCGAAGCGAGGCGACGAACGTGAGGTGCGCAAGCTTCTCAAGGAGCCGTCCTCCTAGCCGATGAGAGATTCGTGACGAATCAGCCGGTAGCTCCCTGGCGGCTGACGCGCACGCTCGCTCTCGCCGGTGGCCTGGTCACGGTCGCCGCGCTCTGGTTCACGCTCGGGCTGCTCCGGCCGACGCCGTCGGTGGTCGGCTGGCTCTGTCTCTGCGGTGCCGAACGCGATGCTCGCCTCGTGGCGGGCCGCCGACCGGGGCCGGGACATGTGGCGCTACGTGTCGGTCGGCATCGTGCTGATCGGGCTGGGCGCGGCGAGCAACGCCTACGACTACTTCAGCGGCAACCAGCAGGGCCAGCACATCAGCGGCTGGACCTCGGCGATCTACATCTCCGGGCTGGCCGCCATCATGTGGGGCCTGCTGCGCATCCCGGGCGTGCACCGGTCCCGGATCGAGTGGATCCGCTTCGGGCTGGACAGCGCCACCATGATCGTCACGGTGCTGACGTTCTCCTGGCACCTGGTCTATCCGCGCTGGCACAGCTGGCTCGGCGACAGCGTGGCCGGCGCGATCACCGTGCTGGTCGTGGTCGGGGCCGGTTTCATCTGCGTCTTCGCGTTCATCAAGGTCGCCTTCACCGGGACAGGGCCGATCGACCGGCGGGCGCTGCACCTGCTGGCGCTGGCCGGGGCGGTCGGCGCGGGCGGGGGAGCGCTGGCGCCGCTGCTCGCCTCGCGACCGTATTTGAACACCGCGCACGTGCTGCTGCCGAGCACCTGCTTCTGC
>KL571370.1:22278-28789 GCA_000715855.1 Actinoplanes liguriensis
CCTGCCACAGCCGCGGCCGAGCACCCGGCGGTTGAGCCTGATGCCGTACGCGGCGGTGCTCGCCACCGGCGGCCTGCTGCTGTTCAGCGCGCTCACGCACACCGCCGACCTGGTCGCGATCGCGCTCGGCTCGGTCACCGTCACCCTGCTGGTCGCCGGCCGGCAACTGGTCGCGCTGCGGGACAACCTGCTGCTCGTCGACGACCTGGACCACCGGGCGACCCACGACGTGCTGACCGGGCTGCCGAACCGGACCGTCCTGGCCGGCGAGATCGACGCCGCGCTCGCCGCCGGCCCGGCCCTGGTCAGCGCCGCGCTGATCGACCTCGACGACTTCAAGGAGATCAACGACGACCTCGGGCATGCGGTCGGCGACGCGCTGCTGATCGCGGTCGCCGAGCGGATCGCCGCCCAGGTGCCCGCGGACGCGGTCGTCGCGCGGCTCGGCGGCGACGAGTACGCGCTGCTGCTGCGCTCCGGCGACCACGCCGCGACCCTCGACGCGATCGCCGCGCAACTGCGCCTGCCGGTCCGCGCCGCCGGGCACGAGCATGTCTCTTATACACATCTGATGTGTATAAGAGACAGGCGAAGGGCCAGGGCAAGGGCCGTCAGGTCGGCTACACCGCGGAGATGGACCAGCGCACCGCCGAGCAGTCGCGCCTCGCCGCGGACCTGCGGACGGCACTCGACACCGAGCAGTTGTACCTGCTCTACCAGCCGATCGTGTCGATGCCCGGCGGCGAGCTGTTCGGCGTCGAGGCCCTCGTCCGCTGGAACCATCCGGACCGCGGTCCGGTGAGCCCGGTCGTGTTCATCCCGGCCGCCGAACGCACCGGGCTGATCGTGCCGCTGGGCGCGTGGATCCTTGAGGAGGCGTGCCGGCAGGGCGCCGCGTGGCTCTACGAACACGGGGACGCGAGTCCGAAAACGGTCACTGTCAACGTCTCCGCGCGCCAGCTCCGGGAAGCCGGATTCGCCGACGAGGTGGACGCGGTGCTGCGGCGTACCGGCCTGCCCGCGCACGTGCTCACCGTCGAGATCACCGAGACCGCGGTCTTCGACGGGGGCACCGCGCTCACCGAGCTCAAGGCCATCGCCGCGCTCGGCGTCAACATCGCACTCGACGACTTCGGCACCGGGCACTCGTCGCTCAGCCTGCTGCGCACCTGCCCGGCGGACATCCTCAAGGTCGACAAGTCGTTCGTGGACGACATCACCGAGGGTGGTCAGCACGCGGTGGTCACCGCCGCGCTCATCCACATCTGTGACGGTCTGCGCCTGCGGGCCGTCGCCGAGGGTGTGGAGACCGCGGACCAGGCCGCGGAGCTGCACCGGCTCGGCTATCGGTACGCGCAGGGTTACCACTACGCGAGGCCGCTGCCGGCTGAGCAGATCCCCGCGTACCGGCCTCCGCTCAAGGTCGCGGTCTGACCCGATCTGCCGGTACGGCGTGAGCACCGCGCCGCGGCCGGCCCGCCGTTCTCTCTCCACGGCGAAGTGCTGGTCGATCCGTGTCTAGAGGCGCGTGGCGGTGCGGACCAGGACGGCCAGCGCGCGTGAACGGCTGTGCGGCGGCCAGGCGATCACCGTCGTGACCGGCGCCGCGTCGAGCACCGGCACCGCCCTGATGGTCTCCGGCAGGTGGACGCAGGCCGACTCCGGCGTGACCATGCACGCCCGGCCCAGCGAGACCAGCTGCAACACCTGCGTGTTGTCGCGCACCTGCGGCCCGGGACCGTCCGGATAGGTGCCGTCCCGCCGGGGCCAGCGCGGCAACGGCAAACCGGGCAGATCGTTCACCTCGGCCAGCCGCACGTGTTCCCGGGTGGTCAGCGGATGACCGGCCGGCAGGAGCAGCACCTGGCGCTCCGACCACAGCTCCTCCACGTCGAACCCGGCCGTCGAGTCGAACGGCAGATGCAGCAGCGCCACGTCGGCCCGCCCGTCGCGCAGCATCCGCTCCTGCTCCGCGATTCCACAAAGGACGACTTCCAGCGGTACGGAATCCGGCTCCGCCTCGTAGACGTCGAGCAACTTGGCCAGCCGCTCCGTCGACGCCCCCGCCTTGGTGACCAGCACCAGCCCGGCCTGCCCCTGCGCCGCCCGCCTGGTGCGCCGCTCGGCGGCCTCGACCGCGTCCAGCGCCGCCCGCGCCTCGCGCAGCAGCACCGAGCCGGCCTCGGTCAGCGACGCCCCGCGGCTGGAGCGTTCCAGCAGCGTGACGCCGAGCCGCCTCTCGAGCAGGCTGATCGCCCGGGACAGCGGCGGCTGCGCGATGCCCAGCCGCGCGGCGGCCCGCACGAAGTTCAGCTCCTCGGCGACCGCCACGAAATAGCGCAGCTCCCGTGTCTCCATGGCGGCCACGCTATACCCGTGGGGTATGGGACGCCCACCCGATCGGTGTTGGCCCTTCTCGCGCTCCAGGGACAGGCTTCTTGCATGAGCGAACGAACGATTGCGCTGGTCACCGGCGCCAACAAGGGCATCGGCTACGAGATCGCGGCGGGCCTCGGCGCCCAGGGCCTGACCGTCGGCGTGGGTGCCCGGGACGACACCCGCCGGGAGGAGGCGGTCGCCAAACTGCGGGCGGCCGGGGTCGACGCGTTCGGCGTGCCCCTCGACGTCACCGACGACGCCAGCGTCACCGCCGCCGCGGAGCTGATCACCTCGCGCTACGGCCGGCTCGACGTCTTGGTCAACAACGCCGGCATCACCGGCAGCGTCCCGCAGGAACCCACCGTGGTCGACCCGGCGATCATCCGCACGGTCGTCGAGACGAACGTCATCGGCGTCATCCGCGTGACGAACGCGCTGCTCCCGCTGCTGCGCCAGGCTCCGTCCCCGCGGATCGTGAACATGTCGAGCAGCGTCGGCTCGGTGACCCGCCAGACGGCGCCGGACGCCATGACGGGACCGATCGCGGCGGCGTACTCCCCGTCGAAGACGTTCCTGAACGCGGTCACCGTCCAATACGCGAAGGAGCTCGCCGACACGAACATCCTGATCAACCTGGCCTGCCCGGGCTACTGCGCCACGGACCTGAACGGCTTCCGCGGCCACCGCACCGCCGAGCAGGGCGCGGCCACCGCCATCCGCCTGGCGACACTCCCCGACGGCGGCCCCACGGGCGCCTTCTTCGACGACGACGGCCCCGTCCCCTGGTGACCACCTGACCCGCGCCGCGACCTGCTGCTGCGCCGGTGCCGGCTTCCGGGCTGGCGCTCACCGTGGTTTTGCGCGTCCGATAACCACGGTGAGGCCCAGCCGGCGACCGTGCCTCTGGGCTGGTCCTCACGGTTGTCGTCGACCCGCATTGCCGCCGTGAGCGCCGGCCGGCCCGCGGCTTCGCCCGGCAGTGCCAACGCACGCATCGGACATCCCCGTCGGTCGATCTTCGGCGCCGGGGAACGGCAGACCACACGTACGGCGAAACTGCTCTTGATCTGATCATCGATCAGCCTCTATGGTCCCGAGGAAAGCGCTTTCCCCCCAATGAAGGCGCTGCCTCATCCCCACGAAGAAGGCGGAAATCGATGAAACGCTCAGTCGCTCTACGGTGGACAGCCGGAGCGGCCACCCTGATCACGAGCGCCGCGATCATGGTGGCGCTACCGACGCCACAGGCCATGGCAGCCGACAACCTGAGCCTCAGCGCCGGCGCCGACGGGTCCAGCAAGGCCAGCGGCACCAGCTACGGCAACGTCCGCGACGGCGACGCCGCCACCTACTGGTCCCCGACCGGCGCGACCGGCTACGTCTCGGTCAAGTGGAGCAGCGCCATGACGGTCTCCTCGGCCGTCGTCAAGCAGGCCTCCGGCGGCGGGACGATCAGCTCCTGGCGGGTGCTCAACGCCGACAGCGGCGCGGTCCTGACCAGCGGCAGCGGCACTCCGAGCACCATCTCGTTCGGCTCGACCTCGCTGAAGAAGCTCACCTTCGAGATCCTCGCCGCGTCGGCCGCGCCGCGGATCGCCGAGCTCGAGACCTACAACGGCGGCGGCTCCACCCCGACCACCAGCCCCACCGCGAGCCCGAGCCCGACCAGCGGCACCGGCACCCCGACCGGGGCGTGGCCGAGTTCGGCCGGCTCGGTGTCGGTCTCCGGAACGATCAACGTCACCGGGACGTACGACGGTGGCATGAAGACCTTCTGCTGCATCGGTGACGGATCCCAGGACGAGGACCAGGACCCGATGTTCAGCATCGCCAACGGCGGCACCCTGCAGAACGTCATCATCGGCTCCCCGGCCGGTGACGGCGTGCACTGCGAGGGCACCTGCACGATCAAGAACGTGTGGTGGAACGACATCGGCGAGGACGCGGCCACCTTCAAGGGCACCGGCGGTGGCACCAGCTATGTCATCGGCGGCGGCGCGAAGTCCGGCAGCGACAAGACGTTCCAGCACAACGGCAACGGCACGGTCAGCATCTCGGGCTTCTACCTCAGCGGCTCCGGCAAGCTCTACCGCGCCTGCGGCAACTGCACCACGTCCTACCAGCGCAACGTCAAGATCGACAACGTGCTGCTGAACGACATCGACATGGTCGCCGGGATCAACACCAACTGGGGTGACACCGCCACCATCACCCGGGTGACGCTCACCAACAGCTCCAGCGCGGTGGTCTGCGGGCAGTACAAGGGCGTGGCCAAGGGCAGCGAGCCGACCTACCTCGGCGAGGGCTGGAACAACGCCAACTGCAAGGTCACCCAGAGCGACATCACCTACAAGTAGCCCGGCGTGAAGGCCGCCCGGCACCGGAGCCGCGGTGCCGGGCAGTCAGCGTTCGAGGAGCTCGCGGGCCAGCACCGCGGTGAGCCAGGCCTCGGACCTGTCCAGTGACCAGCCGAGATCGTCGCCGCGGATGAACCAGGCGGCGTTGCACAGATGCAGCCACAGGATGTCGGCCGCCTGCTCGGCGTCGACGCCGTCACGCAGCGCGCCGATGGCGGACAGCCGGCCCGCGGCCAGCCGCAGGGCGTTGCGCAGACTCTCGTGCGCGACCTGCATGCTCTCCCGGACACCGGGCTCCTGCGGCGCCGCGGCGACGACCTGGCGCATCAGGGCCGACCACTTCTCGAACCGGACCCGGGTCGCGCCGACGAGCAGCCGGATCAGCCGCTCCGGATCGGTGGCGGCCGCGAGCTCGGCCAGCACCTCGGCGTTCTCCTGAGAGTTCACGGCCGTCTCGATCAGCGTGCGCAGCAGTCCGTTCTTGCCGCCGCCGACGGCGTAGACCGTGGCCGGTGCGACCCGCGCGGCGCCCGCGATCTGCTCCACCTTCGTCGCGAAGTAGCCGTGCTCGGTGAAGAGCTCGCGCGCCGCTTCGAGGATGGCCACGCGGGTTATCTCCGCGTACTCCGTACGACGATTCATGCGGCGATCCTAGTCCTCGGAGCCACATCTGCTCATCAGAGTCGACTCTGATCAAGATGCTATGGTCTGGCGCAGCGACCCGAGGAGAGCTCACATGCATTACGTCTTCATTCCCGGTGCCTGGCACGGCGGCTGGTCCTGGCATCCGGTCGGCCACCGGGCGCGCGCCGCCGGCCACGGCGCCACCGCGCTCACCATGCCGGGCCTCAGCCTGGGCGACGACCCGGCCGGCCTGCGCCTCAGCGACGCCGTCGACCACATCGTCACCGCGGTCGAGCGACGTGACCTGCGCGATGTCGTGCTGGTCGGGCACAGCTGGGGCGGCATCCCGATCACCGGCGCCGCGCACCGGCTCGGCGACCGGCTGGCCGGGATCGCGTATTTCAGCGCCTTCATCCCGCGCCCCGGGGAGTCGATGGCCGCGGCGATGGGACCCATGGAGGGCTTCCTCAGGGACACGGTCGCGGCCTCACCGGACGGCACCATCGGCGTCGACTTCGGCACGTTCGCGCAGGCCCTGATGCCCGGTGAGCCCGAGGCGTCGCAGCGACTCGTCTTCGACCAGCTGATGCCACAGCCCGGCGGGTACATGCTCGACGCCCAGGATCTGCCCGGCGTGGAGACGATCGGGGTGCCGATCACGTACGTGCTGGCCCGCGACGACATCGCGCTGGCCGCACCGGGGGACGAGCTCGCGGCGCGAGTCGGCGTGCGGCCGATTCCGGTGCCGGGCGGCCACGAGGCACTGCTCACCCACCCCGGCGAGGTGGCCGAGGCGCTGCTGCGGTAGCGCAAAACCGGGTGACGCCACCGGTGGCGGCGGGGCATGGTGGGGCGTGATCACGATCCAGCGCGTCCGCGTCCGGTGGAGCGCCGCCGCCCGGGGCGCGCCGCACGCGAACGCCCGCCGTGGCCTGAGCATCCCGGTCGCCCTGCCCCGGTCGCTGCCCGCCGGTGAGATGGTGATCCACGAGGTGCTGGCCGACGAGGCGAACGGCTACGAGCGCCGCGAGGACGTCCTGCACGGCGACCTCGCACGAGCCCGTGACGCCGGCCTGGTCCTGAGCCCGGCCGGGCGGGGCGTGCTCGTCGAGCGGCTGCCGGCCGAGGCGGCGTATCCGCACCGGACACAC
>KL571370.1:29039-31937 GCA_000715855.1 Actinoplanes liguriensis
GCCGAGGCGGCGTATCCGCACCGGACACACAGCGCCCGCCTGTTCACGCTCCAGCCGGGCGAGATCGGTCAGTACCGGGCCAACTTCCGCCTGCGGTTCACCGGTTGCGCCTGCAACCCGAGCTGGTATTTCGAGGACTGGCTGATCCGTGTCGGCCTCGGGACCGGAGAGCTCGCCCAGCGAGATCCGGTCCACGAGGTCGACGACCGTGTCCACCTGTACGGCGGCCGCGTCAGGTAGTGGTGATCTCGTTGACCTTGGCCTGCACGGTCAGCGTCCGGGTCTTCGTGCCGTCCGGCCCGATCGCCGTCAGCAGGTACTTGTGGCTCTGGTAGGAGCCCGGGTCCCCGCTGCACGGGAAGCTCAGCGTCACCGAGTCCTTGACGCCGTACGTGTCGTAGATGCCCGGCCCGTCGACCGAGATCGTCGTGTTCTCGGCGCCGGTGACCTTCCACTCCAGGGTCACGTCCTGGCCCGGGAACTTGGCCTGATCCGTTCCGGACGGACAGGACGGCTTCGTGGCAACGCGGAAGTAGGAGATCGCGGGGCCGGTCGGCGCTTTCTGAGTGGGCTTCGTGGTGGTGGTCGTCGTCTTCACCACCGGGGCGGCGGATGCTTCTTCCGATTCGTCTTCTGAGGGAATGATCATGGGTGCGGCGGAGGCGGAGGTGGCGGCCCACGGCTGATCACTGGGCGTGGGTGCCGGGCTGGCGGCTTCGGCCGTCCGCAACCGGTTCAACGCGATCCCGGCCCCCACGGCCACGATCACCAAGGCGAGCAGAGCGATGACGAACCCACGGCGTCTCCGCACGTGTCCTCCCTGATAGAGCCGACTATCGGCGCACTCTACGAGCGTGGGAGGCGGTCCGGTACCACCGTGCGGACGGCCTGGCACGAAGCCGGTACCGAAGACCGTCCGCGGAAGGCCGGATCAGACGCGCGGGTTGCGCCGCCGCTCGAAGCCCGGCATGTCGATGTGCGGGTCCAGGTCGTCGCCGGAGGAGACCTGCGAGGCGAGCCGCTGGGTGACGCGGCGCGCGCCGGGCCGGCGACGTCCGTTGGCGTCCGGGACCTCGGGCTGCAGCAGCAGCTCCGCCATGTCGCCCATCGAGCGGGCGATCTCGTCGAACGGGATGTAGAGCGCGCGGTTCGCGGCCGAGCCCAGGTACTCGAAGGGATCAGAACCGGCCATCGGGATGAAGCGCACGCCGAGCATGTCGAGGTTCCGGAACGCGGCCGAGTCCAGCATGCAGACGACGTGCCGGACGTTCCAGCGGTGCCCGGCGTTGATGAACGCCCGGTAGAGCATGCCGCTGACGGTCAGCCCGTTGCGGTCGGCGCGGTAGCGGGGGAGCACCGCGAGCGTGGCGTAGTCCCAGATCTTGCCGCCGTCGTGCATGCCGTGCGTGTCGACGATCTCCGACAGCGAGACGCCGATCAGGTCGGGCGCGTCGTCGAGGGTCTTGCCGCCACCCTCGATCGCCCGTGCGGCGCCCGCCGGCAGTCCGGTCTCCCGGTCCAGGATCAGGAAGAAATAACTCTGTTCCTCGTACGGCGTGTATTCCGCGATCATGGCGGCCTCGTCCAGCCCGAACGACTCCTCGAACACCATCCGTTCCACGGTGCGTGCCACGTCGGCCAGCGGGTCGCGGGTGGAGAGGGCGAGGGCGACGAACCGGTTCTCCGACGCGTGCTCACTGAGCGCCTTGGCGCAGAGGTCGCTGAGGATGGCGTCGTCGAGAGCGTAGGACATCTGGGGGACTCCTTAGCGGTGCCAGCGAGGGGGATGATCTGCGCGCACCAGGCATACCGGGGGAATCGGACTTATTGAGGATCGGTAAGAAGTCATCCTGTGTCAAGAAATTTCACATCACATCGGGCGTACGGCCGGTGCCGCTGTCTGCCTCCTGCCAGTGCTTGTCCTTCGGCTCCTTTTGCGCCCCGATCGTCCCGGAAACGCCGATCCGTGGGCCTAGAATGCCCGGCATGACGTGGCTCCTGGGTGCCGTGGTCTTCCTCCTCGGCCTGATGCTCTCGATCGCGCTGCACGAAGTCGGGCACTACCTGCCGGCGCGCAGATTCAACGTCAAAGTGACTCAATGGATGGTCGGAATCGGACCGAACCTCTTCTCCACCCGGCGCGGCGAGACCGAGTTCGGCATCAAGTGGCTCCCGTTCGGCGGCTACATCCGCATGATCGGCATGCTGCCGCCCGCGCCCGGAACGCCGCCCGGCACCGTCCGCCGCTGGTCCACCGGCCCGATGCGCTCCCTGATCGACGGCGCGCGCGAGGCCGCGTGGGAGGAGGTCGGCCCCGGCGACCACGGCCGGTTGTTCTACCAGCGTCCCTGGTGGCAGCGCGTGATCATCATGAGCAGCGGCCCGGCGATGAACATCGCGCTCGGCTTCGTCTTCCTGTCGATCGCGCTCACCGGCATCGGCGTCAGCACCGCCCAGCCGGTCGTCGAGCGGGTGGTCGGGGCGAGCCCCGCGGTCACGGCCGGTCTGCGGCAGGGAGACAGGATCATCGCGTACGGCAATCAGCCCGTCCACTCGTGGACCGACCTCACCGCCATGATCCGCGCCGATGCGGGCCGGCCGGTCACGCTCACCGTCGTCCGTGACGGCGTGACCGGAAACGTCGCCCTGACCCTGGGCCGGAACGGTCAAGCCGGTTTCCTCGGCATCGAGCCGGCCTACGCCCGTGAGCACCTGAACCCGCTCGAGGTGGCCGGTGTGGTCGGCACCACGAGCAAGGAGGTCGCCCTCGGCGTCTTCCGCCTCCCGGAACGGATGGCCGGAATCTGGCAGGCCGCGTTCAGCGACGCCCCGCGCCAGGCCGACGGCCCGATCGGCGTGGTCGGCGCCACCCGCCTCGGCGGCGACGTGGCCGCCTCG
>KL571370.1:32149-32444 GCA_000715855.1 Actinoplanes liguriensis
CGACCGCCTGTTGTTCCTGCTGGAGTTGCTCGGCTCGTTCAACATCGCCGTCGGCGTCTTCAACCTGATCCCCCTGCTTCCCCTCGACGGGGGCCACATCGGCGCCGCGCTGCTGGAGGGCGCGAAGCGCTCCCTCGGCCGCCTGTTCGGCCGCCGCTGGACCCGCCCGGTAGACGTCGCCAAGACCATCCCGCTGACCTCAGCCGCCGCCCTGGTCCTGGTAGCCATGGCCGCCCTCCTGGCCTACGCCGACCTGGTCAACCCAGTCCACTTCACCAGCTGACCAGGCCCGCCG
>KL571370.1:32694-34601 GCA_000715855.1 Actinoplanes liguriensis
CCCGTCGTGCCGCCTGACCACGCCCGTGAACCCGCCGTGCCGCCCGACCACGCCGCGTGAACCGCGCGGCGCCGGCCTCCGGCCGGGTGAGCGTCGGATGCGCGGTGCTATTTCGGGTGTGCGGCCGGGGCAGGTCGTGTGAGGATGCTCGTCGTGCCTGTTCGAGCGCTGAGTTTCGGATCCGTGGCGGAAGCCTACGAGCAATACCGCCCCGACTACCCCACCGAACTGTTCGATCTGGTGATGGCCTACGCCGGCCGACCGGTCCGGACCGCGCTGGAGATCGGCGCGGGCACCGGCAAGGCCACCCGCCTGTTCGCCCGGCCGGGCATAACCGTGACCGCCACCGACCCGGACGAGGCAATGCTCGCCGAACTGCGCAAACACGTGCCGCCCGAGGTACACACCGCCCGGGCCGCATTCGAGGACCTGCCTCTCGGCCCCCGCTACGGCCTGGTCTACGCGGGAGCGGCACTGCACTGGACCCGCCCCGAAGGCCGATGGGACCGCATGGCCGAACTCGTCGAACCGGCCGGAACCCTGGCCTCTTTCGGCGGCCCGGCCCAGCCCGCCGATCCCGCGGTGGAGGCCGCGGTCCAGGAGGCGCGAGCCCCGTTCCTGGAACGCGACGACCTACCGTCGCCCGACGGCACCCCGCCCGAACAGGCAATGCAGTGGCCGGGCACCGAACTCCAACAGTCCCCGCACTTCAGCGACGTCCGCCAATCGACGATCGAACGCCGCCTGAGGGTCAGCGCCCGCGACTACATAGGCCACCTCTCGACCATCTCCGCCTACGTGACGCTGCCACCGGCCGACCGCGAGGAGGTCTTCCAGCGGATCCTGCAGGTCCTCCCGGACCCTCTGGAGTTGGCCGCCGACATCATCGTCCACCTGGCCCGTCGCCGATGACCTGCACCTCCTCTGCTCAGACCCGCGTGGGGAGCGGACCACCGTTGTAGGCGACCGCATCCGTGAAAGCCGCGATCAGATCCAACTCCTTGCCTTCGTGATCGGCGTAGTACCGATGCAGGTTCAGCACGAGCCGCTCGGCATCCGCCCACCCCGCGAATTCGCCCAGCTCCACCGCCCGCGCGGCGTCCAACGGCGACAGTCCGCGCTCGACCCCGTCGGCGCCGGCCTGCAGCACCAGCCGGTAGTACCGCCGATGCTCGTCGAGCACCCGCGCGATGTCGTCCCCGCTCAGGATCGGCCCGTGCCCGGGGACCACGACTTCCGGCCGGAACCCGGCCAGCCAGTCCACCGCGGCCAGCGCCCCGGTCACCGAACCCATGAAGACCAGCGGTGTCAGCCCGGCGAAGACCAGGTCACCGGTGAACAGCACCTGCTCGTCCGGCACCCAGGCGATCAGGTCACCGGTGGTGTGCGCCGGCCCGCCGGGGTGCCGCAGTTCAACCCGCCGCTCACCGAGATGAACGGTGAGCGCCTCCGCGACGGTGATGTCCGGCAGCCTGCGTTCGACGTCACCCCAGTCCGGCACCGGGCTCCAGAACGGCGGACACCCGTCGATGATCGGGTCGACACGCAGCCCCTCCCGCATCTTCTCCTGCCCGATGATCACCGTTTCCGCAGGAAGAAGACTATTCCCGTACGTGTGGTCCCCATGCTGATGCGTGTTCACCGCCATCTTCGGCCCCCGCCCGGTCGCGGCCGCCAGCGCCTCCAGGAACCGCCGAGCCCGCGTCGCGGTAGCGCACGTGTCCACGACGAGCTGCCCCGCCGTAGTGGTGATCGCCCCCGCGTTGTTCAGCCACCACGACCCGTCCGGTTGAACCCAGGCGTAGATCCCCGCCCGGACCTCCACCAGTTCCGCCGCATCTTCCACCGCTCCACTCATGGGCCGAGGCTACCGTTCTCCCTAGACGCCAGGTTTGTCATATTCTTGC
>KL571371.1:0-743 GCA_000715855.1 Actinoplanes liguriensis
TCAAGGGTCAGCGGACCGGTGGGGTCCAGGCGAGCTGGACCAGGCGGGCGCCGTGTTTGCGGGTGATCATCCAGGCGCGGCCGGGCGGCAGGACCTGCGGCTTGATCGTGCCGAACAGCGGGCCCTCCTCGCGCGGGCCGGACATCATGATGCCCGGCGAGGCGAGCTCGCGGATGCGGCCGATGACCGGGTCGAACATCGCTCGCGCGGCGCCGCCGATGCGCCGGGTGATGATCAGGTGCAGGCCGATGTCGCGGGCCTGCGGGAGGAACTCCAGCAGGGGCAGCAGCGGGTTCTGCGAGGCGGCGGCGACCAGGTCGTAGTCGTCGACCAGGACGTAGAGCTGGGGGCCCTTCCACCAGCTGCGGTTGGCGAGCATCTCGGGGGTGACGTCGGGGCCGGGGAGGCGTTCCCGCATGGCGACCGCGACCTGGTTGATCAGATCCGCGGTGACCTGGTGGGACGTCCCATACCCGATGGTGTTCTCCTTCGGGATGATGCCGAGCAGGCTGCGTCGCAGGTCGACCATGAGGACGCGGGCCTCGGACGGGCTGTTGCCGGCCACGATCGACTTCGCCAGGCTGCGCAGGAACGAGCTCTTGCCGCTCTCGATGTCGCCGAAGAGCAGCGCGTGCGGTTCGGCGTCGAAGTCCAGCCAGACCGGCTGCAGGTCGGCCTCGGCGATGCCGACCGGGACGAGCGGGCCACGGGCCGGCGGCATCGCCTCGAACGGCAGCTCGGCC
>KL571371.1:925-6685 GCA_000715855.1 Actinoplanes liguriensis
GCCGGCAGCAGCCGGACCCGCGGCGCGGGCGGCCCGGTCCAGTGCTCGGTGGCGTGTTTGACCAGCTCGGCGACCGCCTCGGCGAGGTCGTCGGCGCGCTGCTCACGGTCGATGCGGGGCAGCGCGGCGAGGAAATGGTGCCCCTCCGGGGTGAGGCCGCGGCCGGGCGACTGGTCGGGCACGTTGACCGCCTCGCGACGGTTGATCAGCGAGTCGGAGGGCTCGCCGAGGCGCAGCTCGACCCGGGTGCCGAAGACGTCGCGGATCTGCGGGCGGACGTCCATCCAGCGGTTCGCCGCGGCGACCACGTGGATGCCGAAGCCGAGACCACGGTTGGCCAGCTCGTTGACGGTGGGCTCGAGATCCTCGAACTCGGCGCGCAGCGTCGACCAGCCGTCGATCACCAGGAAGACGTCGCCGAACGGGTCCTCCGCGTAGCGGCCCTGCTGCTTGGCGCGCCGGTACGCCGCCATGCCCTCGACGTTCTGCTGGGCGAACAGGTCCTCCCGGCCGCGCATCAGGCCGTGCACCTCGGCAATCGTGCGGCGGACCCGGTCCACGTCACGGCGGGTCGCGACACCGCCGACGTGCGGCAGATCGGTGAGACCGGAGAGCGGGCCGCCACCGAAGTCCAGCCCGTAGAACTGCACCTCACGGGGCGTGTGGGTGAGGGCGAGGCTGGTTATCAACGTACGCAGGAGGTTGGATTTTCCGGATTGTGAGCCGCCGATCACGAGCAGGTTGCCCGCGGCGCCCGAGAGATCCAGCCACATCGGGTCGCGCCGCTGGTCGAACGGCTTGTCGATGATGCCGATCAGCGGGTGCAGGCTCGCGAAGCGCTCGGCGGCGTCGACCTGGAGACCGCGGTCCGGCATCGAGATGACCGGGGGCAGCATCTGGCCGAGCGTGGGCGCCTTGTCCAGCGGGGGCAGCCACACCTCGTGTGCCGGGGTGCCACGGCCCTCCATCTGCCGGGCGAGGACGTCCATCAGGGTGTCGCCCTGGACCTTCTCCTCGAGCTCCTGGCTCGCCACCTCGGGCTCCGGCCGCTCGTCGTGCAGGGGCGCGGCATAGTACGTGCTGAACTCGCGGATCGGGCTGCCCGCGCGGGTGCTGCCGGCCGCGACGATGCCCTCGCGACGGACGGCGCCGGACACATACGCCGCCTTGAGGCGCACCAGCCCGTCGGTGCCGGCCCGCAGATAGCCGTGGCCGGGGTGATGTGGCAGCTCGTAGGCGTCCGGCACCCCGAGGACGGCACGGCTCTCCATCGAGGAGAAGGTGCGCAGACCGATCCGGTACGACAGGTGCGACTCCAGCCCCCGCAGGCGTCCCTCCTCCAGTTTCTGCGAGGCGAGCAGCAGGTGGATGCCGAGCGACCGGCCGACGCGCCCGATCTGGACGAACATGTCGATGAAGTCCGGCCGGTCGGCGAGCAACTCGGAGAACTCGTCGACGATCAGGATCAGACTGGGCAGCGGGGCGAGCGGCACCCCGGCCGCGCGGGCGCGCTCGTAGTCCCGCGCCGAGGCATAGTTGCCGGTCTTGCGCAGCAACTCCTGACGCCGGGTCAGCTCGCCCTGGATGGCGCCGAGCATGCGGTCGACCAGCGGCTGCTCGTCCTGCAGGTTGGTGATCATGGCGGCGGTGTGCGGCAACCGGTCCAGCGAGGCGAACGTCGCGCCACCCTTGTAGTCGACCAGCACGAAGTTCAGGATCTCCGGGTCGTGGGTCATCGCGAGCGCCACCACCAGCGTGCGCAGCAGCTCCGACTTGCCGGAACCGGTCGCGCCGATCAGCAGGCCGTGCGGGCCCATGCCGTCCTGCGCGGACTCCTTCAGGTCCAGCTCGACCGGACGGCCGTCGGTGCCGATGCCGATCGGCACACGCAGACGGTCGCGATTGGGCCGGTTCGCCCACATGTCGGCCAGCTCGATCTGGTACGGATCGTCCACCTCGAGCAGCTCGGCGAGCCCCATGTCCTGCGAGATCGCGGGCTGGTCACCGTAGGTCGCCGCGGAGAGCCGCAGCGGCGCCAACTCGCGCGCGAGCACCTCGATCTCCGCCAGCCCGAGCGTGTCGGCCCGGCCGACCTCGGTGGAACCGTCCATGGTCGTACCGGTGATGGTGCCGTCCGCGGCGATCTCCAGGACCACCGAGCTGTCGTCGAGCAGCCGGGGCGGCGGCACCGACAGGTCGAGGATGGTGACACCGGCGACCCCGCCCTCGGTCATCAGGTGGTCGGACCCGGCCGTCGAGCCGCCGTCGATGATCACCATCACGTGCGGGCCGGCCGGCGACGCGCCCATCGGGTCGAAGCGGGGGCGGTTGACCAGCACGTCGTCGAGCATCGCCTCGAGCGCGGGAACGCTCGGCGCGACCAGCCGGACCGGGCCGGCCGCGTCCGTCTTGTCCGGGTGCTGGGCGTGCGGCAGCCACTTCGCCCACTCCCAGCGGCCGCGCTGATGATCCGGCACGCAGACGCCGATGCGCAGGTCGTCCGGCGCGTGGAAGGTGGCGATCTGGGCGGTCAGCGCACGACAGAAACCTTGCACGCCCTCGTCCGAACCGCGCAGGTAGATGTGCGAGAAGTCGCGCAGGGCGACGGAGACCGGCAGGTCGGGCACGACCGAGTAGGTGTTGACGAACTTGCGCAGCGCCATCGCGCAGAGCGGCTCCAGCTCGTCCACCGGGCGGGTCTGCGGCGGGACCAGGCGGGTCGCCACCTCCTGCACACCGACCGCGATCCGCACGACGGTGAAGTCGGCGTCGTTGCGCCGCCGCTCCCAGAGGCGGGGGTGGCCGGGTCGGGATTGCGGTAGTAGAGCGCCTCACGCTGCTGGCGGATCGTGTTGCGGAGCTGGGCGCGCAGCTGGGACAGGTGCCGCAGGTACTGCCGGCGGGACTCGATCATCTCGCGCTTGCCGGGACCGGCGCTGTTCGTCGCCATCATGGCGATCATGCCGAGGATCGACACCCCATACATCGCGCCGGCCACATATGTCAGCGGGCCGCCGCGCTGGACGCCCATCATCAGACCCATGGCGGCCGCGCCGGCACCCATCGGCAGCACCATCAGCATCCGCGTCCAGCCCTTGCCCGCGGGGGGCGGCACCTCGGGCGGCGGGTCGAGCAGCACCTCACCCGAAGGCATCACCGGCGCGGGCCGGCGCGGAGGTCGCTTCACGATGCTGACGGTCACGCTTGGCATCCTAACCAGCCATTCGCCGGGGCGAATCGACACCGACTCGGCCTGCTAGTTTGTGGGGCACAGAAGGCACAGCTGGAGGTGACCGCGTGACCGCACCGGGTGGCCCGAGTCTGGCCCGGGTGACGATCGCCGCGCCGACCCGCCGGATGGACATCGCCCTGCCGGACAACATGCTCGTCGGTGAGCTGTTGCCGCATCTCCTGCGGCATGCCGAGGGCGCGCTGGGCGAGCCCGCCGAGCGGCACGGCGGCTGGGTGTTGCGCCGCGCCACCGGCTCCCCGCTCGAACCCGGTCGCAACCTGGCCGCGCAGGGGGTGCGCGACGGCGAGTTGCTGCATCTGAAACCGGCCCGGGAGGACTGGCCCGAGCTGGCCTACGACGACGTCGTCGAGGTCATCGCGAGCGGCGCCCGCCGGGCCGGCCGCTCCTGGGGCGCCGCCGCGACCCGTCGCGCCGGCCTGGCCGTCTTCGCCGCGGCCCTGCTGGTCGGTCTCTTCGGGCTGGCCGTCGGCGGCCCGTCCCGGCAGGCCTCGGCGATCGTCGCGCTCGGCGTGGCGTTCGGCCTGGCCGTGGTCGGCATCCTGCTGTCCCGCGCGTTCACCGACGCCGGCGCGGGCGCGGTCGTCGCCGCGAGCGGCCTGCCCTACGCATTCCTCGGCGGCGCCTGGCTGATCGCCGACTCCGGCTCCCGTTTCCTCGGCATCGGCGCGCCCGCCCTGCTGCTCGGCTCGGCCGTGCTGCTGGTGCTCAGCGTGCTCGGGCACGCCGCGGTGGCCGGGCTGCCCCGGCTCTTCGTGGCCGGCATCGCGATCGCCCTGACCGGTCTGCTCGCCGCGCTGCTCACACTCGCCGGGGTGCCCGCGAGTGGCGGCGCCGCGGTGGCCCTGACCGCCGCGATCGGCCTGCTCCCCGGCTATCCGGTGCTGGCCAGCTGGATCGGCCGGCTGCCGTTCCCGGAGTTGCCCAGCCGCGCCGAGGAGATCCTCAAGGACAAGCCGATGCCCCGCCGGGCGGACGTGTTCGCCGCCGTGGTCCGGGCCGACGAGGTGCTCTCCGGCCTGCTGCTCGCGGCCGCGTTCAGCAGCATCGTGGCGATCCTCTACCTGGCCTGGTCCGGCCCCGGCACGTCCGCGGTGCTGCTGATCATCGCCGCGGTCACCGCCCTGCTGCTGCGCGCCCGGCTGCTGGCCACCCCGCAGCAGCGCGGCCCGCTGCTGGTCGCCGGGGTCGCCGGGCTGGCCGTGCTCGGCATCGGCGCGGTCGCCACCGACACCGTCCCCGGCCTGCTGGTGCTGGCCGGCGCGGTGCTGGCCGGCGCGATCGCGCTGCCGGCCGCGGTGGTCTACAGCCAGCGGCAGCCCTCGCCCTACCTGGGCCGGGCCGCCGACCTGCTGGACGTCATCGCGATCATGGCGCTGATCCCGCTGGCGTGCGCGGTGATGGGCGTCTTCGACGACATCCGCGGGCTGTTCTCCTCGATCGGCGGATGACATGGCCTCCCGTCGCGATCAGCTCCAGTCGTACCAGTTCCTGAACCAGCGGGTCATCTCCGCGTTCGTGATGCGCGAGACCGACCCCGCCCAGTCCCCGCTGCGGCGCGGCATCGGCGCGCTCTTCGGCGGGCTGATGGTCGCAATCCTGATCGGCGCCGGCTTCGGCATCTACGGCATCCTCACCAAGGTCGGCACCGACCAGTGGAAGAGCGACGGCTCGGTGGTCGTCGAACGCGAGTCCGGCGCGAGCTTCGTCTACCTGAGCGGCCGCCTCAACCCGGCGCTGAACTTCACCTCCGCGAAACTGGCCGCGGGCCGCCCCAACCCGACCGTCTACCGGGTCGCCGCCAAAGCCCTCACCGGTGTGCCGCGCGGCGTCACGATCGGCATCCCCAACGCGCCGGCCTCCCTCCCCGAAGCCGCCCAGCAGATCGGTCTCCCCTGGGCGATGTGCCTGGTCCCGGGCGAGAACCCGTCCGCGACACTGCTGCTCGGCTCGGCCGGCCCGACCGGCGTCGACCTGGGCGAGCGCGGCCTGCTGGTCTCCGACGGCGCGGGCGACAGCGAACTTGTCTGGCACGGCTTCAAACACCAGATCCGGGACGCGCAGACCACGATCCCGGCCCTCTACGGCGCGGTCGACCCGACCACGGTCAGCACCGCCTGGCTCAACGCCCTCCCGGCCGGCGCGGACATCGCCGCCGTCCAGGTGGCGAGACGCGGCTCCGACTCCCAGCAGGTCGACAACTTCACCAACGGCCAAGTCCTCGCGGTCGACGTCGGCGTCAACGGCAAGCAGTTCTACCTGGTCCTGGACAACGGGCTGCTGCCGATCAGCGCCCTGCAACGCGCGGTCCTGAACGCCAGCTTCCCCGCCGAGCCGACAAACGTCCCGGTCACCGTCGTCTCCGGCGCGCCCCAGCTCAAGCCCACCGGCAACGCCGACGCCCAGCCCCCGGAAACCCCGCCGACGCTGGCCACGGTCTCCGCCGGGACGACAGCGTGCGCGGTCACCCGGGCGGCCGCCAAGCCCCCGGCGATCACCGTGGGCGGCCC
>KL571371.1:6915-7234 GCA_000715855.1 Actinoplanes liguriensis
CCGCGCGCTCGCCGACGCGGTCGGGGTCCCGGCCGGCCGGTTCGCGCTGGTCCGGGTCCCCGGCTCAGGCGGCTACCAGGTGATCACCGACCTCGGCCTGCGCCACGCGGTGCCGGACGCGGACGCGCTGAGCCGCCTCGGCTACGTCGAAACCGCGGCGACCGAAGTCCCCACCGCGCTGGTCAACGCCATTCCGGCGGGCGTGACACTCGACCCGGCGGCGGCGGTCAAGCCGGTCCGAAGCTCAGGCTGAAATCTTTCATGTCCCCTCTCCGCTGTGGTCCGGACCGTCGCTCCCGCGGGGGCCCTTGCGGGCTTT
>KL571371.1:7494-7741 GCA_000715855.1 Actinoplanes liguriensis
CGACGTCCGTGGCTGGGCGCGGTTACCCCAACCCCGTCCCCCGCTGGAAGTCGCCCTCGGTTCGGCCCGCGCCAAGCTCGGTCGGCGCTTGCCGCCGCGACCGAGCTTGCTGGGTGGCGCTTGCCGCCCGATCCGCGATCCCCGCCCGGCCCGAGCATTCCGGGCGGCCCGCGCCCCCTGACCAACCCGCGATCCCCGCCCGACCCGAGCATTCCGGGCGGCCCGCGGTTGACGGGTGGCTGGGGTT
>KL571371.1:7966-14460 GCA_000715855.1 Actinoplanes liguriensis
GGTGCTCGCTGTTGTATTCGGGCCCTCATAACCACGGTCAGCACCAGCCGGATCGCTCGAGCTGGCGCTGACGGCTGAAAACCAGCCCCAAAACAACCCTGAACACCAGCCGCGACCGACCAGCTGGCACTCACGGCTGGACAGCGGGTCTGAAACGGCGCTGTGTGTCGGCCGCGGCCGGGCGGCTGGTGGTGAGGGTTTTTGTGACGGATGTGGGGCTGGGTCAGGGGGGTGGGGCGGGGAGGTGGTCGAGGAGCATTACTGGGGGGCCGGGCTCGACGGGCTCGTCGTATTCCGGGAGGGGTGGGGCCAGGGCCGGCCGCCAGTGCTGACGACGACTCCGGCGGACGGCGGCGGTGATCATCAGGACGGCGACGACCGCAACGGCCGCGAGGGTGGCGCCGGCGTAGGCGATCAGGCGCCGGCGGTTCTCCGCGGTGCTCCGGGCGGCGGGGGCGGCAGAGAGGGCGGGGAGGGCGCGGGCACGTTTGCCGGTGGCCTTGCCGGTGATCGCCCCGTACGGATTGACCACTCCCGCCCCGAACGCGTCCCCGGTCACGGTCGGGCTGGCCGAGGCGGTCAGGAGGCGGGTCACGTCGGTCACCGGCAGACGGCCGGAACGGCCGCGGATCAGGGCCGCCGCCGCACCGGTGTACCCCGCGGCCAGCGCTGTCCCGTCGGCTTCGACCACGCCCGTGGACCCGGAGTCGCCGCCTTGCAGGGTGGGCACGGCGACGCCGGGTGCGACCAGATCGACGTACGTCCCATGTCCTGATTTTTCGAAGATCTTGCCGTTCTGGTCGATGGCACCGGCGGTGATCACGTCGGGGTAGGACGACGGGAACGGTGCCGGGTTCTTGTCCTGCGACGAGCCGAGGTCCCCGGATGCCGCGACGACCGGCACGTCCCCGGCGATCGCCGACGCGACCGCCGAGCGCAGCCGGTCACTGTCCGTATAGGAGGGTGCGGCCACGACGATCACGTCCGCCCCTTCGGCCACGGCGAACTCGATGCCGCGCGCGAGCACCCCCGGCTGGGCGGACGTCTCCTGCGAGGACACGTCGTCGGGCACGACCCGGACCGGCAGGATGGTGGCGCGGCCGGCGAGCCCGGCGACCGGGTTGTCGTCGGTCACCTCGGCCGCGATCACGCCCGCGACCTGGGTGCCGGTGCCGCGGCAGTCGGTGTCGGCGGGGCCGTTGCCGGCGATCGCGTCCCGGCCGGGCAGCACCCGCGCGCCGAACTGCCGCTTGTCCGCCTGCACCCCGGTGGAGAGCACCGCGACCACGACGCCGGCGGCCCGGTCGAGCTGGCTGACCGCGTCGATCGAGAGCATCGTCCGGGGCCAGGCGACGCCACCGGTGAGCCGACCGGCGGTAGCGCAGTCGGCGGCCAGCACGGGAGCGGGCGCCACGACCCCGGTCAGGGCCGCGGCCAGGACGACGGCCGCCATCCGCCGTGCGTGTCTCATCGGGCGGCCAGACCCGCGCGCCGGGCGAGGAGTTCGTCGCGGCGGAAGCGCTCCGGCGACCGTACCCGGAAAGCCTGCCCCTCGTCGCTCCAGAAGGCCTCTTCCGGCAGGTCGGACGCGCCCTCCGGCAGGAATTTGAGCGCCTCGTCGAAGCAGGCGACGGCGATCAGCGCGGTGCCACGGTCCTCGTCGGGCAGCCCGGCGGCGAGGGTCAGCATGTCCGCGATCTGCACCCACTGGCCGGCGTCGAACAGCCGGGACGTCTCCCCCGCGGCGCCGAACGTCACGTAGTCGCCCGGCCGGGGTGGGGTGGGCCGCTCCGGCAGCGCGAAGACGAACTCCCGCTCCTGCCCGCACTGCCCGCAGGCGCCGTGGTAGCGCCGCGCCATCACACCGGACCGGTCGACCAGCGCCTCGGCCCAGGCGACGTCGACGCCGCCGCACGCCGTGCAACCGTGCAGGTCCATGTAGAGGTGGGCTTCGTCACGAGTCCGGGCAACGGGTAGCACCCGCCGATGATATGCCGGTCGATCCGGCCGGGCGTTACCCTGTGGTGCCCTGACGCCCACCCCCGGGAACGTGATGAAGAAGCGTGTCATCCTCTACGCCGTCGCCGCGGCCCTGGTCGGCGTCGTCGCCGCCGAGGTGATCAGTGGCGGCAGGCTGATCCCGCTGCCGCGGTCGGAGGCCTCCATCGCGGAGGAGTTCCTCCAGATCAACGCGAAGCTGCTGAAGGCCGGCACCGCGAAGGTGACCTTCGAGGCGCGGCTGGATCAGGCCGGGTTCTGGGCCGGCACGAGCGCGGTCAGGTTCGGCAACGAGGACGACGCGCGGTGGGACACCACCTACAGGAACGCGACGGCCGGGACGAAGAGCCTGGTCGGGCTGCGCCGGTTGCACACCGGGTTCCGCAAGGACTTCTACTCCTCGGCGGATCTGAAGCCCGCCGACGGCCGCACCTGGATGACGCCGGAGAAGGTCGACCTCGGCACGGACCTGACGTCGCCGCAGAACAACCTGGCGGACATCACCACCTGGCTGCCGTTCCTGACCGGGGTACGGAAGCCGTTCGCGGTCCTGGCGAAGACCGACGTGCTCAAGGATGTGAAGGGCGCGCCCCACGAGTACCGGTTCCACTGCGACGCCGACACCCCGACCTGCCCGGCGCCGTGGGACACACCGCTCGACAACGTCTTCAACACCGCGACGATCGGGCCGGTCTACGACCTCTGGCTGGACGAGGACGGGCTGCTGCGCCGGATGGAGATCACGTCGTCGCTCGGTTATGTCTCGGGGGACGGCAAGCCGGACCTCGCACGGCTTCCGGCGCCGCTGAGCTCGAGACTCGTCTTCGAGCTGAGCGACTTCGGCACTCCGGTCGACGTGCAGGCTCCGTCGGCGTCGGATCTCACCACGACGTACGTCAAATAGTGTGATCCGGTCGGAAAGCCAGCAGGGCGAGCACCTGGTCGGCGGGTAACTCGAACGCCCCGGCGCTGTCCGGATCGATCGAGATGCCGTGCTCGTCCGGCCAGGCCGCGAGCGCGAAGGCCAGCGCCACCTCGACCACGTCCGGCGCGGCCGAGGGATGCCGCCGGGCGAGCGTCTCCGGGCTGGTGAAGACCTCGATCATCCGGTACGCGTCCGGCTGCCAGGGGAAGCCGTCCGCCAGGATCTCCTCGGCCTCGGCCGGCCGCGCGACCGGGAGCAGCACGTTCATGTCGAGCAGCCGGTCGACGTAGCCGTAGACGTCGCCGGCCTCCAGCGCGGCCCGCAGCGCCTCGGCGTCGTCCTCCGGGTACGGCCCGGCCCTCTCGTGCCGGTCGCGCAGCTCCACGTCGAGGATCTCGTCCTTCTCGGCGGTCTCCACCAGCTCGTGCATGGTCGGCACCTGGATGTCGCCGAGCGCGGCCTGCATCAGGCTCTCGATCGACAGGTACGCGTCCAGCGGCGTCCCCGGGTTGATCGCCAGCCGCCAGTCCGGGTCCGGCCACTTGCGGCTGAGCTCGGCGAAGTTGGTCACCGTGTAGCCGTCGACGGCCTGCCCGTACTGCTGGGCGAGGCCTTGGACCGACGTGAAGACCGGCAGGAAGACCTGGCCGAGCGCGTGGACGGTGAGGAAGCGCTGCGGCCCCGGTGCCTCGCTGACCTGCGGCAGGTAGAGGTCGGCCGACGCCACCACCTGGAAGAACATCTGCCGGTCGTTCTCCAGCCCGGCGGTCAGCAGGGCCTCCTCGACCGGGTTGGCGGGCTGCCAGCCGGGCGCGGTCACGACGCCGCCCGGCGGTGCGAGGAGGGCAGAAGAGCGCCGAGCCCCTGCGGCGAGGCCACCTGCGCCCCCGCGGCCACTCCGGCAGCCAGGTCCGACAGATCATCCGGTACGGGTCGAAGAGCCAGCCAGAACGACGCGAAGTCCCCCGCGAGCCGGTGCAGCATAAGAGACAGTCGCAGACGTCCTCGGCGGTGAAGGTGTCCCGGTCGCGCCAGTCGTCGTCGTCCAGGTAGCCGACCGCGCCGGGGTCGTCGCCCCGCACCTTGACCGTCAGCAGGCCGCCCTGCACGTGCCCGACGGCCAGCCACTCGGGGGTGAGCCGGTCGACGAACCAGGCGCTCATGTATCCGAGGTCCTGCAACCGGTCCTCGCGCCAGCCGAACAGCGGCTGGTCCAGCACGAAGCCGTGCCCGGGGTGCACGGAGGGCACGGACGGGGCGGCCCCGTTCGTACGCACCAGGAAGTCCCGATAGGCGGCCGGAAGCCGCATCTTGAGGATCTCCTCGCCCGCCGCCATCGCCGACTCGGTGAGCCGTTCGGTCACGATGATCCGCGGCGGCTCGCCGTCGCCCGCGGTCAGTCCGCGCCCGGCGGCGCGGGTGCCGCCCACGCTGACCCCGCCCAGGTGCCGGAAGGCGGAGTGCAGCTCGGCGGGGACGAGCGCGAGGTGCCGGGTCTGCGCGACGTGTGCCCAGGTCCAGCCGGGCGGGGTGCCGGTCGTGCCGTCCCAGAGCGGGTCGCCGCTGACCCGCGCGACCAGGTCGGCGGCGCGCACGTCGACGACCCGGGACTCGTCGACGGTCAGGTCCGGGATGGCCGGCGGGAGCGCGACGAGCAGGCGGGCGTAGGGGGTCCAGTCCGGGAAGCCCCACGGGTCGACCGGGACGCCGTGCCGGTACCGCACCCGCAGCATCGGGCTGGCCGGGTGTGCGGTGCGGAACGAGTAGCGCGCCCCGGCGATCCGATCGCTCATGCCGGCCACGCCACGAACTCGCCGGTGTCCGGGTCCATGCCGGCCGCCTGCCGGGCCGCCCGCACCATCTGCCAGGTCTCCGCGACCGGGGGCAGCCGGTCGGCCGGGATCTCGAACTCGTCCTCGATCGAGTCCGGGTCCCAGGACGGGTGCCCGGTGCGGGCCAGCCAGTCGGCGCGCACCGCGGTCAGCGCGGCCAGCCGCCGGTCCCGTTCCGCCGGATCGTCCGTGAAGTGGCGCTGCACCGCCCAGGGCAGCCGGTTGTACGCGGCGATCGCGGCGGCCGGCAGGTTCAGCGAGAACCCGGTCGCCACGTCCAGGTCGGAGGCCGCGCGCTCGGCCCGCTGCAGCTCGTGCCGCTGCTCGGGGGTGACCCGGTCGTCGTCGACCCCGGCGAGGCCGTGCCGCGCCACCCACAGCGCCCGGACCTCGCCGAGCCGCTGGATCTTGGCCTGGTACCCGGCGTCACCGCCCCAGAACTCGGCGGCCGGCACATCCGGGAGCGAGATGATCAGCCGCCGCAGCTCGTCCTGGCGTTGTTCCAGCCAGGGGCGGCGGAACCGGTCCGGCGCGGCGGCGCGGGACTGCTGGCTCCAGTCGCTCCACAGCGCCGATTCGGGCATCTCGTCCTCGTCGCGGGGCAGGAACTTGAGCACCTCGTCGAGGGCCGAGCCGGCCGCGCTCAGTCGCAGCCGGACGCCCTGCCGGTCCTGCTCCGGCACCGCGCGCAGCTCGCCGATCGTGGCCGGGACGGTCCCCGCGTACTGCTCGCAGACCCACAGCCACTGGGCGGCGTCGATCAGCTCGGACGGGCCGGGCTGGTGGCTGTACTCGATGTAGCCCGGCGTGGTGTGGTCGGCGAAGTCGGCGAAGCGGAACAGGAAGTCGCGGTCGCGGCCACAGTTCGGGCAGGGGCCGTACCACCGGATGTCCTCGCCCTCGGCGTGCATGGCCGGCGCGAAGCGGGTCTCCCGGCAGACGCAGGGCGTGAGGTCGATGTAGAGGTACGCCTCGGCGTAGGTGTGCGCGGACAACACGGTCGTCACCGGACGAACTCCCCCGTCTCCGGATCCTGCCCGGCGGCCGTCCGCACGGCCCGGACCAGCTCCCACGCGGAGCCGGCCGGTGGCACGTGGTCGTCCGCGCCCCAGGCGGCTCGCAGCGCGGCGATCGCGGCCAGTCGCCGATCGCGCTCGGCGGGGTCGCCGGCGAATCGCTGACCGGTCTCGCGCCACACCCGGTCGTACGCGCTCAACGCCGACCGCTCGAGGCCCAGCGAGAACCCGGTCGCCACGTCGAGCCCGGCCAGCCGCCGCAGCGCGTGGGTCAGCTCGCTGCGCTGCTCCGGGCTCGCGTCACGCTCGTCCCCGAGCCCGTGCCGGGCCAGCCACTCCCGCTCCACCCTGTCCCGGGCCTGCCGCCGCGCGATCGCCTCCGGGTCGGTCAGCGCCGGCGGCAGCTCCGGGCCGAGGCGGGTGAGCTCCAGGTCGTAGCCCTCCCAGGCCCGGTCGAGCGCGTCGCCGGTAAAGCGTTCCGGCTGCTCGGCGTGCAGGCGGCGGCCCGGGGACGTCCAGAACGCGGAGTCGGGCAGCGGGAGGCCGAACTTGCGCACCTCCAGGATCGCGGCCATCGCGGCACGCAGCCGGACCCGGGCGGTGGTCACCTCGACCCCGGGGCGGGCGGCCATCGACGCATACTTCTCGGCGATCAGCACCCACTGGCCGGCGTCGATCAGGCCGGACGGCTCGGGGCCGCCGTAGACCTGTCTCTTATACACA
>KL571371.1:14677-16507 GCA_000715855.1 Actinoplanes liguriensis
CGCCGTAGACCGGGCGGTCCGGCTCGGCCGGTACGTGCCCCTCCGGCTCCTCGCAGACAGCGCCCGGATTGAGCTCCCTGAACAGGCTCGCCTCGTAGCTGCTGCGCGCGCGAAGAACCGGCATGCGTTCCAGCCTGCCACAGCCCCTCATCGACAGGGTTGGCCGGTGACCGGGCCCGACGCGGAGCGTGACCCCATTGATAGGGTTGGCCGGTGACCGAGCCCGACGCGGAGCGCGACCCGGCCCGGCATCTGCTGGCCCGGTCGCGGTTCAAGCGCCTGCCCGACGGCACCCAGCAGCGCACCCCGATCCCGCTGGACGAGGCGGCCGCGGAGTTCGCCGAGCTGGTCGAGGCCGGCCGCGCCGCCGAGGCCCGGCTGGATCCGGACGACGCCCGTGACCAGGTCGCGGCGTTCTCCCGGCAGCGCGCCAAGGTGATCGCCACGCTGCTCGACGAGCTGTCCCGGCGGCTCGCCCCCGGTCTGGGCGCCGGCCCGGTCCAGGGCGACGGCGACCTCGCCGAGCTGGCCGCCCGCACCGCCCGCCACCTGCGCAGCGGAACGGGGTATTAGATGAGCGACCCAGCCCGGCACTGGCTGAGCCGGCAGGCCCTGGACGGGGCGAAACCGCTGGACGACTACGCCGCGGACGCCCGCCCGGCCCTGGACGCCGGAGCCTCGGTCGACGGGCGTCCGCCCGGCTCGCGGGACATCGTGGCGATCTCCGTGCAGCGGGCCGGTGTGATCGCCGACCTGCTGGACGAGCTGGCCGCGCGGCTGCGGCCGGGCGTCGAGGCCGGCCCGATCCGGTCGGACGGCGAGCTCGGCCGGCTGGCCCGCGAACTGGCCGACGACATGTACCGCCGAGCGACCTAGAACGTCCGGCGGGACATCTCCCGGGCCGCGCCGACCATCTCCCAGACCGCCGCGGCCGGTGGCAGCGCGTCGTCCGGCACGTCCCAGACGCGGCCGGTCCAGAGCCCGTCCCGCCACGGCGAGTCGTCGATCCGGAGCCGCTGCAGCCACGCCTCGTAGGCGGCCAGCGCCATCCCGATCCGCAGGTCCCGCATCCCCAGGTCGCCCGCCAGCTCCGCCTCGAACGTGCTGATCAGCTCCCGGAACGCGGCCAGCCCGGCGCGGGCGCTGCCGAGCCGCAGCCCGGTCTCCGGGTCCTCGTTCCGGAACGCGCGCAGCTCCAGCGCGAGCTCGTGGTTCTGCTCCGCGGTGCCGGCGCCGAGCCGGGCCTCGTCCAGGTCGTGCCGCCGCGCCCACGCCTCGACCAGCCGGTTCTCCTCGATCTGCCGGCGGACCACCCCCGGATCGGGCGGCGGCGGGACGTCCTGCAAGGTCCGCAGCCGCCGCTCGAAGCCCAGCCGCAGGTCGACCAGGTGCCGCCGGGTGAACACCTGCGGCTCCCGGGCGAGCCGGTCCCGGCCGAGCGCGCTGAAGAACGCCGGCTCGGGCACCCGCTCCTCGCCCGGCGGGATGAACTTCACCGCTTCGCGGAGGGCGGCGACGGCCGCGGTCATCCAGGTCCGCGCGATCGCTCGCGGCTCGCCCTCGAGAAAACCCGGATTTGCCGGTACGGCATCCGCGTACTGTTCCCCCGCCCACAACCACTGGCCGGGGTCGAGCAGCTCGGACGGGCGGGTCGACCGGCCGTACACTATCGTCGCCGGGTTCTCGGAGTCCTCGGCGACCTCCGGCACCCGGAAGACGAACTCCCGTTCCCGTCCGCAGGCCGGGCACTGTCCGGCGTAGCGCCGCCCGGGTGTGCCGCCGGCCAGCGTGATCGCCTCCCCGGCGGTGGCCAGCCGGCGGGCGCCGCAC
>KL571371.1:16760-20152 GCA_000715855.1 Actinoplanes liguriensis
CACGGCGTCAGGTCGAGGTAGAGGTGCGCCTCCTGCCGGGTGCGCGCCAGCGGGTACGTCATCCGCGCCCCGGAAACGCGTTGAACTGCTCCCGCACCACGTCGGCGGGGCTGGTCGCGCCGTGCACCTCGCGCAGCGTGCGCACCACCAGCTCGCCCACCTCGGCCGCGTCCGCCGAGCTCAGCGGCCAGGGGAAGTGCCGCTCCCAGCTGTTCACGATGTCCGGGTTCGGGGGCGGCCGCCAGCCCAGCTCGCGCAGGTGCTGCCGGTCACGGCTGGTGAGCCGGCGGTCGAGGGGCAGGTAGTCGTCGCCGTCCGGCGTCTCGATCGCGAGGTACGACGGCTGCTGCTGCATCGACACGGCGTACGGCTCGGCCAGCAGGTTCAGCGTGTCCCCATCCGCCATGTCGGGCACCAGCGCGGCGATCTCCGCGGCCAGCTCCTCCCACGTCCCGGTGGTCATGCCCGGTCCTTCCGGTTCGAGAAGTCCGCGATCTCCTGCCACCCGTTGCTGGCCCAGGTCAGCGTGACCGCGACGCTCAGCCGTTGCAGCAGGATCGTCTGCGACTCGCCCCGCCACCGGATCTCGGGCCGCCCGCCCGGGGTGCGCCCGGTCGGTTCGCCGAGGATCTCGGTGAGGGTGCGGGCGCTCGCCGCAAAGACGTCGACGAGGAATCCCGGCGGCACGTCCGGGAGCGCGGCGACGTTGGTCAGCGTCACGTCGAAGTCGTTGATGCCGCGCTCGGCGTCGTACGTGATCTTGACCGGCCGTCCCCGGGACGGCCACGGCGCCGCGTAGATCCCGCCGGTCTCCTTCTCCAGCAGCGGGGTCAGGCCGAGACGCCGGGCCAGCTTCTCGAATCCGGCCCGGTCCCAGGACCACTCGGTGTCCCGGATGGTCCGCACCACCGTCGCCAGCGTGGACTGGTCGATCGCGGGTGGCAGTTCTGTCATGTCACAAGATCCTCGGCGGTCACTCGCCCACGAGCCGGACCGAGCCCGGCCGCAGACGATCGTGGGACAGCAGGTAGTCCGTCGCGGTGACGTGACCCTTGTCGTCGACGTGCACCTGCAGGTAGCGCAGGCTGCCCTCGCGCTCGGAGCTGATGATCTCCTGGATCACCGGACGCATCTCCGGATTCTCCCGAAGGTACGCCTGGAGCTTCACGTCGTGCTGCAGCATGTGCCGCAGGTACTCCGGGGTGCACTGCTCGACGGTGATCCGGGCGCCGCCGAGGTTGGCCGGGTCCTCGGCGTCCCGGGTCCCGAGCGTGCTGCCGGCGCCCTTCTCCTCGATCGCGATCAGGACCGGACCGCGTCCGGGCTCGTCCCAGAGCAGGACCCGGTCGAGGTTGTCCGGCCTGCCGCGCTCCTCGGGGACGCCGATCCCGGGGGTCAGTTCCCGGGAGCCGGGGAACTGCCGTTCCCGCACGAGCTCGCCGCCGCGCGTCCCGAGCCGCTCGCTCGCCTGGTGCAGATCGTCGTTCAGCTCCAGATACCGCTCGCCGGCCGACCGCAACGCCTCGACCTGGTGGTCGTCGGTGAAGAGGACGTCCGCCTCGGCCATCATCTCGTCGAACGCGGCCGCGCCGAAGTGCTGCCGGTCCAGCGGGAGACCGAACGACTCCAGCTCGGCCCAGGTGTCGGTGTACTCCTGGTGGATCCGGTTGCGCTCGGTCAGCTGATCGTGGAGCGCGCCCTCCGGCCCGTCGCCGGGCCGCGCGTCGAAGTGCCGCGCCCCCGGGTGGTCGCCCACCGCCCGCGCCCGCAGGCCCGGGCGCGGCTGCGGGTTGTCCTCGGCGACGAAGTGGCTGCTGCGCAGCCGGCCGTCAACGCCCCGATAGGTGTCCCGCCGGTCGTCGGGGAAGTGCTTCCGGCCGTCCGCATCGGTGTAGAGCTTGCGGCCGGACTGGTCCCGATCGCCCCGGAAGGTCAGCTCGGACTCCGTGAACCGGATGCCCGGCTCCTCGCCCGGCCGGGACACCGCCGGCCAGGACGCCGCCTCGCCGGTTGCCACGTGGTCCAGCGGCAGCTCGGCGTGCCACTCGTGGCGGATCATCACCTCGGCGCCCAGCGAGGTTCCGCCGCGATGCCAGCCCTCGGCGGTCCCGGCCTCGGCGATCTCGCGCGGCGACGGGAAGTCCGGGTGCCCGAGCCCGAGCCGGCCGCGCTCGACGAGCTGCCGGGCGGCGGCCACCTCGCGCTCCAGGTTCGCGCGCGTCTCCTCCGGGTTGCGCCCGCCGAAGCGTTCGCGCAGGGCGGCCTCGTCGGCCGAGCCGTTCCGCAGACCCTCCAGCAGGCCGTCGATCTCGTCCGCCCGGCGCGCGACGTCGCTCAGGATCCGGCCGGCGTCCCCGGCGTCGGTGTGCCGGCCCCACCCGTAGCCCTCGCGGGCCAGCTCGTAGCCGTCCCGGCCGGCGGCGGGCATCTCGACCCGGTCGACCCCCGCCTCGCGGTAGAACTCCAGCATCTGCCGCTCGAAGCGGGTGTTCCCGGAGCGGCCCTCGTGCCGGGCGACCGTGCCGCCGTCCGGGTCGCGGAAGACCACCCGGGTCTCGGTGCCGAGGTGCTGCCCGTCCGGTGTCTCGACGCGGAACCGGATCACCGCCTCGTCCGGGCCGACCCGGATCGCGCCCTCGCCGTCCAGGCGCAGCACGGCGTCGCCGAATCGGTGGCCGTCCAGCCGCCCGGTCAGCTCCGCGACGGCCGCCTCACCCCAGTGCGCGGTGCCCTCGCCGGATCGTGGCAGCAGCTCCTCGAAGCTCGGCGGGCGTTCCGGGCGGTGCGCCCAGTGCCCCGGCGGGCCCGGGTCGTGTCCGAGCGCGATCAGGTCGCGTTCCACCCCGGCGATCTCGTGACGCAGCCGTGCCTGCAGCTCCGGGTTCCCCTCGGCTGCCAACCGGCGTTCCAGGTGGACCCGCTCGTTGACCCGGGCCGCCGTGTGCGGGTCGATCGCCTCGGTGTGGCGCCGGATCAGGCCGTGCTCGTGCGGGCGGGTCAGCTCGGCGTGCTTCATCGCCAGCGTCTCGGTGATCTCGTGCACCCAGACCCGGGTGAGCTGATCACCGGCCACCCGGCTGTTGACCTTGACGACGTGCGGCCGCTCCGGCGTGCCGTCCCGCACGGTGGTCTCGGCGAGGTTGCGCATGCCCTCGCCGATCTCGGTGCGGAAGTGCCGCTCCCCGCCGTCGGTCATGGTGACCCGGACCAGGTCGCCCTCGACGTCGACGGAGTGGATCGTGCCCTCGGCGAAGTCCGCGCCGGCGACCTGCCGGGCCGCCTCGTGCAGCTCGGGCACCGTGACGTCGCCGACCCCCTCGGCGCGTCCGCCCGGCACGAACTCGGTCTCCCTGATCGGGCTGGCGGTGTGCCGCGGCTCTGTCTCTTATACA
>KL571371.1:20347-25044 GCA_000715855.1 Actinoplanes liguriensis
GTCCGGCACATGCGGTCCTTCGCCCGCCGCCGGCGATTCAGGCAACACCCGATTTTCCCGTACGCCGTTGTCAGCGCCCGCGCCCTCCGCGACCTCCCGCGCGGCATGCGGCTCCTCGCGCGCGACGTGCGGCTCCTCGTGCGGCGCGTAGGGCGGATCCGCCGGCGCCTCGCCGCGCAGCACCTCCAGCACCCCGTGTGCCGCGCTGCCCGGCGGATACTCCCGCTCGATGTGATCGCGAAGCTCACCGGCACGTACGTAGTGATCGTCGAGCCCGTGCAAAGCCGACCGCACGTGATCCACCCACGCGCCGAGCCGGGCCTCGTCCACGTCCCGCAGCACCCCGTCGACCACGTGCTCCGGCAGGATCGCGGCGTCCCCGGCGACCCGGTCCACCCGGTCCCGCAGCGCCCCGACGGTGTTGCCGTCCCGCACGGTCGCGGCCTCACCCAGGTGCTCCGGGACGTACCGCTCATCGCCGAAGAACATCCCGGCGCCGGTGCCCTCGCCGACCACGACCGGCACCCCGGCCTGCGCCGCCTCGCTGGCGACCAGCCCGAAACCGTCCTGGATGGACGGCATCAGCACGAGATCCGCGTCGACCAGGTCCTGCCTCAGCCGGGCCCGGCCCTCCTCGGTCCCGGACGGCACGAACTCGCGCACCTCGACCGGGTGCCCGGCGATCCCGGTGAGCCGCTCGGCCATCATCGGCCCGGACCCGGACGGGGCGCCGCGCACGGTCAGGTGCACGTCGAGGCCCTCGGCGCGCAGCTCGCGGACCATCCGGGCGGCCATCTCGACGCCCTTGATGGTGTCGTCGGCGCGGCCCCGGACGTGCAGCTCGTACCGGTCGCCCGGGGTGCGGGCCGGCGCCGGGCCGGGGTCGCGCGGCATGTCCGAGATGATGGTGTGCGCCGGCGGCGTCTCGCCGGGCACGCCGGCCGCCAGTCGCGCGGCCTCCTGCCCGAGCAGCGGGCCGATGCCGGTGACCAGGTCCGCGCCGGTCATCAGCTCGCGCTCGGTGGCGGCCCGGTCCAGGCCCTCGCCGGGCTTGCCGCGGACGCCGTCGAGCACCTCGGGCGAGGTGTGCAGCACGTGCACGTACCGGGCCTCGGGGTAGACGTGCTCCTGCAGGATCCGGGCCGCGCCACCGCCGAAACGGGAGTTGCCGACGATCACGTCGACGTCCGCCGGCAGGTTGTCCAGCAGCATCGACATCGCGCGGCGGTCCGGCTGGCCCTTCTCGTCCAGCACGCCCCAGACGTCGCGCACGCCGCGGACGTGGATGCCCTGCTCGGTCTCCAGCCGGGTGAGGTCCGGCCGGTTCTCGGAGACGAGCGAGACCCGGCCGTACACCTCGGCGCCGTCGGTCCGGAAGCTCTGGCTCAGCTCCCGGTTCGCGGTGATCACGCCACCGGCGTTCGAGTCGTACTCGGTGCAGACGGTCATCACGCGGACCGCGTCCGGGTCCGCGGGCACGTCGTCGACGGCGTTGCGGCGCACCACCTCGCGCACGTCGAGAGTGTCGTGGAACCGCTCGTCGCCGACCCGGGCGACACCCTCACCGAGGTCGTGGATCGCGTCGTGAATGCTGCGGGCGGCCGCCTCCCGGCCGTAGCGCTCCCGCATCTCGTCCCGCAGCGACAGCGCGCGGTGGCGCTCGGCGGGGAGGTCGTCGAACGTACGCCGAAGATGATCGGACCATCCGGTGGCGGCGCCGCCGTCCCGGACCACCGACGCGCCCCCGTGCTCGTCACTGACCCGCAGCGGATCGCCGAGCAGCCGCCCGGCGCCGCTCTCCGGATGCGCCAGCACCGGCACGCCGTCGCCGGTCGCCTGCAGCACCAGCGGGTCCAGCTCGGGGCGGCCCACCGGGTCGAGCACCACGTCGGCGCGGTGCAGCAGCTCACGCCGCCCGTCCACGCCCTCCGGCAGCCGCCGGACGGTGACCTCGCTGTCCGCCGCCTCGGAGAGCCGGTCGGCGTGCCACCGGGCCTCCGCGCCGTCCGCGTCCCGGACCGCGACCGTCAGCCGCGCGTCCACGCCCTGCGCACGCAGTTCCGCCGTCGACCGGCGGGACGACCTCGTGCACCGGCGGGACCGGCTCGGCGCCGTGCCGGTCGAACGCGGTCCGCAGGCCGTCGGCGACCTCCGGGCCGACCGCGATCACCAGATCCGCGCGGGACAGCACGTCCAGGTGCGCCGGATCGGTGGGGATCGTGTCGACGATCTGGACGACCCGGGCATCCGGGTACGCGTCCCGGCGCACCTCCGCGACGCCGGCCGTCTGTCCGTAACCGATCACCACGTCCGTGTCGGCGGGCAGGTGATCGGGGCGGAGCAGCGGGCTGATCCGGCCGGTGACGCCGGCGATCGGCTCGGCCGGGATTCCCCGGACGTTGGGGCTGATCTCGCCGCCGTGCATGCCGGGCGCCCGGACGGCCACGTGGTCGCCGCCCTCGCCCAGGGCCCCGGCCAGGTCGCGGAGGGTGCCGCGCTGCATCGGGCCGTCCGGGGCGTCGTCGAAGGCGAGCAGGTGCAGGGGCTCGGTGCGGCGCTGGTCCGTGGCTCTCGGCGGCGCGCCCTCGTCGGTGCGCGGCGGCCTGCCGTCATCGACGCGCGGGGGCGTGTCGGAAATTCCGGACAGGTCCTCGTCGTGCAGCGCGAGATCCCGCGACAATTCGACCGGCGGACGCACGGGCGTCTCGTGGATCGGTTCCGGGCCGGGCACCTCGTCCAGATGCCGGAAACCCGACCATGTCGAGTCGAGCAGCGCGTCCTTGCCCACCCAGTGCGCGTCCCGCCCGTGCGCGTCACGGTTGCCGACGTCGAGCACGTCCCGGGTGCTCGGCCACTCGCTCCTCGGCAGCCGGCCGTCCTGAACGGCCTGCATCCGCCCGTAGATGTCGAACGCCTGCCGGCGCTGCGCCTCCATGCGATCGCGCAGCTCGGTCCGGGACTCGCCACCGTACTTGTCGTACAGCGGCCGCAGCCCCTCCGCGTCCAATTTGTCCAGACCCCGCAGCAGGTCGGTGATGTGCTGACCCTCGCTGTTGAGCCGCCGGATCGGATCGACGCCGCCCAGCTCCGGCCAGGAGAAGCCCTGCCGCGCCCAGGCGTACCCACCGACCCTCGCCGTGGTCACCTCGACGTAGCGCACGCCGGACTCGCGGTACCACCGCTCCAGGTGGTCGTTGTATTCCCGGGCGAACCCGCCACCCCGTACGTCGTCGCCGAGGTGCAGTGATTGGTTCTTGACGTGCAGGAACCCCTCGTCCGGGTGGCGCCCGAGAACCCGGATCGACCGGCCGACCTCACTCCCCGCCGCATCGTGGATCTTGAGGTGGACCTCCACGGAATGCGGACCGACCCGGACGTTCTCCACGCGGACCCGCAGATCGGCGTACGTCCGGCCCTCGAATCTCCCGACGACCGCGTCGTGGATCGCGCCGTGCCACCGAGCGGCCTGCTCCGGGGTGTGCGGCAGGAGGTCGCCCACGGACGGCGACTCGCCCCGCTGCCACGGCGGATCGATCAAATGCGAATTATCCGGTACGAGCGGAGCAGGCTCACGCGGCTCGTCTCCCGGCTCACGCGCCCCGGGCTCCCGGTCGTGCGGCTCGGGCCCGGACTCGTGCGCGGGATCGTGCGACGGGCGGGAATCGTGCGGCCCGGCGGCCGGATCGTGCACGGCGTGGGGCGTGCCGTGCGACCCGCCGATCAACCCGCCCGCGGGCAGCGCCCCGGCCAGATGATGCACGAGGGACGGCGCCACCCGATGGCCGAGGGACTGCAGGTCCCGTTCCACCCCGGCGATCTCGTCCCGCAGGCGGCTCTGCTCGGCCCGGTTCCCGTCCGCGTCCCGGAACTGCCGCTCCAGGTGCACCCGCTCGTTGATCCGTGCCGCCACGTGCGGATCCGCCGGCGGCCGCGACGGACCGTCCCCGAACCCGAACGCCCGCCCGATGCTCGCCGTCGCCCGGCGCAGCAGCCCCTGCGGCGGACGCCCGGCCGCCTCGGTGTGCTGGATCGCCAGCGTCTCGGTGATCTCGTGCACCCAGACCCGGCTCAGCTGCTCCGGCGCCACCCGGGCGTTGACCTTGACCACGTGCGGGTCCTGCGGCGTGCCCGCGCGCACCTCGCTCCTGCCGAGCGTCTCCATGTCGTGACCGATCTCGGTCACGAAGTGCCGGGTGCTGCCGTCCGCCATCTCCACCCGGACGAACGAGCCGTCGCTGGTCACGCCGACGATGTCCCGGCCGCCGAAGTCCCGCCCCTGCACGTTGTCGGTCGCCGCGTGCATCTCCTCGACGGTCACGTCCGGCAGATGCCCGGCACGCCCGTCCGGCACGAAACCGGTGTCCGCGATCCCGCTGGCGGTGTGCGTGGTCCCACCGGCCGGCTCGGGGCGCAACGCCGCGTCGTAGCCCAGGTACTCCTCGGGCGGCGGCCCGTCCAGGTAGCGGCGGCCGTGCCACATGGTGTCGACCATCGCGTCCTTGCCGACCCAGTGCGCGGCGGCCCGGTCCGCGCTCGTGCCCCGCCCGTGCACCGACTCGCGGTAGCCGAGGCCGGCGACCTCCCGCGGCGTCGGGTACTCGTGTTTCGGCAGCTTGCCGCTCAGCGCCCCGGTCGCCCGGTTCGTCAGGGACTGCGCCTCGTGGCGCTGCATCCGCAGGTTCTGCCGCAGCTCGGCG
>KL571371.1:25271-27004 GCA_000715855.1 Actinoplanes liguriensis
TGTGTATAAGAGACAGGGTCCGAGGTCCTCCGGCGCGTAGTGATCCAGATTGGACAGGTGCCGGCCGATCTCACGGATCTCGAGGTTCAGCTTCGTGAAAACCTTGTGGCCGCCGCCGAGCTGCCACTCGAAGCCGGCCTTGCCCCAGGTGTAGCCGCCGGTCCAGCTCGTGACGACCTTGATGTACTCGACACCGGACTCCCGGTACCAGCCCTCCATGTGCCGGTTGAACTCGCTGGCGAAGCCGCGCCCCTGATACTCCGGGTTCATCTTGAGCGAGTCGTGCGACACGACGAGCTCACCGTCCGGCTCGCGCAGGAAGATCCGCGAGACCTTCCCGACCGAGTGCTCCACGCCGGGCGCCCGCACCGACAACTCGATCCGGACGTGGTCCCGCCCGACGTCGACGCGGGAGACCCGCACCTCCAGCCCGGCGAAGTCCCGCCCGTCGAACGAGGCCCGCATCGCCTCCTTGATCTCGGCCTCGACAACCTCCTGCCGCTCGGGCGTGAGGTCGTCCCGCGGGATCATGTCGTCGATCGGCGGCTTGTCCGGAGGCGGCCGCTCGCCGGGCCCGTCCCCGTCACGCGGCGGCACCGTCCCGTCCCCAGCCCCGTCCCGCTCCCGCTCCGCCCCGCCGTCACGCTCACGCGGCGCCCCGCCGTCACGCTCATGCGGCGCCCCGCCGTCACGCTCATGCGGGATCGCGCCGTCGCGCTCATGCGTCGCCGGGCCGCCGTCCTCATGCCGTTCACGCGGTGGCACGCCATCACGTTCGTGCGGCACGCCCCCATCGCGCTCACGCGGCGTCACACCATCTCGCTCGCGCGGCACCGCCCCATCACGCTCACGCGGCTCCAGCGACGACAAATCCGAAATATCGGAATCGCGCACATGAGGTGACTCATGCCTGGGCGTCCGCGGCTCGAATGCACCCGGCTCGAGCGCCTCCAACTCCGGGAACCGAGAAGCCGGCTCCTCCCACCGCCGGGGCGTAACCCGATCAACCGCCTCGTCCCCGAGCACCCGAAGCCGCTCGGTCACCTCATCAGGCGTCTTCGGCCGAGGTTGACCATGCTCCGACGGATCCGCAAGATGCTCGTTCGCCCACCGCGACAGCTGCTCGGGCAGTTGCTGCCCACGCACCATCGCCTGAATCTCATCCGTCCCGAGCTGCCTCGGCACCGGCGGTTCCGCAGGCTCAGCCGCGTGCCGAACCACCCCGTCATGATCACGAAGCCCGACCTCAGGCCCGGCCGCTTCCTCAAGCCCCCGCAACGCATCCGCCGCCGGCCGCCCACCCCGCGCCGAGGGCTCGCTCCCCGCGGGCTGCTCACTCCCCGCGGGCTGCTCGGGCGGCTCGGGCCGCTCGGGCTGCTCGGGCCGCTGGGGCTGCTCGGGCTGTTGGGGCTGCTGGGGTTGCTCGGCTCGACCAGGCACCTCAGCCTGCGGCTCGGCACCGGCCGGGGAGGAAGACTCCGCATGCTGCGGCACGGCGTCCTGGGGCGGCCGCTCCCCGCCGGACGGCGCGAGGTCATGCGTTCCCGGCCCGGCTTCGCCGGCCGGACGGTGGAGCTGTCCGCCGACCTCTCCATGCAGCGCCCGCCAGGCGTTGTCCAAATTATCCCGTACGTACTGAGCCCGCGCCCCCGGCTCCCCCGGCACATGCGGCGGCAGTCCGATCGCCGCGCTGTCCGTCTGCCGCCAGCTCCCGTCGGCGAGCTCCTCCATGG
>KL571371.1:27236-27844 GCA_000715855.1 Actinoplanes liguriensis
TGTGTATAAGAGACAGCCGCACGACCGTCCCACCGGGCGGCAGCGACTCGTTGACCTGCACCGACACGTCAAGCTCGACGCCGTCCCCGTACCGCACCCGCAACGTCCCCGACTCGGCGTCGAAGTCCGCCCGGTGCGGCAGGTCAGGTGCGCCGGGCTCCCGCCCGTCGATGAGTCCGCCGATCTCCCGGTCGGCCACGGTCTCCACGTCCTCGGGCCGGTGCACCGGCCGCTCGGGCGCGGCCCCGTCCACCGGAACAAGCCGGAAGTCCTCTACCCGCCCAGACCCGCGCCCGCCCGCTCGCTCACCAGCACCATCCCGAACCCCGCTCTCCCGGGGTCCACTCGCCCGAACCCCGCTCTCCCGAGATCCACTCTCCCGAGATCCACTCTCCCGAGAACCGGGCTCACGGCCTGCCGGGCTCGCGCCTTCCGGGCGAACCGTCGCCGCGCCCGCAGCCCCAGCAGCCGCCGCGGCATCCTCGGGCCGCGCCGCCGTCGGATCGTGCGGTGGCCCGTCGTGCGGAGGATTCCCGTCGCCGCCGTCGCGCGGGCCGGCCTCACCACGATCGCCGGCCGCCGGCGCCCGATCCCCCGCCGGATCGGCC
>KL571371.1:27988-32725 GCA_000715855.1 Actinoplanes liguriensis
CCGAGGGCACGATCGCCGCCGACCGGGGCACGGTCACCACCGACCGGCGGGTGGTCCGGGCCTGCGGGCGCACGGTCGCCACCGAGCACGGGCCGGTCCGTGGCGTGCGACGTCGTGTCCCTTGTGGCCGGTGCGCTGTCGGCGGAGCTCACCCGCTCGCCACCCGGCGGCGGACCGTCGCCACCCGCGTGACCGTTTTCGGACGTCAGCCGGCTCGGCGTGCTGTCGCCGGCGTGCCCGCTCGGCGGGTCGGCCACACGGTCGGGAGCCGTGGGCGCGTCAGCCGCGTGCTGCGCGGCGGCCGGCGTCTCGGGACGGGCGGGCGCCGCGTGGTCACCGACGGACGGGTGCCCTGCCCCGTCCGGGGACACGTTCTCCCTGGTAGCCGCGTCGGGCGCGAGGCGATCGGCAGCGCCCGCTCCGTCCGTACCGCCAATTGTTCTTTCCGCGGCGGGGGCGGCACCGTTCGTACCATCGCCGTGGGTGACCTCTCCCCCGGCGTGGCCGGAGGTGACAGCGGACCTGGGCCCCTCGCCTGCCGCAGTGGGGCCGGCCTCGCCGGCTCTGACCGGGGTGCCGCCTCCACCGTCTCCCCCGCCGCCGGACCGGGCCGGAGCAGACGCCTCGGAACGTGACGAAACGGACGTGTCAGAACGGGACTCGGACCGGGTCGGGGCGGAGGTGTCAGAACGGGCCGGAGCGGACGTCTCGGCACGCGCCGCCGGAGTCGCCGGAGCCTCCGGGCGCGGCGCGGTCGCCACGTTGCCGCCCGCCGGCGTCGCGGGATCGTTGCCCCACTCGGACCTGATGTGGTCGGCGACCTCGGGCCGCGCGGCCACCTCGTCGGGCAGGACGCGCAGGCCGCCCGCCTCGCCGCTGGGGTTCGCGCCCTGCCAGCCGACATAGCCGTTATCGGTCAGCACCAGGTGTTCCTGGATGCCCTCGGCCTTGTTGAAGCGGGTCGAGACCGCCGAGAACCCGCCGTCCTCACCGGACAGCAGGTGCAGGTCCTCGCCGATCTTCAGCTTGCCGCCGCCGAGCGTGCTCATCTCCAGGTGGGTCTGACCGCCGAAGATCACGCCCGCCGACGCACCCATCACCGCCTGGTGGCCGACCTCGGACCAGTTGAACGGCCTGTCCGAACCGAGCTGTCCGACTATGCCCATGCCGCCGCCGGCCAGCGCGCCGCCGACGGTGTGCCCGACCGGGCCGCCGAACATGCTGGCGCCGAAGACCCCGCCCTGGACCGCGCTGTTCTGGATGTGGCCCCAGTCGATGCTGTCCCGGTTGCCGGAAGCCGTCTGGAGGAGCTGGGCACCGAGGTCGCCGCCGCCCATGAAGCCGGCGCCGAACGCGACCCGGCTGCCGACGTAGTGGGCGAACTCCTTGCCGAGCCCGACCGTCGCGGCCTCCTTGACGGCGGTCTCGGTCAGCGCGGTCTCGGCGAACTTGGCGCCGAGCTTCTTGCCGGCCCAGTTCTTCAGGAGCTGCTGCTGGATCTCCTTGGCGAGCTGTTTCTGCACGGCGCGCGCGGTCTGGCTGGCCAGCCGGCCGCGGATCTCCTCGCCGGCCATGCCGCGCAGGGCCTGCGCGGCGAGCCGGTTGGCGACCGCCTTGGAGACGCCCCGGGCGGCGACGCCGGTGGCCACCTTGCCGAGCCAGGTCTCGGCGATCCGCTTGGCGCCGTCCAGGACGAGGGCCTTGACCACGCCGGCCGGGATGGCGTGTCCCAGCGTGATCCGGGTCACCAGCGGGACGGCGAAGCGGGCGCCGGCCGCCAGCGCGCGGGTCGCCAGGTTCGCCGGAAGCTTGAGGAACAGGTGGGACAGCGGTTTAATCGCGAACCGGACGACGATCGACGCGATCCGGCCGACCGTGTTCTCGGCGAGCTTGCCGAGGACCGCCCGGAAGCCGGCGAACAGGGGTGGCGCGGCGGTGAGCGAGCCGCCGCCGGACGGGATCGCGGCGACGACCAGCATGTAGATCGAGATCGCGAGCATCAGCAGGTTGATCGCGACCATGTACTTCATGAGCTCGACCTCGAGGCCGAACCCCTGCACGGTCCCGCGCATCTGGGCGGCGCCGTCCGCCGAGCTGCGCAGCCCTTCGAGGTAGGCGAACCACTGGTCGACGAAGGCGGCCGCCGACGCGTCACCGGACCAGTTGTTCAGGATCGGATCGGCCGCCGTGCGCACGTCCTGGTAGGCGTTGCTCAGCTCGGTGGCGAGCCGCTCCCACTGATCGGCGAGGTCGTAGACGTCGTTCGCCTTGGCCAGCGGGATCTCGCCCAGCACGATGTGCGAGAGCCAGTCGATCCAGTCCGGAAGCCACTCCTCGTACTCCGAGAAGTAGTCCAGCATCGTCGTGATGAACTCATGATCGTCAGAAGGCACGGGGCGTCCGTTGTCAGCCGGTGCGTGTCGCCGTGTGCGTCACCGTCTGCTTCGTGATCTGACTGGCGTTGTCCATGTCGGCGACGTCGTAGCTGACCATCGCCTTGCTCACGTACTCACCGACCTGCCGCATCTGCGAGCCGCACGCCTTGCCTGCCTCGGTGACCGCGGTGGCGGCCTCCTGGTCGTTGCCGTCGGCGCCGGGCACCAGCAGGTGGTACTTCTCGTTGACGAACGTGTCGGAGTACTGATCCGAGGGGAACGTGTCCGTCTCGTGGTCCCGGATGTCTGCCACGATCCCGTCCACGGCCAGGGCCAGATCCATGCCCCGGTCCCGGATCTTGTCAGCGGCGTTGATGAGATCACTCGGACTCGACGTGATCGAGACGTAGTTACCCATTGTCGTCCTCCGGCCGGATCCGTACGTCGGCGTCGTGGCTGCCGATGAAGCCGCGCATGTCCGTGCCCGCCAGCTTCCGCAGGTCGGACGGCAGGCTGTCGTTCATCACCTCGGTGCTCTTGCGCCCCGCGTCCTCGATGGCGGCGCGAACCGTCTGCACGATGCTCGCCGACAGCGCCTTCGAGTTCGGATTGCGCAGCACACGCGGGTCGATGTCGAGCTCCAGCAGGTGGCCACGCGGCCCGACGACGGCCTTGATCATGCCGTCGGACGAGCGGCCGGTGCCGGTGACCTCCAGCATCTTCCGCTGCGTGCTCGGGATCTCGGCGGTCGCCTTACGCAGGTCCGAGAGCATGTCGCGAAGCACTCCCCAGTCGGGACGCCCCGGAACGTCTGCCATCTCGCCTGCCTCTTTCCGCCTTGGTCACCCGATCATCGCGCACCGGACCGGCCGCCGGAACCCTGGGACGGACTCCGGCGACCGGTTCGATCACATTCCCGAGGCGATCTGCTGGTCGATCTGCTGCATCCGCTCGGCGGACGCGCCCAGCTTGACGCCGACGCTCTGCAGCGCGCTCTTGATCTCCAGGGCGCCCTGGTTCCACTTCTGCCGGGCCTGGTCGCAGGCCTCGCCCGCGGAACCCTGCCAGTCGGCCGCGAACAGCTGGGTGAACGCCGTGTACAGGTCGTTCAGCTGCTGGTCCATCTGGCCCTCGAAGGTGCCGATGGCCTGCGCGGTGTCGTTGATCTGCCCGAAGTTGTAGGTGATGCTCATTGTTCGTCTCCCCGATCTCGCTCAGGCGCGCTCAGCCGCGCAGGATGCCGATGACGGAACTGTCGCCGGTCGCCGCGGCCGCGGAGCGGATCTCCTGGGCAGCGTCGTCGTCGTGCACGCCGTACTGCTTGGAGGCGCTGCTCATCTTGCCCGCCAGCTCGTCCAGCGCGTTGATGATCTTCGTCAGCCCGTCGTTGAGCTGGACGGAGACGTCCTGCAGGGCGCTGTTCGCCGCGCCCTGGAACCCGCCGCCACCGAGCGACTGGATCCGGTCGAGCAACTGCGCCATGCCACGAGACACGCTCTGCCCGGTGTCCTCACAGCGCTGCGCCATTGCGTTGAGCTGCTCCTGCGTGGCATGGACCTGTCCCATACCCGGAGTTCCTGCCAAGGTGGTTCACCCCGATCCTTCCGTGTCGGCCCACTCCGAGAGCGGCCGGCGAAACGTCCATGTGGGCCCCGAAGCTAACCATCCGCACCAACTTGGGGCTACCCCGATGTACCGCGCTGAGCACGCCACGGTTCAAATCAAGAATTCGAACCTGCTTATCGGTGACGGCGTACTCTATCGCGTCACCGAATGTCGGACCGTACGGCTAACCTGGCCGTGCACGGCGATCGTCGACGGGGAGGCGAAGATGAGCGGCGAGAAGAATCCGTACGAGAAGGCGACGTACGCGAACACTCACGCGCCCTGGCTCAACGAGACCACACCGATCGATGTCGATCTCGACGGTCTCCGGGAGTATGCGTCGCTGATGGCCAAACAGCAGTTGGACCTGGCCCAGGAGACGTCCCACCTGACCCACTTGTACGACACGCCACACGAGGCCTGGGACCAGCGCTGCCTCAGCGAGGCGGAGACGGTCCGCGCCCAGTTGTCGAACAACGCGGGCGAGCTCGCGGCGTACATGGGCTATCTGGGCCAGACCTTCTTCAACATCGGCTCCGCCGCGCAGACCATCGCCGACATCTTCCAGAACGGTGACGCCACCGGCGCCGCGGACCTCAACGACGTGCTCTTCGCCTTCGGTGACAAGTCCGTGGCCCGTCCGGACGGGCTGCCCAAGGGCATCGGCCAGACCTACTGGGAGGCGCTGGCCGCCCAGGGTGGCACCGACCAGACCCCCGTCGCGTCGGAGAACAGCAGCGACTGTCTCTTATACACA
>KL571371.1:32985-34257 GCA_000715855.1 Actinoplanes liguriensis
GCCGCCGGTGACCACGACCATCTCGCCGTACCAGTCGAAGGAGACCTCGGCCGGGCCCGACGGGCAGCACATGGAGAAGATCATCACGAGCGTGCCCGGCAGCGGTGTGACGATCGAGACAGTGACCGTCTACAACGCCAAGGGCGACGTGCTCTCCAGCAAGTCGACGCGCACCACCACGTCGTACGACAGCAGCAGCCACAGCATCACGACCACCACCGAGAACAGCCAGGGCGGCAAGGCCACCGGCTCCAGCACGACCACGCAGAAGTATGACGGGACCCGCGTCGTCGACGAGACCACCGTCAACCGGTCCGCAAGCGGCCAGGAGACGAACACCCGGCACACGACCACCGCGGCCGACGGCTCCACCACCGAGACCACCGACAAGCCGGTCAAGGACAAGCACGGCGACGTGATCCCGGACAAGCGTGCGGTGACCGACTCGGTGACCACCGGCGCGGCCACCGACGGGGGCGGCGCGACCGAGCCCACGTCGATCGCCTCGGACTACGACCCGATCACCAAGAAGGCTCTGGGCTAGCCATGGCCGACGACACCTTCGACGCGACCGCCGACAAGAATTACGGCTACAGCCCGTACAGCGGTCAGTCCCATTACGGCAATCCGACCTATCCGACGGACTACACGCCGGCCCCGGGTGAGAACAACAGCCTGACAATCGAGGTCATCGAAATGATGATCAAGAATTCCCACCCGGAGAAGATCTCGGTTCTGGCCGACCATTGGCACAACGTCGTGACGGTTCTCACTCAATACCGGACTTACCTGCATGATCAAAGCGTCCAGCTGAAGAACGAGCACTGGAAGTCGGAGAAAGCCCGCGACGCGTTCCTGACAAAGGGTCCCGGCGAGGCACTGGTCTATCTGGACATCTGGATCCAGGCCGCGCAGAAGAACGAGAACGCGCTGCGCGGCCTGGTCAACGTGGCGGCCGACTCCCGCCGCGACATGGAAGACCTGATGAAGCGCTACCGGCAGGCCCTGAAGGACGCGCAGAACGTCGACCTCACCGGTCAGCTCAGCGAGTGGTTCGACACCAGTCGTTACTGGATGACCGAGTGGGGCGACGCCAAGGACTACCAGATCCAGCAGCAGGTCCAGGAGACCGAGAAGAGCTTCACCACCGAGGCGCAGACCCTGGCCCAGAAGTACGGCAATCAGTACTACGAGTACAGCAAGGCGCTGCTCAACGGCGTCGGCCCGCCGTACAAGCCGATGGACGCGGTGCTCAACCTGTCTCTTATACAC
>KL571371.1:34524-40196 GCA_000715855.1 Actinoplanes liguriensis
GGGGCAGAACGTGCCGCAGCCGCCGCCGGGCAGTTCGCCCGGTGAGGCCCCGAACGCGCCGGGCGAACTCCCCGGCCAGGCCCCCAACCTCCCGGGTCTGCCGCCCGGCCTGCCCGGCGGCCTGCCGCTGTTCCCCGGCCCTGGCGGGCTGGGCCCCAAGGTCAACCCGCCGAGCCTGACGCCCGGGCTCGGCACCCAGAAGCCGGGCGCGCTGCCGCCGGGCACCACCCCGCCCAATCCGGGTCAGCTCACCCGCAACGCGTTCAACCGTTCCGCGCAGCCGCCCGGCGGGCTGGGCCAGCCGCCCGGCCGCACCCTGCGCCGCGGCGGCCAGGGCACGGGCCGTCCGGGCAGCCTGCCGCCGGGCCGGCCCGGTGACCGCCGGCGCGGCGAGCAGGAGCACGGCAATCGCGTGCCGGGCACTCCGGTCGACGGTGAGGAGACCTTCGGGCGTACGCCGGGCAGCATGCCGCCGGTCCTGAAGAACCCGAACAGCGACCGTCAGCGCCGTCGCCCGGGCAGCACCGAGGAGTTGCGCCCGGCCCTGCCCGGCAGCAAGGACGCGTTCCGGCCGGACGGGACCACCCCGCCGGTCCTGAACCGCCCGGCACAGCCTGGCGAGCCGACAGCACCTTCGCGCCCGGCTCGCCGGAAAGACACACCTGGCAAGCTTCAACCCTCAGGCAGCCCGTGGGGCGACCTGTTCGGCGCCGAGGGCGCCCGGGCCGGCGCCGGCTCGGGAATGCTGGAGGCGCCGGTCCCGCCGCGCGCCGGCGGTCACGTGTCCAAACTGGAGGAAGTGCCGGAGTCGCTGCGCAGCCGGGCGGCCCGTGCCGCCGCGGCCGGTCAGCAGCCGGGCACGGTCTCGCCGGAGCTCAGCAAGCGCAAGGTCGGCACCGAGCCGGTCATCCCGGCGCAGCAGGACGACGAGGCGTCCGGGGTGGTCACCGACGAGCAGGCGTTCGAGGTGCAGACCCCGGGCGGCGGCGTGGTGACCAGCAAGCGGGACGAGCCGGTCTACGAGCCGGAGATCCGGCGCGTGCTCGGCGGCGGCCACTGAGCGGCGCGGGCCTCAGGCCTTCGCCGTTCTGATCACCATCGAGCCGGCGACACGGTCGTGCACGCCACGGCCGTGCTCGTCGGCGATGAGCGCGGGAATGAGCAGGGCCAGCAGCACCGCGCGGAGCAGACCACGGCCGAGGCCGATCGCGCCGCCGTCGGTGAACGAGCGGCAGCTGATCCGGGCCAGCCGCATGCCGGGCGTCTGCGTGAACAGGCCGATGAAGACCGTGTTCACCAGGATCAACAGCACGACCGGCGGCCACGCCGTCCTCGACGGATTCGCGTACAGGCTCGCCACCAGCAGGCAGAGAATCCAGTCGATGAGCAGCGCGATCAGTCGCTGCCCGCCGCCGGCCGGCTCCGGGCGCGCCGGGGCCTGCGGTACGTCGTTCGCGGAAGCTGCCACGACGGCCGAGCGTACGCGATAGGGTCCGGAGGTCGGCCGCTGCGCTCACGCCGTGCCTGATCATCCGGTTACGTAACACGGCAGAAACAATAGGGATACGCCGGGGCAACTCCGAGCCCCTACCGTCGCGACAAGCCTTGCCAGGTGGCGGCTCATGCCGCCCGGTATCGGAAAACTGTGCCAGGAGGACGTGTGTTCGCCAATCCCGAGGAACTCCTGCGATACCTCAAAGACGAGGACGTCAAGTTCGTCGACGTACGTTTCTGTGACCTTCCCGGTGTGATGCAGCACTTCAACATCCCGGTGGAGTCGTTCGACGACAGCGTGGCAACCGACGGTCTCGCCTTCGACGGGTCGTCGATCCGCGGTTTCCAGGCCATCCACGAGTCCGACATGATGCTTCTGCCGGACGTCGCGACCGCCTTCGTCGACCCGTTCCGCATCCAGAAGACGCTGGCCCTGAACTTCTTCATCCACGATCCGTTCACCCGCGAGGCGTACTCGCGCGACCCGCGCAACGTCGCCAAGAAGGCCGAGGCGTACCTCGCCGCCAGCGGCATCGCCGACACCGCCTACTTCGGTGCCGAGGCGGAGTTCTACATCTTCGACTCGATCCGCCACGAGACCTCCGCGCACCAGGCGTACTACTACATCGACTCGATCGAGGGCGCGTGGAACTCCGGCCGTGAGGAGGAGGGTGGCAACCGCGGTTACAAGACCGCGTACAAGGGTGGCTACTTCCCCGTCTCCCCGGTCGACCACTACTCCGACCTGCGCGACGCCATGGTGCGCCGCCTGGTCGACACCGGCTTCACCGTCGAGCGCTCGCACCACGAGGTCGGCACCGCAGGCCAGGCCGAGATCAACTACAAGTTCTCGACGCTGCTGCACGCCGGCGACCAGATGCAGCTGTTCAAGTACATCATCAAGAACACCGCCTGGGAGCACGGCAAGACGGCGACGTTCATGCCGAAGCCGCTCTTCGGTGACAACGGCTCCGGCATGCACACCCACCAGAGCCTGTGGATGGGCGGCGAGCCGCTGTTCTACGACGAGACCGGGTACGCCGGCCTGTCCGACACCGCGCGCTGGTACATCGGCGGCCTGCTGCACCACGCGCCGTCGCTGCTCGCGTTCACCAACCCGACCGTCAACTCGTACCGGCGCCTGGTGCCCGGCTACGAGGCCCCGGTCAACCTGGTCTACTCGCAGCGCAACCGCTCCGCCTGCACCCGCATCCCGGTGACCGGCAGCAACCCGAAGGCGAAGCGCGTCGAGTTCCGCGTGCCGGACCCGTCGTCGAACCCGTACCTGTCGTTCTCCGCCCAGATGATGGCCGGCCTCGACGGCATCAAGAACAAGATCGAGCCCCCGGCCCCGATCGACAAGGACCTGTACGACCTGCCGCCGGAGGAGTGGGGCAGCGTCAAGCAGGTGCCGGGCTCCCTCGACGCCGTGCTCAACTCGCTGGAGAACGACCACGACTTCCTCACGGCCGGCGGCGTCTTCACCGACGACCTGATCTCCACGTGGATCGACTACAAGCGCACCAACGAGATCGACCCGGTCCGCTTGCGCCCGACCCCCCACGAGTTCGAGATGTACTACAACGTCTGACCTGGCTCAGGCGGACAGCTCCCGGAACGGCGATCATGCTCGGCTCCTTGCCGAGGTGGCCGCCGTTTCGCCGTGTCGGGACAAGGCGGCCGGGAAGGCTCGGGGGGATTACTAGGCAGGCGTCAATTCGGCGTCCAGTAAAACCCCCACCATGGGGAGATCGTGGAGCCTGCTCACGCTGGACGAGACGGAACGGCAGTTCGGCGGCAATCTCGGATACGAGGACGTACTCGGTAGCAGGTATCACTGGGACAGCACGGTGGCGAACGGTCGTGCGATCCAGCCCGGGGACCTGGCCGTGCTCCGGGACAGCCGGTCGGTCTTCGGCGTGGCATGGATCGATGACGTGTCGACCGAGGCCAGCAGCAAAATGCGCCGGCGGTGTCCCCGATGCAACAACACCGGCTTCAAGTCCCGGACATCAAAAGTCCCCCAGTTCAAGTGCTCCGACTGCCGGTCCGAGTTCGACACTCCGGTCGAGGAGACGATCCCGGTCACCGTCTACGTGGCCGACTACCAGCGCACTTGGCGCCCGATCAGCGGTCTGCCCAGCACCGCCCTCGACGCTGCGTATCTTGCGCGGGCGAAGCAGCATGCGATCCGGGAACTGAACACCGCTGCGCTGCCCAAACTTCTCTCCGACCCGGCCGACCTGGGACCGCACTGGTGGCTTGATGCCGGCGTCCCCCACATCGCCGGCGGCCACCGGCTGACCATCGGCCGTCAGCGGATCGGGCAACCACGGTTCCGGGACGAGTTGCGCCGGCGGCTGGGGGATCTGTGCGCAATCAGTGGCCCGCAGCCTCCGGCCGCACTCGAGGCCGCCCATCTCTACCGTTACTGCGAGACGGGGCACCATGACGTGCACGGTGGTCTGCTGCTCCGGCGCGATCTGCACACCCTGTTCGATCGCTTCCTGCTCGCCATCGACCCTGCGACGTGGAAGGTCCGGGTCGCTCCGTCGTTGCGGACCTTCCCGGACCTGGCAGCCCTGGACGGACGGCCGCTGTCGCTTCACTCCCAGCACCGGCCGCACGCTTACTACCTCGAAGCTCATCTGGCGTGGGCCGAGGATCTTTGGGAACGCCAGCTGACCGAGCCGCCCGCTCCGTGACCGGTGCGTGAACCCGCAAACACCAGCCCTCACACCGGGCAGGTTCCCCGGCCGCCGGCCAGTCGGCCTCCTCTGCCAGCCGGGCGAGGCCGTGCAGGGGAGGTCGGGTCGGGTGGGTCAGCCGAGGCTGCGGGCGAAGACGTTGGGGGCGTTGGGCTCGGGGCCGAAACGGATTTCGGCGCCGGCGTGGTGGATGACCGCTTCGTCCCAGCCGGCGGGGACGTCGGCGGCCAGGCGCGGGAGGACGAAGCCCTCGTCGCCGGGGCCGTCGACGACGAGCATCGTCGCCCGGTTGAACAGCGACCACTCGCCGGCCTCGGCGGGCGGGGCGACCAGGAGGGTCAGCACGGGAGCGCCGTCGATCAACGCGAAACGGGCGGCCTCGGGCGTCACAAGGTTCGGCATCGCGCGAGTATGCCAGCAGCGCGGGAGCGGGCCGGCCGGCGGCTCGGCAGCACACAAAACGCGACGGCCGGCAGGGCGGGGGCGGGCTGATCAGCGCACATGCCACGGCCGGCAGCGCGGGGGCGGGCTAATCAGCGCACATGCGACGGGCGGCAGGGCGGGGCGGGCTGATCAGGGCGGGCATGCGGCGGCGGGGCTGTCAGTGGTAGGTGCGTTTCCCCAGTAGACCGGCTAGTTGCCAGAGGCGGGTCGCGCGGCGGTCGGCGACGGCGATCGCTCGGGCCGGATCGCGGGGCAGGGCGGTGACGATCACCCGGCTGACCAGGGTGGTCAACGGGTTCTCACGGTCGACGTCAAAATCGGGAACGACGATTCCGACGTACGGCCGTAGCAGCGCCCGAGGAGCGATCACGCCCAGGATCCGGCGCAGGTGGGCGCGCTGCGACACGATCGCGACCGGGCGCTGATCACCGAAGTGGGACTCGCCCTCGGCCCGGAGCAGGTTGGTGACCGTGTCGACGGAATGCCGCTCCGCCCGTACCGAAGAGGGATCTAGACCGGAATTGATCAGCGCTTCGCGCATCGCGTCGGCTTCCGGGCGGCCCCGGAAGGTCTCGCCGGGCGCCTCCGGAGTCGTCCACGGGGTGCCCTTGTCGTCGGCCGGTGACTTGTAGCCGGCGCAGACGACCCGGCCACCGCGTTCGCCGACCACCTCGCGGAACAGGGCGGCGGCGACCGCGACCCGGGCCGCGGCTGCGGGCGTGAGGTCGAAGCCGGCAGCGTCGCGCCCCCGTCCGGGCACCAGGATGTGCGCGACCTGGTCCAGGTCGAGCCCGGGCGTCCCGGCCACCGTCTCGAATTCCACCGAGCCCAGTCTGCCAGCCCGAACATCCTGCGGGAGAGGGGAGCGCGGCACGGTTACCCCGGGGACGGGCGAGCGGGCAGAATCGACGCGTGGTGGAGATCGCGGTGCTCGGGCCGTTGGAGCTGCGCGGCGGCACCGGCGAGATCGTGCCGATCGCCGGCGCGCGGCTGCGTGCGCTCCTGGTCCTGCTCGCCGTGGACGCC
>KL571371.1:40425-42292 GCA_000715855.1 Actinoplanes liguriensis
GAGATGTGTATAAGAGACAGCCCCGGAGCTGCGCGTCGAGGCCACCGCGACCGGCTACCGCCTGGCGATTGACCCGGATGACGTCGACATGCACCGTTTCGCCGAGCTTGCCGGGCGCGATCCCGGTGCGGCCCTGCGGCTGTGGCGCGGTGATCCGGAGCTGCCCGAAGTGGACCTGATCCGGCTCGGGAGGACGCGGCTGGAGGCCCAGAAAGCCTGGCTCGCCTCCGAGATGACCCACCGCGACGTGGCTCCGGAGCTGGAGTCCCTGGTCGCCGCGCATCCTCTCGACGAGCCCCTGATCGCCCTGCTGATCCGGGCGCTCCGGAGGAACGGCAGCCCCGGCCGGGCCCTCGACGTCTTCGAGCGGGCCCGGCGGCGTCTCGCCGATGAACTGGGCGCGGACCCTTCCCCCGAGCTGGCGGCACTGCATCTGGAGCTGTTGCGGGACCCGCGCGGCAACCTGCCCGCCGAGCTGAGCAGTTTCGTCGGGCGGGCGGCCGACGTCCGCGCGGTCCGCGCCCTGCTCGGAGCGCATCGCCTGGTCACGCTCACCGGCCCGGGCGGCAGCGGGAAGACCAGGCTGTCGGTCGAGGTCGCTGCCCGGCTGCCGGGTGGCGTCTGGCGGGCCGAGCTTGCGCCGGTACGGGACAGGGCCGAGCTCCCCCAGGCGATCCTGACCGCTTTGGATCCTGCGCGAGCAGGTGCTGCTGGGCGCCGGGCGGGACACGCTGGCGCGGCTGCGGGACGCGGTGGCCGCCCGCGAGATGCTGCTCGTCCTGGACAACTGCGAGCATCTGATCGAGGCTGCCGCCGAGGTGGCGGATGTGTTGTTGCGGGCGGCGCCGGGGTTGCGGCTGCTCGCGACGAGTCGGGAGCCGCTGGGTCTGCCGGGCGAGGCGTTGTACCCGGTCGAGCCGCTGGAGTTGCCGCCACCGGGTGCGGACGCGGTCGCGGCGAGCGGCTTCGCGGCGGTGCGGCTGCTGCTCGACCGGGCCTCCGGCTTCGTGCTCTCCGACCGGAATGTGGAGCCGGTGGTGCGGATCTGCCGTGCGCTGGACGGGATGCCGCTCGCGATCGAGCTGGCCGCGGCCCGGCTGCGTACGCTGCCGGTCACGGTGCTCGCGGATCGGCTGGCCGACCGGTTCCGTCTGCTCACCTGTGGCAGCCGGGTCGCGTTGCCGCGCCATCAGACGCTGCGTGCGGTGGTCGACTGGAGCTGGGACCTGCTTTCCGGGGCGGAGCGACGGCTGTGGCGGCGGCTGGCCGCGTTCCCCGGCGGGGCGGACGTCGCCGCGGTGGAGCAGGTCTGCGAGGCCGATCTGGATCTGCTCGGTGCGCTGGTCGACAAGTCGTTGCTGGTCCTGGGTCCGGACGGGCGTTACCGGATGTTGGAGACGATCCGGGAGTACGGCTTGGAGCGTCTCGCCGAGGCCGGTGAGACCGAGTCGCTGCGCCGGTCGATCGCCGCGTACCTGCTCGCCCTGGCCCGTGAGGCGGAGCCGCATCTGCGCCGGGCCGAGCAGCTGGACTGGATGGCCCGGCTGCGCGCGGAGCACGACAATCTGCACGCCTCGCTGCGGGCCGCGCTCGCCGCCGGTGACCGGCCGACCGCGGTCGCGCTGGTCGCGAACCTGGGGTGGTACTGGTGGCTGTGCGGGCACCGGACCGAGGGTTCGACGCTGTGCACCGAGGCGCTCGCACTGGACGGGCCGGCGGACCGGCAGGAGCTGGCGCTGGCCTACACTCTCGCGGCGCTCAACGGTGTCGAGGGGCCGATGGATTTCGCCGAGGTCAAGGCGTATTTCGGCCGGGCGATCGAGCTTGCCGAGCCGGGTCACGACGGGCATCCGGGGCTGCGGCTGGG
>KL571371.1:42533-45881 GCA_000715855.1 Actinoplanes liguriensis
GCCGCGGAGATCGCCGACGATCCCGACCCGTGGCTGCGGGCGATCGCCCGGATGATGCTCGGCCAGGTGCGGCTGAACTTCGGGGAGCCGGCGCTGGTGGCCGAGGCGGATCTGCGGGCGGCGCTGGACGGGTTCCGCGCGGTCGGCGAGCGCTGGGGCATCGGGTTCACGCTGAGCGCGCTGGCCGACCTGACCGCGGCCCGCGGCGACTTCGCGCAGGCGGTGGGCTGGCAGCGGGAGGCGATCGAGCTGCTCGAGGAGGTCGGCATCCGGGAGGAGGTGCCGCAGATGAGGGCGAAGCTGGCCATTCAGTTGTGGCTCGCCGGCGAGCGCGAGGGGGCGCACCGCGCGCTCGGGGAGGCCCGGCGTTCCGCCTCGGACCAGGGCATTCCCGAGATCATGGCGTCCGTGCACCACGCGCACGCGACGATCGCGCGGGCCGAGGGCCGGCTGGACGAGGCGCGGGAGCAGGCGGACCGTACGGTGGCGCTGATCGCGAGCTCGACGCTGGCGCAGCAGTTCCGGGCGATGGCGGACGGCACCCGCGGGTTGATCGAGGCGGCGGCCGGGAATCTCGCCGTGGCCCGGGCGCACCACGAGGCGGCGCTGCGGGCGGCGGTGGAGACGCGGGACTCTCCGGTGATCGCGCAGGCGCTGGTCGGCTGGGCGGATCTCGTGCTGCGTCAGGGCGAGCCGGAACGGGCGGCGTTTCTGCTGGGCGCGGCCGAGTCGGTGCGAGGGTCGATCGACCGTACCGTCAATGAGGCTTTGATCGTCGAACGCGATGCTCGCGCCGCTCTGGGCGACGCGAGCTTCGACGCCGCGTTCGGCCGCGGCGACCGGGTCACCATGGCGACGGCCGCGGAGGCGGCGGGGTTAGATCCGGCGCCGGAACGCCCGGACGGAGAGCGGGGCGAAGACCGCGAGTAGCACGGCGGCCCAGATCAGCGAGTGGATCACCGGGCCGGCGACCGGTCCGCCGGTGAGCAGGCCACGGGTCGCGTCGGCCAGGACCGTGGTCGGGTTGACCTCGACGAACGCCTGCAGCCAGCCGGGCATGGTCGACGGCCGCACGAAGGCGCTGCTGGCGAACGTCAGCGGGAAGATCAGCACGAAGCCGAAGATCTGCACCTTGTCCGGCTCGTCGACCAGCATCGCGACCAGCACCGAGATCCACGAGGCGGACACCGCGAAGACGAGCAGCAGCGCGAACGCGCCCAGCGCCGGGAGCGGGCCGGTCCCGATCCGGAAGCCGAGCGCCATGCCGACGGCCAGCAGCAGGAGGAGCGCCCAGGCCTGCTTGATCACGTCGGCCACGATCCGGCCGGCCAGCGGCGAGAACCGGGCGATCGGCAGCGAGCGCAGCCGGTCGAAGACGCCCTTGTTGATGTCGGTGTTCAGGCCGACCCCGGTGTTCATGGTGGCGAACAGCAGGTTCTGCACGATGATCCCGGGCAGCGCGAAGGCCAGGTACTCCTTCGGGGAGCGGGCCAGCTGACCGCCGAAGACGTACGTGAAGAGCAGCAGGAACATCACCGGCTGGATGCTGAAGTCCATCAGCTCGAACGGGTTGTGCTTGATCTGCACCAGCGTCCGCCAGGCCAGCGTGCCGGTGTTCCGGATCGCCATCGTGCTCATGCTGTGCCTCCGTTCGCGTGCTCTCCTGGCCCTTGCTTCGCTGCGGTGCAGTCGATCACGCAGGGACTCCCGTCAGGCTGAGGAAGACCTCGTCGAGGCTCGGGCTGCGCAGCGCGAGCTCGGCGACCACCAGGCCGGCGTCGTCGAGTCGCCGGACCAGGGCGGTGAGCGCGCTCGGGTCGGTGACCGGCGCGGTCACCACGTCACCGCGCACGTCGACCGGGCCGGACGCCACCTGGCGAACCTCGGCGGCCAGCTTCTCGAGATCGTCCGGAAGTTCCGGGCGGGCGCTCACGGTCTGTGCACCGGTCCGGGCCTTGAGCTGCTCGGGGGTGCCGGTGGCGATCACCCGGCCGTGGTCGATCACCACGATCTCGTCGGCCAGCTGGTCGGCCTCGTCCAGGTACTGCGTGGTGAGCAGCACGGTCACGCCGTCGGTCACCAGGCCGCGGATGATGTCCCAGACCTCGTTGCGGCTGCGCGGGTCCAGGCCGGTGGTGGGCTCGTCCAGGTAGAGCAGGCGGGGGTTGCCGACCAGGCTGGCGGCGAGGTCGAGGCGGCGGCGCATCCCGCCGGAGTATTTGCCGGCCGCGCGGTCGGCGGCGTCCAGGAGATCGAATCGGGACAGGAGGTCGCGCGCGGTCGAGCGCGAGGAAGAACGGCTGAGACCGAGCAACCGGCCGATCATGATCAGGTTCTCGGTGCCGGTGAGCTGCTCGTCGACCGAGGCGTACTGCCCGGTCAGGCCGATGAGGGAGCGGACCTCGTGGGCCTGCCGGACCACGTCGAAGCCGCCGATCGTGGCGTGCCCGGCGTCCGGGCGGATCAGGGTGGCGAGGACGCGGACCGCGGTGGTCTTGCCCGCGCCGTTCGGCCCGAGCAGGCCGAGCACGGTGCCGGGGCGGACCGCGAGGTCCACCCCGGCCAGAGCGGTGGTGTCGCCGAAGCGTTTCACCAGGCCCTCGGCGTAGATCGCGTTGGTGTCAGTGGACATGCCGACACCGTGCCGGGGGCCGCTGACAGGGCGCTGACACGCCCGCCGGGGCCGTGTCAGAGCAGGCGGCCCAGGTCCAGGAAGACGGTCTCGCCGGTGGCGTCGTCGATCGCGTCGTTGTCGGTCACCGCGTAGGTGTGCCCGTTGCCCGCGACGGCGAGGCCCTCCAGCTTGTCCTGCACCCAGCCGTTGTCCGCCCGGAGCGCCGGCAGCACGTCCTTGACCAGCTTCTTCGTCACCGTCGGGGTACCGGTCCAGGTCACCGGCACGTCGAACTCGTAGATCTTCTTGATCGACGCCAGGGTGCCGCGCTGGTTGTCCCGCTCGATCACCGCGAACGTGTTCCCGTCCACGGCGACGATCTCGGACAGGCCGCTCCAGCCGACCGGCGCGATGTCAGCCGGGTAGAGCAGCCACGACCACGTCCTGGTGACCGTGTCGTAGCGGCCGATGCGGTTGGTGTTCGCCGGGTCGCCCTTGATCGTGCGCTGGACGGCGACCCAGACGCTCGTGCCGGCCTCGGCGACACCTTCCAGCCCGTTCGTGGTGACAGCGGCGGCCACGTCGGCGGAGAGCGGGATCTCCTCCTGCACCGCGCCGGCCGCGTTCAGCCGTACCAGCACATTGGGTTTTTCGGGGGAAGATCCTTCGACGGCCAGCCAGTAGCCGCCGGCCCTACGGGCGACCAGGCCCTCGGCGTCGTAGCCGATCGGCTC
>KL571371.1:46108-49297 GCA_000715855.1 Actinoplanes liguriensis
CCGATCGGCTCGCCGTTCTTCGTGACGGTCAACTGGGAGTCGATGACGCCGCCGGTCGACAGCCCGAGGATCCGGGTCGGCGAGTACGCCGAGTCGGTCACCGAGACGAGCCGGTCCCGCCGGCCGGGCACCGCGGACAGCGCCGACATCGTGCCGAACGGGATGTCGCGCACCGAGCGGAGCTGGGTGTTCGCCGGCGTCCCGAAGCCGTAGACCTGCACGGTGCCCCGGATGCCGATCGACGCGTCGTCCTCCTCGGAGGAGACCACGATCAGGCCGCGGGACGGGACCGCGACGACGCCCTCGGGCGCGTTGGTGGTCGGCAGGAGCTGCTTGAACTTCGGCTTCCGGGGATCGCTGACGTCGTAGACGGCGGTGAAGTTGCCGCGCTCCGAGTTGACGAAGACGTACGGGACGCCCTGGAAACGGGCGAACGCCACGTTCTCCGGCTCGATGCCCTTGGCGTCGGACCGCTTGTCGGGGTACTGCCCGTACGAGATGGCGATGTGCTCGAGGGTGTTCCCGGCGTCCCAGACGGGCTTCCCGGTCCTCGCCGAGAAGATCGACCAGCCGCGCGAGCCGCCCTCGTAGTCACCCTCGTTGGCGGTGGCGAACAGGTCGTCGTTCAGCCAGGTGACGCCGTCCGGCTCGCGCTTCGCGGTGATCGACCCGGTCGGCACGATCCGGTCGTCGTCGAGGGTGTCGACGCCGGTCACGGTGACCGTGCCCGCGTCGAAGTGCCGGATCACCCTGCCGGTCCGCAGGGACACGACGGCGAGGTGGTTGTTCTCCTGCAGCGAGACGACGGCCTCGTCGCGGGAGTTGATGCTGACGTACTCCGGCTCCGGGTCGGCCGGGGCGACCGCGGCCAGGCCGGTCAAGCCGACCTTGGCGACCGTCCAGGTCTTCGTGTCGACCACGGCGAGGTTCGACGTCCTCGTCCCGCTCGTTCTCGATGGCGACCGCGACATAGCGGCCGCTGGGCGCGACGGCGACCGAGTCGGGCTGGCCGCCCAGGTCCAGCTCACGGACCACGGCGTGGGTCCGGTCGTCGACAACGACCAGCTTGCCGGTGGGCGTTTCCTTGGACGAGCTGGTGTTCACGCCGGCCAGCAGCAGGTGGCCCAGGTGCGCGACCGAGGTCGGCTCGCCGCCCATCGCCAGGGTCCCGAGGCCCTGCGGACCGGACGGGTTCGTGATGTCGACGAAGCCGATGCGCCGACCCGGGCTGTCGGTGTAGACGACCGTACGGCCGTCCTCGGTGACCGTGGAGATCTCGGCCGCCGCGGTGTCGCCGATCGACGAGTTCAGGTACACGGGAAACGTGGAGAGGCGATGGAACGAGGTGGAGCGGCCGTGCGCGGCCGCCGCGGCGGGCGCGCTGCCGACCGCGGCCAGGGCCAGGACGGAGACAACCGCCGAGGTGGTACGGCGTAGGGACATGCGAACTGCCTACGCCAAGATCCTTTCTGGTTCATGGACGGGAGTCGAACTGCGGATGCCGACCGGTGTCCAGATGAGCAGAGCCAGGCTGAACAGGACATAGAGGTTGCCGAAAACGATGAACAGCGGCGGCCGTGGCGGGTTCTCGTAGATCCACGCAATGTGCGAGGTCATCAGGACGTACGCGCCGATCGCCAGGTACGCGGGCTTCCGGTCCGCCGAGCGCCAGGTCGCCTCCACGCAGCGGATCAGCGCCGGGATCAGCCAGACACAGTGGTGGATCCAGGTGACCGGGCTGAGCAGGCAGCCCAGCACACCGGTCACCGCCAGCCCGCCGACCAGGTCGTCCGGCGACCGGTAGCAGCGCAGGCCCCACCAGACCAGCGTGGCGAGCACGCAGACCAGCCAGATCTTCGACTCCAGCTCGTCGTAGGGCAGCCGGGCGATCATGCCCCGCTCCGACTGGTTGGAGAGGAAGCCCAGCGAGCCGACCCGGTTGGTGTCCCACAGCGCCGACGTCCAGAACTCGCGGGACTCGTCCGGGAAGAGCGCCCCGGCCAGCACTGTCGCGCCGGTCGCCGCGGCGATCGCGGTGCCGGCCTCCCTCCATCGGCGGGTGGCCAGCAGGTACAGGATGAACACGCCCGGGGTCAGCTTGATCGCGGTGGCCAGCCCGATGCCGATGCCACCCCACCAGCGGCCCCGCGCCACACCGAACAGCAGATCGGCGGTGACCAGGGTGAGCAGCAGCGTGTTGACCTGACCGAAGCTGAACGTCTCCCGGACCGGCTCGAACGCCAGCCCGATGCAGAGCGCCACCCCGAAACTGAGCCAGAGCGGGTACTTCAGGGTGCGCAGGAACGGCCCGGCCAGCCAGTGGACCAGCACACCGACGGTGAGCACCGTGCCGATCGAGGCGAGCAGCACGACGAGCGGGAACGGGAGCACCGACATCGGCGACATCACCAGCCCGGCGAAGGGCGGATAGGTGAAGCCGTACGGCGTCTCCGGCTTCAGCCAGTCGTAGACCATCCCGCCGTCGCGGAACCAGTACTGCACCGCGCCGTAGTAGACCTTGGAGTCGAAGAAGCGGTTACGGTTCACCGAGGTGAGGACCAGCCCCACCGCGACCAGCGCCGACACGACCAGGGTCACGATTCGCTTCATGCAGCACTTTCCACGCTAGATATCCGGCGAGCACGGTCATGCCGACGGCGCCCGGCGCCTTGGTGGCGAGGGCGAGGTTGTACCCGTCCGGCAGGCACAGCGCGGCGGCCACGGCCACCGGGACGACCAGCCAACGGGTGTCCCGCCGCAGCGTCGCGGCCAGGAGAGTGAGGGGCCAGACCGCGTACCACGGATGGAAGACCGGGGCGAGCAGCACGGTCGCCGCCATCGCGAACGCGGCACAGGACAGCGGGTCACCGCCGCGCCAGGCCCGGCGGAACAGCCACAGCAGCACCCCGGCCAGCGCGATCACGCCGAGGACCCGGGTCACCGCGACGGCGTGCGGCACCCCGATCAGCTCCAGCGTCATCCCGGCCGCGGTGGACGGCGCCGTCCACTGGATCGAGACACCGCTGTCCGCCAGCGCGCCGACCCAGCCCAGGCCGAGGCCGGACCCGAGCGAGACCGCGACCAGGGCGCCCGCCGCTCCCCCGGCCAGCTCCAGCCCGGCCCGCCACCACGAACGGGGGATCAGGAAGATCGCGAACGGCAGCGCGACGATCGCGGTCGCCTTCACGC
>KL571371.1:49527-52076 GCA_000715855.1 Actinoplanes liguriensis
AGCCACGACCGGTCGCGGCCACGGCGAGCGCGCCGGCCAGCAGCGCCATCATCACCGCGTCATTGTGCGTCCCGGAGACCAGGTGGATGAGCACGAGCGGGCAGGCGAGCACCAGCCAGACCGCGCGCTCGACCGGCACACCGGCCCGCCGGGCCAGCAGCGGCAGGCACGCGCCGATCGCCGCGACACCCAGCACCGCGATCAGCCGGAGCAGCGCGATGGTCCCGGCGAGCGAACCGCCCACCTTCGCCGCGGCCGCCGCGAGGACCAGGAAGACCGGGCCGTAGGGGGCCGGGGCGGCACGCCAGGTCGGCGCGACGGCGTCGGCCCAGGGACAACCCAGAACATCAACACCGCCCGCGTACGGGTTCAAGCCCGCCGCCTGCTGCCAGCCCTGACACGCATAGGAGTAGGCGTCGTAGCTGCCCAGCGGCAGGAACGGCAGCAGTGGCACCGCCCACAGCCCGGCCGTCACGTAGGCCCACCGCGCCGACGGCACCACCCGCCGCCCGGCCAGCCACGCCCACAGCAGCAGCGTGATGCCGGCCACCCAGAACAGCGGCAGCAACACCCCGTTCTGCCCGCGGAAGACGGTCAGCGGGGTCACGGTCGGTTCCCACGGGCGGTGGGCGCCGCCCAGATAGGCCGCGCCCGCCAACAGCACGCTACCTGCGAGCCCCGTGTATCGGACGAGGAACGGACGGGGCATGGCGACGACCCTACCGTGACAGGCTGCAACCTACGGGGCACCCGGTACTGTCGGCGGGATGTGGGTCCGGCTGCGGGTGGAGTGGGTGGTCGCGCTGGTGGCCACGGCCCTCGGCGCCGGTTACCTGGCCGCGCCCGTGATGGGCTCCGACCTGGCCGCCCAGGTGGCGCGGGCGGAGTTCTTCGAGGCGCACGGCTTCACCCCGGTCGACCTGCGGTGGTACGGCGGGGTCGGCCAGCTCGGCTACAGCCTGGTGTCGCAGCCGGTGATGGCGCTGCTCGGCGTACGCGTCACCGGCGTGCTCGCGATGATCGCCGGCTCGGTGCTGCTGACCGCGCTGCTGCGGCGCACCGGCGGCGCACGGCTCTGGGCGGCCGGGCTGCTCGGTGTGGCCGGGATCGCCGGGAACCTGGTGAGCGGGCGGGTGACGTACGGCCTCGGGGTCTGCCTGGGTCTCGGCGCGCTCCTCGCCCTCACCTTCCGTCCCCGGCGCGCCGCGACGATCACGGCCGTGCTGCTGGCCGTGCTCGCCTCGGCGACCAGCCCGGTCGTCGCCCTGTTCCTCGGCCTGGCCGGCACCGCGCTGATCCTTTCCGGGCAGTGGGCCGGGCTGCTCGTCGCCGGGCCGGGCGCCGGGCTGATCGGGCTGAACGCGCTGCTCTTCGCCGACGGCGGGTGGATGAACATCAGCCGGGTCGACACGGTGCACGCCGTGGTGACCGGGCTGGTCGTCGCCCTGCTCGTGCCGGTTCGACCGATTCGGATCGGGGCGTTGCTCTCCTCGGCGGGCGTGCTGGGAGCGGCTCTGATCCACACGCCGGTGGGGCTCAACGCGACGCGGCTGGCGGTGATGTTCGCGCTGCCGGTGCTCATGGCGTACGGGAAAGCCCCTGATCGTCTCGGGAAAACGCGCACCCTCGCGCTGGTCGCCGTCGTGGCGGTGACCGCCTGGTGGCAGCCCCCGGTGGTCTCCGCCGACCTGCGGGACAGGGGGAATCCCACCGCGGACGCCGAGTATTTCCGGCCGCTGACCGCGATGCTCGCCGGGTTGCGGCCGACCGGCCGGGTGGAGATCCCGCCGACCCGGGACTACTGGGAAGCCGCCCGGACGGGAGACGTTCCGCTGGCGCGCGGATGGCTGCGGCAGGCCGATATCGATCGGAACCCGCTGTTCTTCACGACGGTGCCCGGCGCCTCCGGGACGGGGGTCGCGCTGACGGCGGACAGCTACCGGGCGTGGCTCTCCGAGCAGGCCGTCCAGTTCGTCGCGGTGCCCGACGCCGAGCTGTCCTGGTCCGGGCGGGCCGAGTCAGAGCTGGTCACGGGCGGATTGCCGTACCTGGTGCTGGTCGCGACCATGCCGCACTGGCGCCTGTACGCGGTCACGGATCCACAACCGATCGTCACCGCCCCGGCAACCCTGGTCCGGCACACCGCCGCCGCGATCACCCTGGACACGCCCGCCGCCGGTGACGTGCGCCTCAAGGTCCACTGGTACCGCTGGCTGACCGCATCGGGCGGCGCGCAGGTGATCAGGGACGGTCAGTGGACGATCATGCGGGTGCCGAGGCCGGGGCGGTACACGTTGTCCAGCTAGGCTCAGCCGATGTCCGACGGACCGGGTACTCGGTCGAGAACGACGAGTTGCTGCTCGCCGCCCGGCGCCGCTGACTCCCGTCGGCTGGCGCTGACCGTGGTTATTCAGGCCGCATAACAACGGTGAGCGCCAGCCGACCCGGGTGACGTCACCGGCCGGGTCGCGGCGGGCGGGGTCAAGGGTCTCCGGGACCACCCACGGAGATCGCCCCGGAGGGTTTCGCGTTCTGGGCCGGCCACGGCC
>KL571371.1:52356-54631 GCA_000715855.1 Actinoplanes liguriensis
CAGGGGTCCCGGCGGGAGCGGCGGCCTGGACCCCGCTGGGCGCACGACATGAAGATCTTGATTCAGGAGCGCGCAGCGCGTTTGCGTTCGCGCTGCTCACGGGTGTACTGCTTGCGACGGGCGAGGTCGGCCTTCCACCCTTCGCGGGCGAACTCGTCGCAGCCCTGGACGGCGCCCTTGGTCTGGGCGGGCCCGATCAGCGAGCGGAACCACATGTCGTCGAAGGTCTGGTGGAACCATTGGGCGAACCGATCCTGGAAGTTGGCCACGACGCTCTCCCTCAATAGTTTGTGCCCCAACTATTGGTACACTAACTCACGACCTGAGGAGAAATCCAAGTGAGTGATGAAGACCCCCTGACTCGTCGCCGCTCACCGTGCGCCGCCTCAGCGAGCTGCTCGCGCTCGACCCGGGCACGCTGTCACCGCTGCTCAAGCGCCTGGAGACGATCGGCTACCTGCGCCGCGAGCGGGACCGGGCGGACGAGCGCAGCCTCGCCATCACGCTGACCGAGAGCGGTCAGGCGCTGCGCGAGGAGGCGCTGAAGATCCCGCCCGCGGTCGTCGCCCGGCTCGGCATGCCGATCGAGGACCTGCAGAAGCTGCACACCTCACTGACCCAGGTCATAGCCGCGGCCCTATGAAAAAGCCCTATGAAAAAGCCCTATGAGAAGCGCCCATGAAAAGCCGCTATGAGAAGACGCGCTCCATGGCGGCCCGCGACCGCCGCGTGGTCCGCAGGTAACGGTCGACGAACTCGCCCGGGTCGCCCCCGCCGAGCAGCAGCACCGTCCCGGCCAGCTCCACCCCGTGCTGCGGCAGCTGATCGGTCGGCCGCCCGCGGACCAGCGTCAACGCGTTCCGCACCTGGGCGGCCAGGGTCCACCCGGCGGCCATCTCCTCCGCGTCGGCGGGCGTGACCAGCCCGGCCTCCCGCGCGGCGGTCAGCGCCTCCAGCGTCTGGGTGCAGCGCAGCTCGGACACCTCGAACGCGTGCCGCAGCTGCAGCAGCTGCACCGCCCACTCGACGTCGGCGAGCCCGCCCCGGCCCAGCTTGGTGTGCGTGTTCGGGTCGGCGCCGCGGGGCAGCCGCTCGGTCTCCACGCGCGCCTTGATCCGGCGGATCTCGACGACCTGCTCACGGCCGAGCCCGCCGTCCGGGTAGCGCTTCGTGTCGGCCAGCTCCTCGAAGGCCCGCCCGAGCGACGCGTCCCCGCAGACGAACCGGGCCCGCAGCAGCGCCTGCGCCTCCCACACCTTGGACCAGCGGTCGTAGTACTGCTGGTACGCCTGCAGGCTGCGCACCAGCGGACCCTGCCGCCCCTCGGGACGCAGATCGGCGTCGATGCCCAACGCCGGGTCGGGCGCGGGCGCGTTGAGCAGCCGCCGCATCTCCTCGGCGATGGCGTGAGCGGCCGCCTCGGTGCCGCCGTCGAAGACGAACAGCACGTCCGCGTCGGAGGGGTAGCTCATCTCGTACCCACCCAGGCGGCCCATCCCGATCACCGCGAACCGCATCCCGGGCGGGCCCGGCTTGGCCCGGCCGGCGATGAGCAGCGCGGCGTTCAGCGTCGCATCGGTGACCGCGGACAGCGCCGCACCGAGCTCGTGCACGTCGATCGGCTGGGCCGGGGCCAGGTCGCCGCCCTGGCTCAGGATGTCCGCGCAGGCCAGCCGGAACAGCTCCCGGCGGCGCAGGGCGCGGACCGCGGCGATCGCCTTGACCGGATCGCCGGCGTGCCGCTCGGCCGCGGCGGCGAACCCCTCGGTCAGTTTCTCCCGGGAGCGGGGGCGCAGCTCGGGGTCGTCGGCGAGCAGCCGCAGCGCTTCCGGGTCGCGGGTGAGCAGGTCGGTGGCGTACCGGGAGAGGCCGATCACCCGGGCCAGCCGCCGGGCGACCGGACCGCCGTCGCGCAGCAGCCGCAGATACCACGGCGTGCTGCCCAGCTTGTCCGACACCTGGCGGTAGCTGAGCAGGCCACGGTCCGGCTCAGGGGCGTCGGCGAAGTCCTGCAGCAGCATCGGCAGCAGGGTCCGCTGGATCGCGGACGTCCGGGTCACGCCGCCGGTCAGCGCCTCCAGGTGCCGCAGCGCGCCGGCCGGGTCGGCGAACCCGAGGATCTCCAGCCGCTTGCGGGCCGACGCCGGGGTCATCCGCAGCGCCTCGGCCGGGACCCGCGCCACCGCTTCGAGCAGCGGCTGGTAGAGCAGCTTGACGTGCAGGCGCCGGACGTTGGCGGCATGCCCGACCCAGTCGCTGTCTCTTATACACATCT
>KL571371.1:54716-55816 GCA_000715855.1 Actinoplanes liguriensis
CGCAGCAGCGTCTCGCCGTCCTGCCGCCCCACATATCCCCCGGTGACCAGCGCGCGCAGCGCCGGCAGGGTGCCCGGCGGCCGCAGCGTCTCGTCCACCCGGCCGTGCACGAGCTGCAGCAACTGCACCGCGAACTCGATGTCGCGCAGCCCGCCCGGACCGCGCTTGATCTCCCGGTCCAGTTCCTTGGCCGGCACGTTGTCGATGATCCGGCGGCGCATGTCGCGCACGTCGGCGACCGCCTCGGGCCGCTCGGCGGCATGCCAGACCAGCGGCGCCAGGTCGGCCAGCCACTCCTGCGCCAGGGCCGGGTCACCGGCCGCCGGGCGGGCCTTGAGCAGCGCCTGGAACTCCCAGGTGCGCGCCCAGCGCCGGTAGTACGCCTGGTGGCTGGCGAGCGTGCGGACCAGCGGGCCGCGACTGCCCTCGGGTCGCAGCGCGGCGTCCACCGGCCAGGCCACCTGCCCGCAGATCTCCATCAGCCGGGCCGCCACCGTCGTCCCGGCCTGCAGGTCCTCGTCGCCGGCGGCCACGAAGATCACGTCGACGTCGGAGACGTAGTTCAGCTCGTTGCCGCCGCACTTGCCCATCGCCACCACCGCGAGACGCGGCTCCGGGGTGCCCTCGGGCAGGGCGGCGACGGCGATCGCATACGCCGCGGCGAGCGTCTCGTCGGCAAGCGTGGAGAGCGCCGCCATGGTCGGCTCCAGCCCGCGCCCGCCGGTCAGGTCGGCCGCCGCGATCCGGAGCAGCGCGATCCGGTACGCCCGGCGCAGCGCCGGCACCGTCGGCGCGTCCAGCTCGAGGTGGCCCTCCGGGTCCGGCGGGAGGCCGCTCTTCGTCGTCGCCAGGGTGCGCCACTCCTGCTCGTTGGCGACCAGGTGATCGCCGAGCGTGGACGACGCGCCCAGCACCGCGACCAGTCGCCGGCGCAGCCCGTGATCCCGGTGGAGCTCGTCGAGCAGCTCCCGGGTCGCCGCGTTCTCGGTGATGTCGCCGGTCGGGCCGGTGGGCCGCCCGCCGTTGGCCCGCTCGGCGGCCCGGGAGACCGAGTCGGCGAGCCGGTGGAGCTGGCGCAGCGCGAGATCCGGATCGGCGGG
>KL571371.1:56041-57124 GCA_000715855.1 Actinoplanes liguriensis
CGCGAGATCCGGATCGGCGGCCCGGGACAGGGCGTGGATCAGCTCGGCCGCCTCGGCGCCGGCCGGGCCCTCGGTGTCCCACAATCGCAGGCCGTGCGGGCCGAGGAGGTCGGCGCCGTTGTCGGCGAAGCCGTACCGCGCCAGGCGGGTGGGCCGGGCCACGTCAGTGCCCCAGCAGTGGCAAGGTCTTGGCCGGGATGTCCGCGTCCGGCAGGGTGCCGAGGGCCAGCGCGGCGAACCGGGCCGCGAACGGCTGCCAGACCTCCTCGACGTCGGGCAGGATCTCGGCGACCGCCATCACGACGGCCTCCGCGTCATAGCCCAACTCCTCCAGGTCGGCGGCGCCCAAGCGGGTCCAGTCGGCCATCATCTCGGCGTCGCACTCGATGTGGAACTGGGTGCCCCAGGCCCGGTCGCCGATCCGGAACGCCTGGTGCGGATAGCGACTGGAGGCGGCGAGCAGCGTCGCGCTCAGCGGCAGCTCGGTGATCTCGTCACGGTGCCACTGGATCACGTCGGGCAGCAGCGGCACCCACTTGAACAGCGGGTCGGTGTCGGCCGCGTCGCGCTTGCCGACCAGGCCGGGGCCGATCTCCGGGCCGGACGTGCCGCGCTCCACCCGGCCGCCGTGCGCCTGCGCGAGCAGTTGCCCGCCGAGACACACGCCCAGCGTCGGCACCCGGTGCCGGACCGCCTTGCGCAGCAGGCCCTCCACGGCCGGGAACCACGGGGCGCCGGGCGCGCCGGCCGCATCCGGATAGGCGCTCTGGTCCCCGCCGAGCACGACCAGGGCCGCGAACGCCTCCAGGCTGCCGGGCACCTCGTCGCCGGCATGCGGCCGGACCACGGTGACCCCGAGCCCGGCCTCGGTGAGCCAGTCCCCCAGTCGGCGGAGGTCGTCGGTCGGATCGTTCTCGATGACAAGCGCTGTGCTCACCCGTCGAGGCTAACCCGGCAAACACCGACAGGACGTCGTCGGGGCGGACCCGCAGAGTTCCTTCCGGCATCTTCACCCCGCCCGCACGACCCTGAAAGATCAAATTCTTCATTGCCTATCTCCGCCGGGGTACAGACCGTCGCTCC
>KL571371.1:57428-58941 GCA_000715855.1 Actinoplanes liguriensis
AGGGCGATCTCCGTGGGTGGGCACGGTCAGACCACAAAACCCCGTGGGTTCGCCGCCGGTCGGTGCGATTCACGCTCCGCACGCTGGACCGGGGGTACGACATAGTCTCTCCGTCATGACGCAGGAGTCCCCCGGTGTCCGGGTGTCCACCCTCGAGCTCTTCTTCGATCTGGTCTTCGTCTTCACGGTGACTCAGCTCGCCGATGTGCTGGCCCACCACCTGACCCTGTCCGGCCTGGTGGACGTGATGCTGGTGCTGTTCGTCGTCTGGTGGATGTACTCCGGGTACGCCTGGCTCACCAACGCCGTCGCCCCGACCACCACCGGCCGGCGCACGCTGCTGCTCGCCGGGATGGCCGGATTCCTGGTGATGGCGCTGGCCATCCCGGACGCGTTCGGGGACTACGGCTGGCTCTTCGGCGCCGGCTACCTGGTCGTCAACATCGCCCACTCGGTGCTGTTCCTGCAGGCCGGCCCGGCCGCGGTCCGGATGATGCGCACGCTCGGCCCGCTGAACCTGCTGGCCGCGTTGCTGGTGCTGGCCGGGGGCCTGCTGCCCGAGCCGTGGCGGCACCTGTGCTGGCTGGCCGCCCCGCTGGTCCAGGTCGCGGCGGGCTACCTGCACCCGGCGGAGATGCACACCATCTCGGCCGGCCACTTCGTCGAACGGCACAGCCTCGTCATGATCATCGCGATCGGCGAGTCGGTCCTGGCGATCGGCGTCGGCGCCACCGGCCTGGAGCTCGACGGTGGCCTGATCCTGGCCGCGCTCCTGGGCCTGGCGGTGGCCTACTACCTGTGGTGGGCGTACTTCGCCGACGGCGACCGCAGCGCCGAGCACGTCCTGGCCGGCGCCGACGATCCGGTCCGCCGGGCCGGCCTGGCCCTGAACGCCTGGGGATACGCGCACCTGCCGATGCTCCTGGGCATCGTCGTGACCGCGGTCGGCATCAAGAAGACGCTGAACGACGCGTTCCACGCCCTGCACTGGGACGCGGCGCTGGCACTGGGCGGCGGCGTGGCCCTCTACCTGGCCGGGCACGCGATCTTCCTGCGCCTGCTGAAGCTGCCCGGGGCCTCCTACCGGCTCGTGGTCGCCGTGTTGTGCCTGGCCACCGCCCCGCTCGGCCACTACCTGGCGATCGCCCAGCTCGGCGCGGTCGCGGTCGTCCTCGCCGCCGGCGCCATCACCGAGGACATCCCCCGCGTCCGCCGTGCCGGCCTCGCCAACGCCATCGGCGACTTCGGCCGAGGAGCCTGACCCCACCCAACCCCCGCCGCAAAGCCGGAACCACCCGCCCTCACCCGCCGCAAGCCGGCACCACCCACCCGCACACGCCCCGGAGCCGGGACTACTCGCCTCACACGCGGCGGAGCCGGGACTACCTCTCACACGCCGCGGAGCCGCGGGACCGCCCGCGAGTCGCCCCTCACGCAAGGATCGCGCTGGTCCAGGCACAGCCGCGCGTCACGGTCCAGGCTGGTTCTGACCGTGGTTATTCGTGCCTCATAA
>KL571371.1:59219-63314 GCA_000715855.1 Actinoplanes liguriensis
TAACCACGGTCAGAACCAGCCGGAACCCGCAGCCGTGGCCGGGAGAGCAAGTACGCAGGACCGCGCGCAGGACGCGCACAACCGTGAGGCGCGGCCGGATGCGGGGGCGGGAAGAGGTCGCGTGGGGTGCCACGGGACGGGGCTCACGACGTACGCGCAAAGGGTTTTCAGGCGATGCAGGCGCAGACGATCAAGGCGGCGCCGAAGTGTGAAGCCGCGCTGACCAGCGCACCTCCGTGGAACGTCTCGGTGCAGATGACCTCACCCAGCTTGCCGGGGGTCATCCAGTCCAGCACCTTGAAGGCCAAGCCCATGATCACGATGCCGAGCAGGCCGAAGAGCAGCGTCGACGCGAGGCCCTGGCCGAACGAGTCGTAGGTGGTCCAGATCGCGGTGAACACGATCGCGGCGATGCCGAGCTGGTTGGCGGCGAGCAGCAGTGACGCGTTCGGGTTCCGCTCGGTCCAGATCAGATCACGCAGCTTGCCCGGCGTGAGCAGGTCGATCAGCACATAACCGACGGCCATCAGACCGATCCCGATCAGGCCGAAGACTATGCTCCGCCCGGCGCCCTCCAGCAGATCCTGCAGCACGGCCTCTCCCCTTGTCGCGTGACGTCAGTGGAGACCGTACCCCCTGTGACAAAACTTCGCGGCCCAGCGCTGTAGCAATGGGGGCCCGGCTGCCCGCCTGGCCGGACGGAGGACGACTGATGTCAGCACCGGAGGACCCCGACGCCGTGGTGCGTGCCGCGCAGAACGGTGACGAGGACGCGTTCCGGCAGCTCTACCGCCTGCAGCAGCCCGCGTTGCTGCGCTACCTGCGGGTGCTGGTCGGCGAGGACGCCGAGGACGTCGCCTCGGAGGCCTGGCTGCAGATCGCCCGGGACCTGCGCGGCTTCTCCGGCACCTGATGTGTATAAGAGACAGCCCTGGAGCTGGTCTCCACCGACGCCGCGGTCGCGCTGATCGCGAGCCTGCCGCCGGACATGGCCGAGGCGGTGATGCTGCGCGTGGTGGTCGGGCTGGACGCGAAGGCGACCGGCGCGATCCTCGGCAAGCGGGCCGGCGCGGTCCGCACCGCCGCCTACCGGGGACTCCGGCAACTGGCTCAGCGGCTGGCCGAGCCGAAGCCCGCCCGGAGACCGGTGACACAAATCCGGGGCGCGGCGCTGAAGGAGATGAGATGAGCAGCCAGGAGGGGCGGAGCCCGATGGACCGGAAGACCGCGGAGGAACTGCTGCGCGGCGCCCGGCCCGTGGGAGATCCGCTGTCCGCAGTTCTCGCCGCGGCGAAGGCGCCCGCCACGGCCGGGGAGCTGTCGGGAGAGGCGGACGCGCTGGCCGCGTTCCGGGCTGCCGCTCATTCCCCCGCTGTCGTACCCCAACGGAGACGTTCCATGGTGGCGAAACTGTTGACCCTCAAGGTCGCCGCGGCGGCGTTCGCGTGCACCGCGACCGTCGGTGGCGTGGCGCTCGCGGCGAGCACCGGCGCCCTCCCGAACCCGATCAGCTCGAACAGCCCGTCGCACAAGCCCTCGCACTCGGCGCCGGCGAGCCACACGCCGCCGGCTCCGCGCTGCCCGGTCTCTGCCGGGAGTGGGCCGCCAAGGACCGCGACCACCGGGCGAAGGCCCTGGACGACGCCCACTTCGGTGAGCTGGTGAAGCGGGCCGGCAAGAAGGACCGGGACCGCGTCGAACGGTTCTGCGGCCTGCACAGGCCGGACCCGAGCAGCAAGCCGAGCGTCCGCCCGAGCGGCGCGCCGAGCACGCGGCCCAGCGGCCGGCCCGGCCTGCCCAGCGGTCTCCCGAAGACCCCGCAGGAGCAGCAGCAACACGGGTGATGAAGCCGGCATCCGGCGGGGCAGGGGTCTGGGAGCTCCCAGGATCCCGCCGGATGCCCCAAGAGGTCAGTCGCTCTGGGGACGCCCCCTCCCAGCGCGGGGCGGCTGAACCAGTCAGGCGGCGGCGGTCCTCACGGGCCGTCGCCGCCTGGCGTTCGGAAATCTCAGAGCGCGCCGAGGTAGCGCTGGCGCTCGTACGGCGTGACCTCGCGGCGGAACTGCTCCCACTCGGCCCGCTTGTTGCGCAGGAAGAAGTCGAAGACGTGCTCGCCGAGCACCTCGGCGACCAGCTCGGAGCCGGCCATCACGTCGATCGCCTCGGACAGGTTCTCCGGCAGCGCCTCGTAGCCCGCGGCCTTGCGCTCGGCCGGGGACAGCGACCACACGTCGTCCTCCGCGCCGAGCGGCAGCTCGTAGCCCTCCTCGATGCCCTTGAGGCCGGCGCCGAGCATGACCGCGAAGGCCAGGTACGGGTTCGTGGCGGAGTCGAGCGACCGCACCTCGACGCGGGCCGAGTTCGGCTTGCCGAAGGCGGGGACCCGGACCAGGGCGGAACGGTTCAGGTGGCCCCAGCTCACGAACGCCGGCGACTCGGTGATCCGGTCCGGCAGCTGCATCGGGAAGAGCCGCTTGTACGAGTTCACCCACTGGTTCGTGACCGCGGTGTACTCCCGGGCGTGCACGAGCAGCCCGGCGATGAACGCGCGCGCCGTCTTCGACAGCTTCTGCGGGTCCTCGCTGTCGTAGAACGCGTTGCGCTCGCCCTCGAAGAGCGACAGGTGGGTGTGCATGCCGGAGCCCGGCTGGTCGGTGTACGGCTTCGGCATGAAGGTGGCCTTCACCCCCTGGGAGAGCGCCACCTCCTTGACCACGTGCCGGAACGTCATGATGTTGTCGGCCGTGGTCAGCGCGTCCGCATACCGCAGGTCGATCTCCTGCTGGCCGGGGGCGACCTCGTGGTGGCTGAACTCGACGGAGATGCCGATCCGCTCCAGGGCGAGCACGGCCTGGCGGCGGAAGTCGCGCGCGACCGCGTGCGTGGTGTGGTCGAAGTAGCCGCCGGTGTCGACCGGGACCGGCACCGAGCCGTCGTTGTCCTGATCCTTGATCAGGAAGAACTCCACCTCGGGGTGGGTGTAGAAGGTGAAGCCCTTCTCCGCGGCGCGGGCCAGCGCCCGGCGCAGCACGTGGCGCGGGTCGGCCCAGGCGGGGCTGCCGTCGGGCAGCAGGATGTCGCAGAACATCCGGGCGCTCTCGCCGCTGCCACCGCCCTCGAACGGGAAGACCTGGAAGGTGGTCGGGTCCGGCATGGCGACCATGTCCGACTCGAAGACCCGGGCGAAGCCCTCGATCGCCGAGCCGTCGATCCCGATGCCCTCCTCGAAGGCGGACTCCAGCTCGGCCGGGGCCACCGACACGCTCTTCAGCGTGCCCAGCACATCGGTGAACCAGAGACGGACAAAACGGATGTCGCGCTCCTCAAGCGTACGAAGCACGAACTCCTGCTGTCGGTCCACTTCCACCCCTTGTCCGGTGTCGATCCTTGAGGCCGAGAGTACGCTGACCATGGCCTGTGACGTCGGCCCGGGTCGGGATCCCGCACCGCCGTATTGAGCAACAATGAGCGCATGCCCACGTTGCGCATCGCTCTCGCCCAGGTGAATTCGACGGTCGGCGACATCGCCGGCAACGCGGCCGCGATCCGCCGCTGGTCGCGGGCCGCCGCGGACTCCGGCGCGCACCTCGTCGCGTTCCCCGAGATGATGCTGACCGGATACCCGATCGAGGATCTGGTCTTCCGTAACTCGTTCGTCGACGCGTCGAAGCGGGCGCTGACCTCGCTCGCCGCCGGCCTGGCCGCGGACGGGCTCGGCGAGCTGGCCGTGGTGGTCGGCTACGTGGACGCCGACGGGCCGGCCCCGATCAGCTCGGACGCCACGCCCGGCGCCGGCCGGCGGGACGCCTCCGCGCTGCTGCACCGGGGTACGGTCGTCGCGACGTACTTCAAGCACCACCTGCCGAACTACGGCGTCTTCGACGAGGACCGGTACTTCGAGCCCGGCGACTCGCTGACCGTGGTCCGTCTCGGCGGGGTCGACGTGGCGCTCACCGTCTGCGAGGACATCTGGCAGGCCGGTGGGCCGTTCACCGCGGCGCGACGAGCCGGGGTGGGCCTCGTCGTCAACATCAACGCTTCGCCGTACGAGTTGAACCTGTCTCTTATACACATCTCTGATGGCGCGAGGGAGGC
>KL571371.1:63462-65779 GCA_000715855.1 Actinoplanes liguriensis
GTGCAGCGCCGGGCGGCGGAGGCGGGCGCCACGGTGGCGTACGTGAACATGGTCGGCGGGCAGGACGAGCTGGTCTTCGACGGGGACTCGATGATCGTCGGGCCGGACGGTGCGCTGCTGGCGCGGGCGGGGCAGTTCACGGAGGAGCTGCTGGTGCACGATCTCGAGCTGCCGGGTGCTGACGACGTACCGAACAACTCTGGATCGACCGATGCGGCGAAGCCGCGAGTCGAGCAGGAGATTCCGCAGGACATGGCGATAAAGCGGGCCTCGATCGCCGGCGACCTCGCGGCGGTCACCTCTCGAAAGACCGGACAGATCGCCGACCGCATCTCCGACGAGGAAGAGGTCTGGACAGCCCTGGTCATGGGGCTTCGGGACTACGTGAACAAGAACGGCTTCCGCTCGGTGATCCTCGGCCTGTCGGGCGGCATCGACTCCGCCGTGGTCGCCGCGATCGCCGTCGACGCGCTCGGCCCGGAGCGGGTCACCGGCGTCTCCCTGCCCAGCGGCTACTCCTCCGAGCACTCCAAGGACGACGCCGCCGACCTGGCCAAACGCACCGGCCTGACCTACCGGACCGAGCCGATCCAGCCGATGGTCGACGCGTTCCTGGCGAACATGTCGCTCTCCGGCGTCGCCGTGGAGAACCTGCAGGCCCGGGTCCGCGGCGTGATCCTGATGGCGCTCTCCAACTCCGACGGGCACCTCGTGCTCACCACCGGCAACAAGAGCGAGCTCGCGGTCGGCTACTCCACGCTCTACGGCGACTCGGTCGGCGGCTTCAACCCGCTCAAGGACGTGCCGAAGTCGATGGTCTGGCAGCTCGCCCGCTGGCGGAACACGCAGGGCGACCCGCCCATCCCGGAGAACTCGATCACCAAGGCGCCCAGCGCCGAGCTGCGGCCGGATCAGAAGGACTCGGACTCGCTGCCGGACTACTCGGTGCTTGACCCGATCATCAAGGGGTATGTGGATCACGACCTCGGCCGCGACGAGCTGATCGCGGCCGGCAACGATCCGGCGCTGGTCGACAGGGTGCTGCGGATGGTCGACCTCGCGGAGTACAAGCGGCGGCAGTCGGCGCCCGGCACCAAGATCTCCGGCAAGGCGTTCGGGCGGGACCGTCGCCTCCCGATCACCAACAGGTTTCGCCAGGGGGATCGCCTTTAGTCCGCTTCAGGGGTGGCGGGCGGGGCGGTCGTACGGATGTGACACCTTCCACTGACCCCTCGTTCTACCGGCCGCCCTGGTGCGACGATTTCCGGGACACCCGGGGACCGCATCAGGCGGCCACGAGGGAGGAGAGTGACGAGATGTCGGAAATTCCGACGCTGTACGGAGGGCCCGCTACCCGCCGCGTCCGCACCCGCGACCTACTCAACGCCAAGGTCCGCGGCGACCGCTGGCCGATGCTGACCTCCTACGACCAGTACACGGCCTCGATCTTCGACCAGTCCGGCGTGCCGGTCCTGCTCGTCGGTGACTCGGCCGCGAACAACGTCTACGGCTACGAGACCACCGTCCAGATCACCGTCGACGAGCTGTTGCCGCTGGTCAAAGCCGTGGTCCGGGCCACCAAGACCGCACTGATCGTCGGCGACCTGCCGTTCGGCAGCTATGAGGAAAGCCCCACCCAAGCACTGCGCACCGCCGTCCGCTTCATGAAGGAGGGCGGCTGTCACGCGGTCAAGCTCGAGGGCGGCCGCCGGATGGCCCCGCAGATCGAGGCGATCACCGGCGCCGGCATCCCGGTGATGGCGCACATCGGCTTCACCCCGCAGCGCGAGCACACCATCGGCGGCTATCGCGTACAGGGCCGGGAGAACGAGGGCGCCGAGGTGATCTCGGACGCCCGCGCGGTCGCCGACGCGGGCGCGTTCGCCGTGGTGCTGGAGATGGTCCCCGGTGACGTGTCCAAGCAGATCACCAAGGAACTGCCGATCCCCACCGTCGGCATCGGCGCCGGGCCGGACACCGACGCCCAGGTCCTCGTCTGGCAGGACATGGCCGGCCTGCGGACCGGGAAGGCGCCACGCTTCGTGAAGCGTTACGCCGACCTCTCAGGCGTGCTGACCGAGGCGACGCGGCAGTTCGCGGCCGAGGTTCGCAGCGGAGAGTTCCCGGCTCCGGAGCACACCTTCTAGAAAGACGATTCGGTGGTACGTCGCGGCGCGCTGACTGCTTTCGCTGGTCAGCGCGCCGCTTCGCGGGTTGTGGTTGTCCACAGTCGCGGGTTGTCCACAGGCCGCCGACACGATCTCGGGATTTGCCGCGATACTGGTCAGCGGGGCTTCCCCCAGTGGGGTGGGTGGGT
>KL571372.1:0-1965 GCA_000715855.1 Actinoplanes liguriensis
GACCTGGCCACCGGCACACCCAGCACCTTCGCGACCCGCTCGGCCAGGAACCGCTCCGCCCCCGCCGGGTCCGGCGCCGTGGCCGCGGACGGGACGGGCACGGCAACCGCGGGCGACGGCACGGGCCGGACCGGCGCCGGCGCTCCCGGCACCAGCTCGGTCATCAGCGGCGCGGCCGCCGCGTCCGGGTACACCGAGCTCCACTGCTCCCAGTCCGCGGGCAGAACCGCCACGCCGCTGGTCCCGTCGGCCAGCAGCATGCCGAGCGCCTCGATCCCCTCGTCAGGGGTGAAACCGCCGATCCCGCGCGGGGTGACGTCGCGGCCGCGCTCCAGGCCGTACCGGTGGGCCATGCCCACCGTGGACCAGAATCCCCAGTTGATGGACTGGGCGGGCAGCCCACGCCCGCGCCGGTGCTCGGCGAGCCCGTCCAGGAACGCGTTGGCGGACGCGTAGGCCCCGAGCAACGGCGAGCTGAGCACCGCCGAACCCGAGGAGAACAGCACGAAGAAGTCCAGCGCCTCGTGTTCGAGGACCCGGTGCAGCACCCACCCGCCCTTGACCTTCGGCTCGAGCACCGCCGTCAGGTCGGCTTCGGTGATCTCGCTGATCGGCTGGTACTTGATGACGCCCGCGGCGTGGATCACGCCGCGGACCGGCGGCCGCCCCGCCGCCGTGTGGCGCGCGAGCATCTCGCGCATGGCGTCCTCGTCGGCGACGTTCACCGCCTCGTACGTGACGGTCGCGCCGGCCGCTTCGATCTCCCGGACGGCGCCGGCCCGGTCCGGGTCGGCGCCCAGCGGCGTACGCCCGACGAGCAGCAGGTGCCGGGCGCCGTTGCGGACCAGCCAGCGGGCCAGGTGCGTGCCGAGACCACCGAGGCCACCGGTGATCAGGTAGGTCGCGTCACCGCGTACCGCGGGCGCCGTGGTCCTTGCCGCCGGCCGGGGTGCGGCAGCGGTTCCGGAGACGGCACGGAAGTCCAGCAGCAGCTTGCCGACGTGCTTGGCCCGGGCCATCTGGCGGAAGGCGTCACCGGCGTCGCTCGCCGGGTGGATCTCGTGCGGCAGCGGGGTGAAGCAGCCCGCTTCGGTGAGCGCCCAGACCTCGCGCATCACGTCCCCGACGAGCTCGTGCCGGTTCTTGATCATGTCGAAGACGTCGAGGCCGTGGAACGTCACGTTCCTCGTGAACGGCAGCAGGCCGATCGGGTTGTCCGCGAACAGGTCACGTTTGCTGATCTCGACGTACCGTCCGTACCGCTTGAGCAGCGCGAGATTCTGGGGGATGGCCTCACCGGCGAGCGTGTTGAGGACGAGGTCGACGCCCTCGCCGCGGGTCGCGGCCCGGATCGACTCGGCGAAGCCGAGCGACCGGGAGTCCGCGACGTGCCGCACGCCGAGCATGGTGAGCAGGGCACGTTTCTGCGGGCTGCCGGCGGTCGCGTAGATCTCGGCCTTCTTCCACTTGGCGATCTGCAGCGCGGCCAGGCCGACACCGCCGGTGGCCGAGTGGATGAGGACCCGCTCTCCCTCCTTCAGCCCGGCCAGCCGGATCATGCCGTAGTAGGCGGTGTAGAAGACGCCCGGCATGGTCGCCGCCTCCTGCGAGGTCAGCCCGGACGGCAGGGGCGTCACCAGGTGCGCGCTGGTGTGGATGTAGCTGCCCATCGCGGCGACCGCCATGGCCACCACCGGGTCGCCCACCGAGAACCCGGCGACCCCGTCACCGACGGCGGTGATGACGCCGGTGCACTCCAGGCCGAAGTCCGGGTCCTCCTCGGTCTCCTGGCCCGGGCAGACGCCGAGCGCCATCAGGACGTCCTTGTAGTTGAGGCCGGCGAACTCGGTGCGGACCTCGACCTGGCCGGGCCCGGGCCGGGTTCGCGGGTGCGGACGCAGTTCGAACTCGTCGAGCATCCCGGTCGCGGCTATGCCGAGCTGGTGCGCGAGACCCGGCTCGGGT
>KL571372.1:2179-3274 GCA_000715855.1 Actinoplanes liguriensis
CCGGCACGGCGACGGCGGGCGCCGGCACCGGGCCGGCCGCGTCGGTGGACGGCGTCCGTGCCACCAGACGCGGCACGAACCGGCCGGTGCCGCGCAGGGCGACCTGATCCTCGGCGTCGTCGGCCGACAGCTCGGCGGCCAGGCGTACGGCGTCCTCGGATCCGGGCCTGGCGGCCAGGTCGACGAGGGCGCAGCGCCACTGGCGACCCTCCTGGGCCAGTGTCCGGCCGAGGCCCCAGAGCGTCGACTGCGCGGCGGACACCGAGGTGTCGGCCGGCCCGGTGCGCTGCGCACCCCGCGTCACCAGCCACAACCGGGGGCTCGGCTCCGGGGCCGCGGCGTCGAGCGCCTGGATCAGGTGCAGGGCGCTGCGCACGCCGATCCGTTCGGCCTCGGCCAGCAGGGCGAGGCCGTCCCGCTCCCAGCGGGTGTCCCGCGGCGCCGCGACGTCGAGCGACCACAGGTGCGCGACGGCCATGCAGGGGGCGCCCACGTCGGCGAGCAGCCGCCGGTACCCGCCGGGTTCGGCCGGGTCGAGCTCGAACCGGTCCGGCGCCGTCTGCCGGTACCGGTCGCCGGGGTGGACGAGCACCGTACGCCCGGGCAGGTTCGCGGCGAGCGCCGCGCCGACCCCGCCGCCGTCGGCGAACACGATGCGGCAGCCTTCGCGCGGCGCCGCGGGCCGCGGCGCGGCGACGTCACGCCAGCGCACCTCGTAGAGCCAGTCCGCGGGGTCGCGCCCCGGGTCCGCCGCGTCGAGGAAACGCAGCCGCAGGTCGAGCAGTTCGGCCAGCACGACGCCCTGGTCGTCGGTGATGACGATGTCGCCGGAGTACGAGTCGGCGCGCTCCACCGGGACGCGTACCGCGTGGGCCCACACCCGCCCGTGCGGCGGCCGGTGGATGCGGACCCGCCCGATGCCGCCGAGCACGAACGCGTCGCGCTCGTCCGGTACGGCCGTGGGCGGGATCGCCGCCGCGAGGACCTGGCCGCACGCGTCGAGCAGCGCGGGGTGGAAGTAGTGCGGGCCGTTGCCGCCGAGCGCGGGCGGCGCCTCGATGCGGGCGACCGCCTCGCCGTCGCGGCGGCGCCGGT
>KL571372.1:3503-3804 GCA_000715855.1 Actinoplanes liguriensis
GTTCCGTGATGCCCTGGAAGACGCCGAGCCACTGGTTGCCCTTGGCGGCGAACAGCCGGTAGAAGTCCGGGCCGGACCAGAGCTCGCCCCACGACTCGGCGAACCGTTCCCGCGCGTGCGTCTCGCCGAGCCACGCGCCGGGGGTCTCCGGCCCGCCCTCGACAGCGCCGGTGACCCCGGTGACCCAGTCCGGCTCACCGTCCGCGGCCCGGCTCGCCACCTCGAAGGTCCAGCCGTGCGGCGACGGCCGGATCGAGACCCGTACCGCCGGCGGGTGCGCGAGGTCGAGGAAGATCGCCCG
>KL571372.1:4005-6506 GCA_000715855.1 Actinoplanes liguriensis
AGGTCGAGGAAGATCGCCCGCCGGTAGTCGACGTCCCGCAGGACCGGTGCGGGTCCGAGGACCTGCGTGGCGGCCGCGGTGACCAGCTCCAGGTAGGCGGTCCCCGGCAGGATGACCGTGTCCTGTACCTGATGATCGGCGAGGTAGCCGTTGGCGACGGGGTCGATCGTGCCCTCCCACGCGTAGCCGCCGTCCTCGGTGGGCACCGGGTCGCCGAGCAGCGGATGCGATCGGGTCCGCGGGACCGGGCCGGGCTCGGCCTGATCCCGGAACCAGAACCGTTCCCGCTGCCACGGATAGCCCGGCAGGCGGACGTAACGCGACTCCGGTTCGAACACCGCGGACCAGTCGACCGGGCAGCCGGCCCGGTGCACCGCGCCGACCGCGTCCAGCAGGGTGGCCGTCTCCGGCTGGTCGCGATGCTGCGAGGCCACGACCACACCGCGGCCATCGGACTGCTCGATGCACTCGTTGAGCGCCGGCACCAGCGTCGGGTGCGGGCTCATCTCGACGAACAGCACCGGGCCGCGGCCCATGACCGTACCGGCCGCGTCGGCGAAACGCACCGGCTCGCGCAGATTGCCGGCCCAGTAGGCGGCGTCCAGTCCCGTCCCGTCGACGACCGCGTCGAGCACGGTCGAGTGCATCGGGACCTCGCCCGCCCGGGGCGCCAGGTCGCCGAGGCACTCCAGCAGATCGGCGCGCAGCGGGTCCATCTGCGGACTGTGCGAGGCCACGTCCACCTTGACCATCCGGCAGAACACGCCACGGGCGCCGAGCTTGGCGACGATCTCCTCCAGCGCCGCCGGATCGCCCGACAGCACGGTGGAGGCGGGACTGTTGGACACCGCGACGGACACCTGCCCGTCGTAGCCGGCGATCTCCCGGCGGCACTCGTCGGCGCCCAGCTCGACGGAGGCCATCGCGCCCTGCCCCCGTACGCGCATCAGCAGCGCGCTGCGCCGGCAGATGACCGCCGCCGCGTCCGCGACGCTCAGCGATCCGGCCACGCACGCGGCGGCCGCCTCCCCCATGCTGTGCCCGATCACCAGGTCCGGGCGGAGTCCGAACGATCGCCACAGCGCGGCGAGCGCCACCTCCATCGCCCAGATGGCCGGTTGGATCGCGTCGATGTCCTCGAAGACGTAGCTCTCGTCGTTGAGTCGTTCGATCAGCGACCAGCCGGTCTCGGCGGCGATCGCCTCGTCGCACTCGGTCAGGGCGGAGCGGAACACCGGCGACCCGGCGTAGAGCTCGCGGCCCATCCCGGCCCACTGGCCGCCCTGACCGGGGAAGACGAACACGACCTGCCGCGGCACGTCCTCGACGTCGCCGGTGCCGAGCCCGGGCGCCGCTTCCCCGGCCACGAAGGCGGTGAGCTTGCCGGCGAGCTCCGCGTGGGTGGACCCGACGACGGTCAGCCGGCTCTCGTGGTGCTTGCGCCGGGTCGCGGCGCTGAAGCAGATGTCGCGCAGTCCGGCCGCCTCGCCCGCTCCGCCCGGCGCCAGGAACGCCGCGAACGACGCGGCGATGTCCCGCAAACCTTCGGGGGTACGGGCGGACAGGGCCAGCAACCGCGCTCCGGTCACGTCGCCGGGGCCGGACACGGGCTCCGGGACGTCGCCGACGACGCAGTGCGCGTTGGTGCCGGAGATGCCGAACGAGCTGACCGCGGCGTATCCGGGAGCGTCGTCCGGCCAGTCCGTCAGCTTCTGCGGCACGGCCAGGCGCAGCGCGGCCCAGTCGACCGCGTCGGTCAGCTGTTCGCTGTACAGGCTCGCCGGGATCTTGCGGTGCCGCAGGCACAGCACGGCCTTGATGAGGCCGGCCATGCCCGCGGCGGACTCGGTGTGCCCGATGTTCGTCTTGACGGAGCCGACCAGGACCGGACGGCCGGCGGCGCGACCCTCGCCGAGCACGGCGCCCAGGCTGTCGAGCTCGACCGGATCGCCGACGGAGGTGCCGGTGCCGTGGGCTTCGACGTACCCGACCTGCGACGGTGCGATCCCGGCGCTCTCGTAGGCGGCCCGCATCGTGGCGATCTGCCCGTCCACCGAGGGGGTCACCATCGAGATGCCGGCCTTGCCGTCGCTCGCGATGGCGGTGCCGTGGATGACCGCGTGGACCGCGTCGCCGTCCGCGACGGCCTGCGCGAGCGGTTTGAGGATCACCACGCCGACGCCCTCGCTGCGGACGAAGCCGTCGGCGTCGCTGCCCGCGAACCGGCACCGCCCGGTCGGCGAGAGCATGCTGGCCTGCGACAGCGTGACGCTCTCGTCCGGGTGCAGGATCACGTTCACGCCGGCGGCGAGCGCCATGGACGACTCGCCGCTGCGCAGGCTCTGGCAGGCCAGGTGCAGCGCGACCAGCGAGGCGGTGTCCACCGACAGGCTCGGCCCGCGCAGGTCGAACGCGAAGGACAGCCGCCCGGACTGCGCGCTGCGGATGGTGCCGAGATTGGCGTAGATGTCGAGGTTCCCGGACTCCCGCAGGATGTCCCA
>KL571372.1:6713-13201 GCA_000715855.1 Actinoplanes liguriensis
TGTGTATAAGAGACAGCCTCCCAGGCGGTCTCCATCAGCAACCGTTGCTGCGGATCCATGTAGGCCGCCTCGCGCGGCGCGATGTTGAAGAAACCGGCGTCGAACTCGTCGATGCCGTCCAGGAAGCCGCCCCATCGGGTGACGATCCGGCCCGGCGTGGCCGGTTCCGGGTCGTACACGGCGTCGATGTCGAACCGGCTGGGCGGCACCTCGGCGACGGCATCGCCCCCTTCGCACATCAGCTTCCAGAATTCCGCCACGCCACGTGCCCGCGGAAACCGGCAGCCCATACCGACGATGGCAATGGGAAACGGCATCTCGCCCACCTCTCAGGTAGCTGTCGTTGTCAGTCGGTGAGCCAGGACGGGCGATCGACGACGGTGATCACCGCGCTGGTGACCGCGTAGCCCGGCGCGCCACCGGTCAGCAGGATGTGATCGCCCGGGCCGACCTGCCCGGTGGTGAGCAGATGGTCGAGCGAGACGACCTGGTCGCTCGCTCCCAGGTGGCCGTACTGCCGGCCGAAGTCCCAGCAGGACCTATCGAGCGGCAGACCCAGCGGCCGCATGACCATGTACTCGACCACGTGCCGCGCCAGGTTGACGTAGATGACCCGCGCCAGCTCCGGCGCCGTGACACCGGCCTCGTCGAGCGAGGCGTTGATGACCTCGAGCTGTGACTTGGCGATCAGCGCCGAGGTGTCGGCGAAGGGACGGTTGGACGCCTCGGCGAAGTCCAGCATCATCGCGGTGGCCTCGATCGGCCGGCGTACCGCGGGCTCGAAGAGCGACTCCCGGCCGCGGTGCATGCCCTCCAGCTCGGCCACGAACATCGAGTTGACCGCGCGTACCTCGGCGAAGCCGCCCCGTTTGCTCAGCATCAGCGCGCTCGCCCCGTCGGACAGCACCACGCCCGGGCCGCCGCCGCGCCAGCGGTCGACGATCGGCGAGTTCGCGGTCCCCGACGCGGTGATCAGCGCCGTCCGGCAGTCATCGGTGACGGCGAAGCGACCCGCGGCCACCTCGATGCCGGCCAGCAGCCCGTTGCAGCCCTGCCGGATCTCGAGCGCGGGAATGTTGCCGCAGCCCAGCTCGCGCAGGAAGTACCCGGCCGGCGACCACATCTCGGGGCCCTGCCACAGGCCACCGGCGTGCACCAGGTAATCGACCTCGGCGGCGGGCTCGCCGGACCGTTCGATCGCGTGCCGGGCCGCGAGGACAGCCATGTCGGGCACGGACACGTCATCGGAGACCAGTGCTCCGGTGATGCCGCTGTCGAGGAACTCCTCCTCTTCGTAGAGTCCCAGCTCGACAGCGCGCTCGGCGGCCATCCGTGGCGGCAGGTGGATACCGAGCGAACGCAGGAAGACTCCGTCAAGTTTCACGGCATCAGCCTTGAGGGTCCGCGTCGAGGATGTCTCGAAGCCCGCTGGAGCACCGCGGCCCTGTACCGCACGTCGAGCCGCGCTCCAGGCCGGGTCGGCACCGTCGTGACGTGTCCGATCACCGTGTCTCCGAGGAGGTTCACCGATGAGCACCGAGCACCCCGAAGCGGACGCGCCCGGGACCGGCGAAGCGCCCTGGTCGTCCAACCTGCTGGCGATGGCCGACCTGGTCACCCCGATGGCGCTGCGGGTCGCCGCGACCCTGCGGCTGGCCGACCACCTGGCCGAGGGCGTCACCTCGATCGACGCTCTCGCCGAGCGGACCGGCGCCGACCGGCGGGCGCTGTCGCGCGTGGTGAAGCACCTCGCCGCGCTGAACGTGTTCCACGAGGAGGCGGCCGACGAGTACCGGTTGACGCCGCTCGGCGAGCAGTTGCGCTCCGGCGGCTCCGGCTGCGTGCAGTCCTGGCTGGACATCAACGGCGCGATCGGGCGCGCCGACCTGGCCATCGCCCACCTTCTCGACACCGTCCGCAGCGGCGAACCGGCCTACCCCCGGGTGTACGGCAGCCAATTCTGGGACGACATGGAGCGCGATCCGGCGCTGTCCGCCACGTTCGACGAGCAGATGGGCTCGGGCGCCGCGGTCAAGGCGCCGGCCCTGGCGGCGGGCTACCCGTGGGAGAGCGTCCGGCACGTGGCCGACGTGGGTGGCGGCAACGGCACCCTGCTCATCGGGTTGCTCACCGCGCACCCGCACCTCACCGGCACGCTGATCGACCGGCCCGGCCCGGCCGCCGCGGGCGCGGACGCGTTCGCCGCCGCCGGGATCGCCGATCGTTGCCGGGCGGTTCCGCAGAGCTTCTTCGACCCGCTGCCGACCGGCGCCGACGTCTACGTCATCTCCGGTGTGCTGCACGACTGGGACGACGAGCGGGCCACCGAGATCCTGCGCCGGGCGGCGCAGGGCGCGGCGTCCGGCGGCGGCCGGGTCGTCGTGGTCGAGGCACTGATCGAGCAGACCGGCCGGGCCACCCCGGCCACCGTGATGGACCTGCGCATGCTGGTGTTCCTGACCGGCCGGGGCCGCTCCGCCGACGAGCTGGCGCAGCTGGCCAAGGCGGCCGGCTTGAGCATGACCACGCGGTACGAGCTGATGCGCCACCACTCGCTGATCGAGTTCGCGGTCGACGCCTGACCGGGCCGGCGCGACGTGGGGCGACCGGCATCGAGTTCCGGTCGCCCCGCGCCCCGGCGCTGTTCAGCGTGCGTGTGCGGCGAGCCGCGAGCCGGCCGTCCCGCCGGCCGGGAACGCCTCGGTGAGCTCGTCGAGCACCGCGGACGGCACCTCGAGCGCCACGGCGGCGACGTTCTGCGCCAGGTGCTCCGGGCTGCGGGTGCCGGGAATCGGGACGATGTCCGCACCGCGCGACAGCAGCCAGGCGAGAACCAGCTGCCCGGCCTCGATCCCGTGCCGCTTCGCCAGCCGCTCGATCACCCCGATCGACTCCCGGTTACGGTCGAAGTTGTCGCCTTGGAAGCGCGGGTGGTTGCGGCGGATGTCGCGCGGGCCGAACTGATCCGGTGAGGTCAGGGTGCCGGTGAGGAAGCCTCGGCCCAGCGGGCCGTGTGCCACCAGGCCGGTACCGAGCTCGCGCGCGACCGGCAGGACCGTCGTCTCGATCTGACGCTCCCACAGGGAGTATTCGCTCTCGACCGCGGTTATCGGGTGCACCGAGGCCGCCCGGCGCAGCTGCTCGGCCGTCACCTCGGACACCCCGACGAACCTGATCTTCCCCGCGCCGGCCAGCTCCGCCAGCGCTCCGACGCTCTCCTCGATGTCGACCTGCGGGTCCACGCGGCCCAGGTAGTACAGGTCGATCCGGTCGACGCCGAGGCGGCGCAACGACGCGTCGCATGCCGTACGCAGGTATTCGGGTGTGCCGTCGAGCACGGACGGGGGCTTGCCCGGCGCGGGTGCCCGCACCCCGCCACGGGTCGCCAGGATCACGTCGTCGCGCCGGCCGGCGACGGCCCGCCCGATCAGCTCCTCGTTCCGGCCGTCGCCGTAGAAGTCCGCGGTGTCCAGCAACGTCACGCCGTGGTCGATCGCCCGGCGCACCACCGCGAGCGAGTCCTTCTCCTCCGCCGGGCCGTACAGTCCGGACAGACCGAGACAGCCCAGGCCCAACGCGGATGTCACCAGTTCGGTGCCCAACTTGCGAGTCTGCATCCGGCCAGCGTCCACGGCCCGCCTCGAGGACCCGTCGAGGGCCGCCTGACCACCGGCCGGCCAGGACATTTGTACCCTCCAGGTCCGGAGGTCTCGCTCTGCCGGCCGGGGTCCCGCCGACCCTAGGGTTCGGAGCATGACCTCGACTCACGCAGAAGAGATCGTGGTGCGCTTCACCGACGTGGTGAAGTCCTACGGCCCCGTACGGGCAGTGAACGGCATCAACCTCACCATCCGCCGGGGCGAGTGTGTGGCCCTGCTCGGACCCAACGGCGCGGGCAAGTCGACCAGCATCGGCCTGATGCTCGGTCTGCTGCTGCCCGACAGCGGACGGATCGAGATCTTCGGCCGTCCTCCGGAGCAGGCGATGCGCTCCGGGCAGGTCGGCGCGCTGCTGCAGGAGGGCAGCCTGATTCCCCGGGTCACCGTCCGTGAGCTCGTCGGCTTCATCCGCGGCACCTACCCGTCCGCTCCGCCGCTCGAGGAGACCCTGCGGATAGCCAACCTGGACGACCTGGCCGGGCGCCGCGTCGACAAGCTCTCCGGCGGCCAGTCCCAGCGGGTGCGGTTCGCCATCGCCATGGCCGGTGGATCCGACCTGGTGGTGCTGGACGAGCCGACGGCCGCGCTCGACGTCGAGTCGCGCCGGCAGCTGTGGACCGCCATGCGCGCCTACGCCGCGCGGGGCAAGACGATCCTGTTCTCCACGCACTATCTCGAGGAGGCGGACGTCAACGCCGACCGGATCGTCGTGATCGGCGACGGCTCGGTGCTCGCCGAGGGCACCAGCGACGACATCAAGTCGCTCGTGGCCGATCGCACCGTCAGCATCGTCCTGGGCGCCGACGACCCGGACGAGTTGCGCGCGCTGCCCGGCGTCACCTCGGTGACCGTCCAGGAGGGCCGCGCCCACATCGCCACCATCGACTCCGACGCGACGGTGCTGGCGCTCGCGGCCCGCGGCGCCGTCCGCGGCCTGCTGGTCAGCGGCGCCGGGATCGAGGAGGCGTTCGTCGCGCTGACCGAGCGCAACCGTCCGGGACCGGTCCGGGAAGGATCTCACCGCTGATGTACGCCTACCTGCGCCTGGAAACTCTCCGCCTGCTCCGTGACGGCGGGTTCATCATCATGAGCCTGGTCATGCCCGTCACCATCTACCTGCTGTTCAGCGCGCTGCTGCTCAGCGATCATCCGACCAACGACGAGCTGGTGACCAGCATGGTCGGCATGGCCGGCTTCGGCGCGCTCGGCTCGGTGGTCAACTCGTGCGTCGGGGTGGCCGAGGACAAGGACATCGGCTGGCTCCGGCAGCTGCGGCTGACCCCGCTCAGCCCGGTGGCGGTCGTCGTCGGCCGGGGTCTGTGCGCGATGGGCCTGGTCCTGCTGCCACTGACCGCCGTCGGGTTGCTCGGCTGGCTGGTCAAGGGAGTGCACCTGGACGCCGCGCACTGGGCCGGCACCTTCCTGCTGATGTGGATCGGCATCATCCCGATGATCCTGATCGGGCTCGGCGCCGGTTACCTGCTGTCAGTGCAGAAGGCACACACGTACGGCCTGCTGGGTTATATGGTGCTGTCCGCGATCGGTGGTATGTGGGTGACGATCGACCGGCTGCCCGGCTGGGTCCAGCCGGCCTCGAAGATCACCCCCACCTTCCGCTTCGGACAGCTGTCGCGGGACGCGAGCGCAGGGCACACCCCGGCGATCGCCACGGTCGCCATCCTGGCCGGCTGGGCGGTGATCGGCGCGGCGTTCGCGCTCTACTCCTACCGTCGCAGCGGCCGCACCGGTTGAGCGACCCTACAATGAGCACGGCGGAGGGAGGGCTGCCGGCCATGAAGTGGCTCCGTGCCAGGCCGCCCGATCGGATCGGCCACGTCCGGCCCAGCGCTTTCGTCTTCTATCCGTGGCTGTTGCTGGCCACCGGCACAGCGCTCGACGTGTCGCACGGCCGGTTCACGCCGCGCTGGCCGGCGGCGGCCGGGCTGATCGCCTTCGCCGTGCTCTACGTGGCGTCGCTGTGGTTCCGCATCAGCGAGCACCGGCAGGCCGGCCGGACCCGGGCGCTGGTCGCCCTGGGCCTGCTGACGGCGCTGACGGTGACGCTCGGCGTCGCCTACGGCATGTCGCCGCTGTTCGTCGTCCTGGCCATCGCGTGGGGCCTGGTGCTGCCGTGGGTGCCGGGCTTCAACCCGGTGATGTGCCTGATCGGCCTGGCGACGCTCGCCGCCGCTCTCGCGGCCTGGCACGGCGACGAGCCGGTCGTCATGGCCTGGTTCAACACGTTCATCTACGGTTTCGGGGCCGCGGCGACGCTGCGGCTCTACGCGGTGATCGCCGAGCTGAAGGACACCCGGGACGAGCTGGCCCGCGCCGCGGTCGCCCAGGAGCGCCTGCGCTTCGCCCGCGACCTGCACGACCTGCTCGGCCACACGCTCGCGCTGATCGTGCTCAAGGCCGAGACGGTCCGAAGGTTCGTCGACCGGGACCGTGACGTCGTGGCCGACCAGGCGCGCGACATCGAGAAGATCGGCCGCACCGCGCTGCGGGAGGTGCGCCAGGCGGTGACCGGCTATCGCGGAACGGGCCTGGCCGAGGAGCTCGACAACGCCCGCCGGGCCCTCGACGACGCGAACATCCGGGCGATCATCCGGCAGAGCGGCCCGCCCCTGCCCGCCGATGCCGGAGTGCTGCTCAGCTGGGTCGTCCGGGAGGGTACGACCAATGTGATCCGGCACAGCCGGGCCCGGCGCTGCGAGATCGACGTCCGCGGTTTCGGTGACTCCGGCACCGTCGAGATCCGCGACGACGGCACCGGCGACGCGACCGGGCCGGACGAGGCCGCCGGCAACGGCCTGCGCGGTCTCACCG
>KL571373.1:0-2953 GCA_000715855.1 Actinoplanes liguriensis
CCGCAGCCCGTGTGCGGCCGCCAGGTCACCGATGCCGGGCGCGTCCATCCCGCGTACCCGAATTCCGCCGTCGTCGGTGACCTCGACGTCCGGCGCCTCCCCCAGCGACCGGAGGGTGCCGACCAGCCGGTCGGCGTCCGGGGAACGGACCAGGACGGCGGGCGGTCCGGCGAGCTGTGACCACGGCCCGGCGGCGACGAGCTCGCCGCGCCGGATGACGATCACGTCGTCGACGAGTTGCTGGACCTCGCTGAGCACGTGGCTGGAGACCAGCACGGTACGGCCCTCCCCGGCGAGCCGCCGCAGGAAACCGCGCAGCCACAGCATGCCTTCCGGGTCCAGGCCGTTGCTCGGCTCGTCGAGCAGCAGCACCCGCGGATCGCCGAGCAGCGCGGTGGCCAGGGCGAGGCGCTGCCGCATTCCGGTGGAGAACTCGCCGGTACGGCGATCGGCGGCCTCGGCGAGCCCGAGATGTTCCAGCAGGGTGGTGACCCGGCTGTCCGGGTGCCCGCCCATGGCCGCGTAGACGCGCAGGTGGTCGCGGGCGGTGTGCGCGGGGTGGAACGCGCTCGCGTCGAACACCGACCCGACGGTGCGCGACGGCCAGTCCAGCTGCCGGTAGGGCCGGCCGTCGATCGTCGCGGTGCCGGAGGTCGGCGAGACCAGGCCGGTCAGCATCCGCATCGTGGTGGTCTTGCCGGCGCCGTTGGGCCCGAGGAAACCGGTGACGACGCCGGGCTCGACGGTGAACGTCAGATCGTTGACGGCGGTGACCGGACCGTACCGTTTCGTCAGGTGCGAGACCTCGACGATCATGCGCCGATCGCCTCCGCGATGACGGGCGCGGCCGGGTGGGAGAGCACGACTTCGTCGAACTGCCCTCCCGCGGCCGCCCGGTCCAGGAGCAGGTGCAGGCCCGGCTCGCCACGGCGCGCGGCGACCAGCTGGCGCGGGCCACGGAACAGCCCCCAGATACCGATCTTGAGGAAGCCGGACACCACGATCCCGCGCCGTGCGCCCCGTGCCACTCGCAGCGGGTTCGTCACGAGCGCGGCCTGCCGCACCGCGCCCACGGGGATCGCCGTGCGTCGCCGGCCGACCCAGAGGCTTTCCCATCCGGTGAAGTTGATGGTGACCATTCCGTCGGTGACCAGGATCGATGCCATCAGGCATCCCCTTCCTTCAGTTTCTGCTCGTCGGCGGGCAGCATGATGGTGGCCAGCAGCCGGGGAATCCGGCCCCCGCCCGGCTCGTGGCTCAGTAGCGGGCCGAGGACGCCGCCGAGGTCCGCGGCGAACTTGGCCATTTCCGCGTCGGTCAGGTGCAGCACGAGCTGGTGGTATCCGACGCCGTCGGCGGCGAAGTCGATGTGCTCCCGGCTCAGGTAGCGGGAGAACTCGGACAGCAGGCTCGACACGAACGCGGTGAAGTAGCGCGCGTGGTCCTCGGGCGTGGCGGTGGCCAGCGCCGCGGGGTCCAAGGTCGCGCCGTGGGCGGGCAACGCGTAGACCCGCTCGACGGCGCCGCGGATCTTTCGTTGCTCGACGACCTCGACGAGGCCGCCTTTGACCAGGGTGTTGAGGTGCCGGTACAGCGTGGCCTGCGGGATGTCCGGCAGCAGCGCGAACAGGTCGTTGGTGGTCAGCCGGGCACCCGCGACCGCCCGCAGGATCCGGATCCGCACCGGGTGCAGCGCGACCTCCGCCCATCGTTCCCGGTCCATGTCCACACTGGAACGCTATCACTATCGATAGTGATAGCAATAGGGGAAAGTGTCGGGTCTAAGCAGCCGGACCGGCGAGCCGGACGAACAACTCGTGCGCCGCCTGCACCTCAGCCGGGTCCTCGCCGGTGAGCAGGTCGATCAGCAAGCCGCGGACGACCGCGACGCCCAGCCGCAGCATCGCCGGGTCGGTCGTGACCCCCAGCCGCTCCCCCGCTTTCGCGGCGTCCTCCAGCCAGCCGGCGGTGAGCCCGGCCGGAGCCGCACCCCGGGCGGTGAGCGCCAGGACCTCGAAGAACAACCGCACGAACGGCCGGACCTCGGGCGCGGAGACGGCACCCCAGATACCGGCCATCAGCTCGGCCGGATCGGAGACAGTCTCGGCCAGCGCGGTCATCGCCGCCCGCTGCTGCGCCTCCATCGCGCCGACCACCGCGGTGAGCAGCCCCTCCCGGGAGCCGAAGTGATACAGCAGCATCCGGTGACTGGTGCCCGCGCCGGCCGCGATCTCGCGCAGGCTGCGGTCGGCCAGCCCGTCGCGGGCCGCGACGTCGAGGATCCGGGCGAGCAGCTCATCGCGAGGGTCAGCCATGTACCACATGGTACATTGACGATATGCGATACGAGGAGACGGCTCTCATCGACGCGCCGATCGACTTGATCTGGCGTCTGACCATCCGAATCGACGACTGGCCCACCTTCCTGCCGACCGTGCGACGCGTGCAGCGCCTCGACGCGGGCGAGCTTCGCGTCGGCAGCAGCGCCCGGCTCGAACAGCCCGGCCAGAGCAGCGCGGTCTGGACCGTGACCCGGCTCGACCCGATGCGCGAGTTCACCTGGGAGACCAAGCGGCCCGGCCTGCGCCTGACCGGCCGCCACCTGCTGGAGCCCGCCGGCACGGGCACCCGGATGACGCTCGTGCTGCAGGGCGCCGGCCCACTGGCCGGCGTGGCGTCGGTTCTGCTCGGCGGCATGATGCGCACGTCGCTGCGGCGGGAGAGCGCAGGCTTCGCCGAGCGGGCCGCCGCGGTTCACGAATCCTGAGCTGCATCGCCCACCCGCGTGAGCAACGCCGTCGAGTAGAACCCCCTTGCCGGTGAACGCTTTCGGGGGCCGGCCGCGATAGTCGAGGTGTGTGGGGGAAGAGGAACAGACCCGAGCAGGCGGTCACCGAGGCCAGCAGCGACGTTCAGCTGCTGCGTGCGGTGGCCGGTGAGCAGGTCGAGGCGC
>KL571373.1:3200-5114 GCA_000715855.1 Actinoplanes liguriensis
GCCGGTGTGCCGACCCGGATGTGGTCGACGCGGCCGTGCAGGACACGTTCCTGGCGGTGTGGAAGGCCGCGCACCGCTACCGCGAGACCGATGCCGACCCGGCCGCCTGGATCTGGACGATCGCGGTACGCCGGCTCGTGTCGGCGCTGCGCGGGCCCGGGCATCGCTGGGTGGGCGCGGTCGTCACGCCGTACGCGCAAATGGTTTCGCCCTCCTCGGAAGAGGTGGTGCTGCTCCGGGTCGAACATGGCGACCTCGGCGCGGCGCTGAATCGGCTGTCACCGGAGTTGCGGGCGATCATCCAGGCCACGGCTCTGGACGGGCTGACCGTGCGGGAGGCCGCGCGCCTGCTCGGGGTGCCGGAGGGCACGGCCAAGACGCGGCTGATGCGGGCCCGCGCGCGACTGCGGGAGCTACTGGCGTGACGGCGCGGGGAGGGGCCATGGCCTGGCACGTGGACGATCAGTTGTTCGAGGCCTATCAGGACGGCCGGCTCGACCCGAGCCGGGTGATGGCGGTCGACGCGCACCTGCAGGCCTGCGCGGACTGCCGCGGCGCGGTGCCGGTCGACGCCGCCTGGTTGGATCGCAGCTGGGACGGGGTGCTGGACCGGCTGCAGACCCCCAAGCCAAGGGTGGTGCCCGGGCATCGGCTGCAACTGCTGGCCGCGACGCCCGCGCTGCGCTGGTCGTGGCTGGTGGCGACCGTGGCGGTGCTGACGTTCGGCGTGGTGGCGGCCTATGCCGGGGACGCGCAGGCGTCGCTGCTGTGGTTCCTGATCTTCGCGCCGGTGCTGCCGGTGCTCGCGGTGGCCACCGCCTACGGGCCGCCGTTCGACCCGATGCACGAGATCACCTCGATGACGCCGGCGGCCGGTCCGGCGCTGGTGCTGTGGCGCTCGACCGCGGTGGTCGGGGTGTCGATGGCGATGGGGATGGTCGCCGCGGCGCTGCTGCCCGGCCCGGGCTGGTACGCGGTGGCCTGGCTGCTGCCGGCGTTCCTGCTCTGTGTCAGCAGTCTCGCGCTGGCCACGGTGATGGCGTTGCCACTGGCCGCCGGGCTGCTGGCCGCGGTCTGGCTGGTGACCGTCGGCGGTGTGTCGGCCGCCGGCGCCGCGGTCCCGTCCGCGGTGTTCGGCCCGGCCGCGCAGGCCGGATATCTGCTGGCGGCGGCGGTGGCCGCCACGGTCCTGACCAGGCGGCGCCGCCGCCTCGACCCGGGAGAGTCGCGATGACCACGGTAAAGATCACCGGACTCGGCAAGCGCTACGGCGCGACGATCGCGCTGGACGACCTGGATCTGACGATCGGGCCGGGAGTTACCGGACTGCTCGGTCCGAACGGGGCCGGCAAGACCACCCTGCTGCGCTGCCTGGGCACCGCACTGGCCCCGGACACCGGGCGCATCGAGGCGTTCGGGCTGAACCCGGCGGTGGCCACCGAGCGCACGGCGCTGCGCCGGCGGCTGGGCTATCTGCCGCAGTCCCCCGGCCTCTACCCGAACTTCACCGCCGCCGCGCTGCTCGACTACGTGGCGGTGCTCAAGGAGCTGACCGACGCCCGCCGGCGCCGGGCCGAGGTCCGCCGGGTGCTCGACGAGGTGGGTTTGGCCGACCGGGCCCGGACCAGGGTTCGCAAGCTCTCCGGCGGCATGCGCCAGCGGCTCGGCCTGGCGCAGGCCCTGCTCGGCGAGCCCGAGCTGCTGATTCTCGACGAGCCGACGGTGGGCCTGGACCCGGAGCAGCGGATGCTGTTCCGGGCGCTGATCTCCCGGCTGGGCGAGACCCGCACGGTCCTGCTCTCCACCCACCAGACCGAGGACGTGGGCGCACTGTGTGAACGAGTGATCGTGTTGCGTGCCGGAAGAGCGGTTTTCGACGGTACGCCTCGGGGGCTGTCTCTTATACACATCTCT
>KL571373.1:5303-6328 GCA_000715855.1 Actinoplanes liguriensis
AGAGATGTGTATAAGAGACAGGTACTGGCGCAACGCCGACGGCGACTACCGGACGCTGGGCGCGCGGCCGCCGGGCGGCACCGCGGTCCGGCCGTCGATCGAGGACGGCTACCTGACGCTGCTCGGCCCCGAGGCCGTGGCGGTGCCCCGATGACCACCGTGCTGCAGCGGCCCACCGCCGTGCCGGCGCCACGGGCGACGACCCGGGCGCTGGCGCGGGCCGAGGCCGTACTGCTGATGCGCAGCCCGACGCTGTGGGCAGGCGTGCTCGTCACGGCCGGCCTGTGCACCTCCTGGCTCTGGACGACGCAACCGGTCTGGGACGTGGTGCAGACCGACACCGGCATGTCGTCGCTGGTGCTGGCCGGGTTCCTGCTCCTGCTCGGGCACCTCGCGGCGTCCCGCGATCACCGGCACGGCGCTCGGGAGGCGGCCTCGGCGCTGCCGGTCACGCCCGCGCAGCGGACGGTGGCGCTGCTCGCGCTCGTCCCGGTGGCCGGGCTGATCGGCGCACTGGCCCTCGCCCTGGACCTGCTGGCGCTGGCGCCGGACCGGCCGGCCGGAGTGCTGGAGCCGTTCTCACTGCTGGTGCCGGTGATCGTGCCGATGATCGGCGCGGCCATCGGCGCTGTCTCTTATACACAGCCGGACCGCTCGGTCTGTTCACGGTCATGGCCGCGATGGCCGTGCTGCCCGTGATCGGCAACCGCGCCGGCTCGGTGCCGTGGCGGCTGTTCCCGGTCGAGACGGAGTGGACGCCGGCGCCCGGCTTTCCGCGGCCGACCGGCTGGCATCTGGTGTACCTGCTGGCGCTGCTCGTCGCCATGATCTGCGTGGCGCTGCTGCGAGACTCACGGCGCCGGGCCGGCATCGCCGTGGCGCTGTGCCTGGCGATCGGGCTGGGCGTGGTGGGGGTGCAACGGCAGGACCCCGACGACGCGGCGACCGAGCGCTACCTCGGGACGGACGCGCAACGGTGCGAACGCCGGGATCGGGTGGAGTACCTGTCTCTTATACACATCTCT
>KL571373.1:6467-10878 GCA_000715855.1 Actinoplanes liguriensis
ACAGGACGCGGTCGAGCCGGTGGTGCGCGCGTTGCCGCTGACCGCCGGTGAGCCGCCCGCCGTTCGCCAGGGCATCGGGCCGGTTACCGATGCGGTTGTCGGGCTGCGCTGGGGGCGGCACGGGGACTGGGCCGACGACAGCCGAGCCGGGGTGGCCGTGGAATACGTGCGGGCGCTGCTCGGGCTGCCCACGGCTGACCTGTCCGTCTCCGCGGGACAGCACCGGGTGGTGTGGCCCTCGGGCGATCTGCAGCCACTGCCCGCTCCGGCCTGCTCCGGAGCCGGGCAACTGCGGACCGTTGTCGGGCTCTACCTGTTCGCGCAGGCGCAACCGGACGGACATCGGTGGCTCGGCTCGGAGGGGCTGCACCTGGGCGCGATGCAACCGGGCGCCGCGGACCGCGCCGCCGCCGCGACGTTGCTTGATGCTCCGCAGGCGCAGGTTCAGGACGTACTGTCGCGCAATTGGTCTTCGATCCGGCTGGCGAAGCCCGCCGGTGACACCCTCGCCGCGTTCGGCATCTCAGGGATGCCGGTGACCGGGGAGCCGTGCCCGTGATCGCGCGTCAAGCAGGCCTGTTGATCAAGAGACAGGGCTGAGCGTGGCCGCCGTCCTGCCCGCGCTGCTGGGCGCCGCCGCGCCGGCCGCCCCGGTGTGGGGGCTGCGGATCGCCGCGGTGCTGCTGGGCGCCGGCGCGAGTTTCGCGATGGTCGACCTGATGGCGCCGCTGACCATCACCCCAACCCCCAGGTGGGTACGGCAATGGCTGCGGTTCACGATCGTGGTGATCCCCGCGGCCCTGGTGTGGGCTGTCCTGTGCCTGCTCGCGGTCGGTACGACGCCCGGCCTGCCGGTGCGTGACCTGGTCGGTGAGGCGCTGGTGTGCGCGCTCAGCGGGCTCGCCGGAGCGGCCGTGGCGAGCCGCGTGGGCACGTCGAGGACGACGGCGCTCGCCGGGCCCGCGGTGCAGGGTCTGCTGGTGGTGGCGTCGCTGTTCCTGACGGGGCGCTGGTCGCCGTGGCCGCTGCCCGGCGCACCGGGCTGGGCCGTCGTGCACGCCGGCTGGTGGACCGCGGTGCCGGTGCTGGTCGCGGTGCTATTGGCGGCGAACCGCGAGGTGGAGTTTTAAGATCCACCCTCGATGGCTCGGGCGCGCCGCCGGTCATCGCCGCCCGGCGCGCGGACCGGCTCGCCGCGATGAGTGCCGAACTCGACCGATGTGACCGGCCCCGAACAGCAGCGGGCGCCGGTGCAGGCCGCGGTGGACCGGCACGGCCGCGTCGACGGCATGGTCGTCAACGCCGGCGTCGGCCCGCATCGACATTCCGCACGGCCCGGAACTGCCGGAGCTCTCCGCGGCGGACCGCTGAATCAGACGAAGGGGACGCCGAGCAGAACGCCGACCGGGTCGGCCGCCTCGGTCACCGTCTCCGGAGCGGGCGGCACGATGGTGACGGGAACCCCGAAATCCGAGAAGGAGAAGTCGTCGCCGATGGTGGCGAATCGCCCCTGATCATCGAGGGTGAAGCCGAGGCTCACCTGTTCCGTGTGCGCCGGCGACCCGACGTCCTTCTGCCTGACGACGTCGACCATGCCGGTGAACGACCGCTCGCCGACCTTGACGACGTCCTTGGCGCTGACTGCCCCGTTGGTCATGTTCCACGGGAACCGGTCGCTGTACACAGTGGCAAGGGTGTCGACGTCGGCCGGCAGGCGGCAGTGCAGCCAGCCGTCCGCAGGAAAGTGCTCGTCCGGCAGGGACAGCAGGATCGTGCCGCTTGCGCGGACGTAGATGTCGTCCCCGATCCGGCGGACGGCCCAATTCCGCGCGGTGACCTCCCAGTCCTTGCTGAGTGCGTCCACCACCCCGGTGTAGTCGGTGAGCTCGTTGTCGCTGTTCTTGGCGAATCGAGCCGACTCGGTGCCGAGCCGCGCCTTGGCTTCCGCCAGCATTTGCGCCGGATCCGACGGAAGCGCGACCGGCGACCGCGAAACCACCCCACGGCTCGGCGCCGCGCTACCGCCGTCGGCCGGCGCGGCATCACAGCCGGAAGACACCAGGAGAACCACGACCGTGGCGGCCATCAGCCCGCGCACCCGCATCCGCCACTCCACGCTCGACGATCATGAATGCCCGAACTGTATCGGAGCTCTCCGATCCACCGGCCCCGGGACGCGACGGGCCACGGCCCCTTTGCCCCGGATCCGTGCACGGGATCGTCAACCGGTCAGGGCCGCCAAGGCGGCTCGGGCGATCCGCACGTCGTCGCTCCAGTGGCCACCGCAGACGCCGACCCCGCCGATCAGCGTGCCGTCGACTATAAGAGATCAGGTCGTGCCACGCCTCGGTCGCCAGCCCGAACCCGGCCGCGGTGTAGGCCTTGTCGGTCGCGACCTGGATGGTGATCACCGGCGCGCCGTCCATCCGGGCGAAGGCGTTGAGGTGCCCACCGGCGTCGACGACCGCGATGGTGTAGCGCTGATCGCCGGGGCGGGCGGCGGCCAGTGCCGCGTCCACCATGGCGCGCGCCAGGTCGTTGGTCAGGACGGGGCTATGCCGTACGGGAATCATGTTTTTCCTTCGACACGGGGATGACAACAGTGGCGAGCAGCGGGAACGCGATCGTCGCCGCGAACGCGGTTGCGTAGCCGCCGGCGCCGATCACGCCGGCGAGCAGTGGCGGGGTGGCGGTGGCGACCACGTTCTGTGCGGTGTTCTGCACGCCCAGGGCGCGGCCGGCCCAGGCCCGCCCGGCGTATTCGGCGACCGCGGTGAAGGCCAGCCCGTTGGGGCTGACCGTCAGCACGCCGGCCAGCAGCAGCGCGGCGATCGCCACGGGCGTGTGGGTTCCGGCGGCCAGCACCGCCATGACCAGGGTGATCGCCACGGCCACGAGGCGCATCGGCCGCATCCGCGAGCCGGCCTGGTCGGACCACCAGCCGGCGCCGAGCCGGGCCAGCGCTCCCCCGATCTGGCCGAGCGCCAGGATCCGGCCCGCCGCCGCGGGCTCCCACGAGTGCACGTCGACCAGAAAGACCAGCGCGTACGTCGCGACGGCGAACTGCGGGACGATCAGCAGCGCGCTGGCCCTGTCTCTTATACACCCGCCACAGCACCGGCGTGCGGTAGGGCGACCCGGCAGGCGCGCCGACCGTGGCCGGACCCGCTGCCGGATCGCGCACCCCGATCGCCACCATCGCGGCCGCCACCAGGCAGAAGACGCTCAGGAACAGCAGCGCGGAGGAGCGCGCCAGGCTCGGCAGCACCAGCGCGGCGACGGCCACTCCGAGCGGCTGCGCGGTCTGGCGCAGGCCCATCGCGAGGCCGCGCTCGTGGGCCGCGAACCAGCCCAGGATGAGCCGCCCGCTGGACGCGTGCACGGCCGCCCCGGCCGCGCCGGCCAGCGCGAAGCACACGCCGAGGGCCACCGTGCCGTCGATCCGGGTGCCGGCGGCCAGGATGACGCCGGCCAGGCCGAGCCCGATCGTCAAGACCCGGCGCTCGCCCCAGCGGTCGGCGGCCGCGCCCCACGCGATCAGCGTGGTGAGCAGCCCGGCGGTCGGCGCGGCGGCGAGCAGGCCGGCCTGTCCCAGGGTGAGGCCCTCGTCGAGCAGGGCCGGGATCAGGTAGGCCAGCCCGAACTGGAACGCGCACCCGGCGGTCATGGCCGTCATGCCGATCGCGAGCACCGCCCAGCGGCGTCGTCCGGTGCTCATGTCACGTCTCCGCTCATCACAACTCCTAAGCATGCTGTCGACTATTCGATGCCTGATAGCTAACAGCATACGCATGCGTTCGGATAGTCTGAGTGGCATGCATTACTCGGAACGCCTGCTCGGCCACGTGAAGCGGGCCGAGCAGACGACTCAGGCAGCGAAGGAACTCGTCCTGCGCGACTTCGAGATGACCCCGGCGCAGCAGAGCGCGCTGGCGATCCTCTCCGACCATGACGGCATGACCGCCGCGCAGCTCGCCCGGGAGTGCGCGGTCACGCCGCAGACGATGAACAGCACGCTCGGCCGGCTCGAGAAGCGCGGGCTGATCGAGCGCCGGCGGCATCCGATGCACGGCACGCTGATCGAGATCCGGATGACGCCGACCGGCCGGGATGCCTTCGACCGGGCCGACGAGCGGGTCGCCGAACTGGATGCGGCCCTGTCCACCGGCCTCACCGAGGACGACCTGGCCCGCCTGCGCGAGCTGCTGCGAAGGGTCGGCGAGAACGCCGCCGCGCACCTCGCCGGCAAGGGTGCGGCGGCGCATCCGGGCTGAGGTCCCGTTCTTGTCCCGCGTTGACCGTCGAGGCTTCTGCCCGGGGCGCCCGCGCTCCTACGCTCGCGGCGTGGCGGTTCGCAGACGTACGGTGCTCGCCGGCGCGGCGGTTGCCGCCCTGGCCGGCTGCTCGAGGC
>KL571373.1:11123-12183 GCA_000715855.1 Actinoplanes liguriensis
AGAGATGTGTATAAGAGACAGCCCCCGGAGTTCGCGGTCTTCGCCGCCTTCGACGTGGACACCGATCCGGCCGGGGTGCTCAGGCATCTGGACGAGCGGATCACGGCGGTGCACCGGGCGGGAACGGCGACGGTCACCGTGGCGCTCGGCGCGGCGCTGTTCGACGGGCGGTTCGGGCTCGCCACCGCCAGGCCACGGCTGCTGACCACGATGCCGGTCTTCCCCAATGACGTGCTCGTGCCCGGCCAATGCCACGGAGACCTGCTGCTGCAGATCTGCGCGACCGGGGCCGAGGCGGCCGCAGCCGTGCTCGCCGACCTCGGCAAGGGCTTGCGACGGCGGTGGGAGATGGCCGGTTTCCGCGGGGAGAACACCACGACCGCGGCGGGCCGGCCGAGCACGCGCAACCTGTTCGGCTTCCGGGAGGGCGCCGGCAATCCGGACCCGGACGACGCCGAGCTGATGGAGAGGCTGGTGTGGGCCGGGGACGACGAGCCCGCCTGGGCCGCCGGCGGCACGTACGCGGTGGTGCGGCTGATCCGGTTCGCGGTCGGGTTGTGGAACCGGGACTCGCCGGCGCGCCAGGAAGAGATCCTGGGGCGGCACCGCGCGGACGGCACCCCGCTGGCGGGTGGCCCCGAGGACGCCGAGTTCGACTACACGTCCGACCCGGACGGTGCTCGCACGTCACTGGATGCCCACATCCGGCGGGCGAATCCGCGTACGCCGGAAAGCTCGAAGCACCGGATCCTGCGGCGCGGCTATTCCTACCGCCGCAGCGAGACGGACCAGGGCCTGATCTTCGTCTGCTTCCAGCGTGATCCGGAGCAGGGCTTCGCCGCGACCCAGCGCCGGCTGACGGGCGAGGCCCTGGACCATTACGTGCTGCCGTTCGGCGGCGGTTACTGGTTCGTGCCGCCGACGGTCACGGCGCTGGCCGCGGTCACAACTGGCTGATCAGGCGCTGTGCGTCGCTGAGCCGCAGCGCGGCGGTGAGCAGGTTCTCCGGCACGGTCTCGCCGCGCTCGCGCAGGGCCTGGATGCTGTCTCTTATACACAT
>KL571373.1:12433-18892 GCA_000715855.1 Actinoplanes liguriensis
GTGTATAAGAGACAGGAGGTGCCCCGGGTCGGATCCGGCGGCCCGGCAGAGCGCGGCGACCACCTTCCACGGTGGCACCGCACGGCCGGAGAGGTAGCGGGACAGCGCCGAGTCGCTGGCGTAGGTGACGGCCTGAAGTTCGCGCAGCGTGCGGCCGCTGCGTTCCCGTATGGCCCGCAACTGTGCCGCCAGCAGTAGACGCGATGGACAGCTTTCATTGAGATTCATGACTCTCACCCCCGTGGGAGAACCGCCCCGGGCCGAGCCTAGGGCCCGCGTCCCGCCTACGTCCCGTTCTGTGTCGAAGATATCGATAGTTGTAAGTGAAACGCTCCAGAATCGACATGCATCGGCCACCCGCGGGGGCGGGGGCCGCCCGGAGGTGTGTCGTGCCCAGTCGGCGTTCCGTCTTCGCCACCGCCGCCGCGATCGTGATCGCGGCCCAACTCACTGTCTCCCTTCCGGCCCACGCCGACCCACCGCACCAGGCCGCCCAGCAGGTTCCTCAGGCAGCGCCGGCGGGCGTACGGCAGGGGCCGGTCCAGACCGCGGCCGCCACCGCCCAGCCCGTCGACCTGTCCTACGACGGCGCCGGCCAGCTACGCGGCATCGCCCAGGTGCCCAGCGGCGCCGGAGCGAAGTACGACTACGACGACGCCGGCAACGTCACCGGCGTCACACGCTCGGCGGCCGGTGCGCTGACGATCGCCGGTGTGAACCCGAGCCGGGCGGCGACCGGCGCGAAGGTGACCATCGGCGGCACCGGTTTCGCGACCACCACCGGCGCCAACACGGTCAAGTTCAACGGGACGACGGCGACCGTCACCGCCGCCACGGCGACCCGTCTGACGGTGACCGTCCCGTCCGGCGCGACCACCGGCACCGTCACCGTCGCCACCGCCTCGGATTCGACGACCAGCTCGCAGACGTTCACCGTGCTGCCCGGTGTAGCGGCGCCGACCGTCACCGGGTTCAGCCCGGCGGCCGGGGCGGCCGACACGACGGTGACCGTCACCGGCACCGGGTTCTCGACCGTGCCCGCGGAGAACAACGTCAGCTTCGGGCGCACCCGCGCCAAGGTGTCGGCGGCGACGGCCACCTCGCTGACCGTCAAGGTGCCCTACGCCGCCGTCTCGGCGAAGATCACCGTCGGGACGGCGGGCGGCACGGCGACCAGCTCCGGCGACTTCGTGGCGATCACCAACCCGTTCGGCTCCGGTGACGTCGGCTCCTCGGCCGCCCTGTCCCTGGACGGCACGGCGTCCGGCGTCAGCATCGGCACCGCCGCCAAGGTGGCCGTGCTGCGCTTCGCCGGGACCAAGGGCCAGCGGCTCAGCTTCGGCGTCACCGGCTCCACGCTCGGCGACGTCAACATCTACGCCTACACGCCGTACGGCGGCTCGATCGCTCACAACGAGTACGACTCGCCGTGGGCCGCCTCCAGCCTGGCCGGCGGACTCGCGCTGCCGCCGCTGCCGACCAGCGGCACCTACCAGATCGTGGTGCAGCCGGTCTCCAAGACGGTCACCGGCTCGTTCACCGCGACGCTGTCCACCCGGGCGACAGGCGTGCTCAGCCTCACCGGCACGGGCACGACGGTCGCCCTGAACCGCGCCGGCAAGCAGGCCGAGCTGACCTTCACCGCCGACGCGAACCAGCGCGTCAGTCTCGGCTTCACCTCCGCGACCATGACCTCGGCCGACCTGACGGCCGCGGTCTTCGAGCCGAACGGCACCCCGGTGCTGTGGGGCGCGGGCTATCCGCGTACGTCGGTCGGCCTGCCCGGCGGCAACCTGGACTTCACCACGAGCTTCGCCGGCACGTACACCGTGCTGATCGGCACCGGCGACCTGGCCACCGGCTCGATCACGGTGACCGCCTCGGCGCCGGTCGTGGTGGGTGCGCTGACGCTGGGCACCGGCAAGCAGGTCACCATCGCCCGGCCGGGCCAGGACGCGATCGCCACGTTCGCCGGCACCCAGGGGCAGGCGCTGAGCCTGACCTTCGACAGCTACACACCCCAGTACTCGCCGTATCTGACGGTCACCGGCCAGGACGGCTCGGTGCTCAGCTCCGGGCTGATCAGCGACAACTGGGTCGACCTGCCGGCGCTGCCGGCCACCGGCACGTACACGCTGACGATCAGCCCGTACTCGAGCACCGGCTCGTTCACCCTGACCGTGCTGCCCCGCGCCAGTGCGGGCGCGCTGAGCACCACCGGCGCGGGCACGACCACCACGTTCACCAGCTCGGTCCGCGCCCTCGACCTGAGCTTCGCCGGCACCGCCGCAACGCCGCTGACCTTCGCGTTCAGCAGCTGGACCCTACCGTCCACCGCGACCCTGCGGGTCCGGGTCAGCGACTCGGCCGGAACGCTGTGGGTCGACGGACCGGTGACCAGCCTCGACACGTTCAAGTTCACGCCGTCCGCGACGGGCACGTACCGGGTATCGCTGGCGCCGTCCGGCACCTCCACCGGCTCGGTGCTGGTGACGCTGTCGACGTTCCAGAACGGCGGCGCGCTGGCGATCAACACACTCAAGACCACCACGTCACCGCGGGTCGGCCAGGCCACCACGATGACCTTCACCGGCACCGCCAATCAACGGCTGAGCCTGTACGTGACCTCGTACACGTACAGCTACGTGGTGTGGGCGACGCTCACCAAGGCGGACGGATCCGCGGTGTTCAGCGGCTGGGTGACCGAGACCTGGCTGGCCTTCGCCCAGCTGCCGGCCGCCGCCACGTACACGCTGACGATCGAGCCGCTCGCCGAGAGCGGGACGTTCGCCTTCTACCCCGTGGAGGGCGTCGACGGCGGCGCGACCGCGATCGACGGCGCGAACAAGACGCTGACCGCGGCCAGCGCCGGGCGCTACGTCGACACGACCATCGCGGTGACCACCGTCAACCAGCGGCTGTCGCTGGGCTTCAGCGGCTGGACCTTCGCGAGCAGCACCCTGCTGGTCCGGCTGACCGACCCGTCCGGCAACCGGGTCGTCTACACCTCGGTGAGCAAGACCGGCAGCCTCGACGTCAGGCCCCTGGCGACGACCGGCACCTACCGGCTGACCGTCATGGCGCTCGACCGGGGCGCGGGCGCCGTCGTGCTGACCCTGTCGAACCAGAAGAACGGCGGCACACTCGCGCTCAACACGGCGAAGGTGTTCACCGCCGACCGGCTCGGGCAGAGCACGTACGTCACCTTCGCCGGCACCGCCGGCCAGCTGCTGAGCATGACCTGGTCGTCGGTGACGATGACCTACTACCCGTACGTCGACGTGTATCTGAACGGCACGGAGGTCGCCTTCGTCGGCGGCACCGCGGCCACGGTGAACATCCCGGCCCTGCCCAGCGCCGGCACCTACGAGCTCGTCGTCGGCCCGTACTCCGCGTCGGGTTCGGCGACCGGCACCCTGAAGACCCGGACCTCGCTGGCGGGCACCACCGCCGGCACGGGCGGACCGCCGGCCCCCGACCCCACCCCGCTGGCGACCAAGCAGATCACCCCGGCCGCCAAGCACCGGACGCTGACCAAACCGGCGCCGGACAAGGCCCCGAAGTCGCCGATCGCCTACAGCGACGCGCCCGCCGCCGCGTCCGCGGAGACCTGGACCCCGAGCCGGCGCAACCTGGACGGGCAGGGCTGGGACACCGGCCGCGCCTTCCCGAAGAGTGCCCCCGCCGCCGTACGGGCACCGGCCGGGGTCACCGCGCTCAGCGGCCGGATCCTGACCCTCGACGACAAGCCGCTGGCGAACGTGACGGTCACCGTCGAAGGCGTCACCGCGCGCTCGGACGCCAACGGGCAGTTCCTGCTGCAGGGCCTCAAGCCGGGCCACCGGGTGCTGCGGGTCGACGGCGCGACCGCGGGTTCGGCCGGGCGCACGTTCGGTCTGCACGACATCGGCGTCGACGTGGACGCGGGCAAGACCACCGTCCTGCCGTACACGATCTGGCTCTCCAAGCTCGACACCGCGCACACGGTGAAGTTCGCCTCGCCGACGACCAGCGAGGTCACCATCGGCACCCCGGACATTCCGGGGCTCGAGGTGAGACTGCCGGCCGGCACGGTCGTGCGTGACGTGAACGGCAAGGTCGTCACCGAGCTGGGCATCACCGCGATCCCGGTGGACCGTACGCCGTTCCCGCTGCCGCGCTCGCAGGTGCCGTCCTATTTCACGGTGCAGCCGGGCAGCTCGTACGTCTTTCCCGAAGGCGCCCGGGTCATCTACCCGAACTTCACCCACGCCGCCGCCGGCGCACGGATGAACTTCTGGCACTACGACCCGGCCGGCAAGGGCTGGTTCGTCTACGGCAAGGGCAAGGTGACCCGCGACGGCAAGCGGGTCGAGCCGGACAAGGGCACCGAGGTCTACCAGTTCACCGGCGCCATGCTGATCACGCCGGACACGTTCGCGCCGCCCGAGACCTACCCGCAGGGCAGCGGCGAGCGCGGCGCCGACCCCGTCGACCTGGCCTCCGGCCTGCTCGTCGACCAGGAACAGGACCTCGCCGCCGCCGACGTGCTGCCGATCGACCTGACCCGCACCTACCAGCAGAGCGACACCGGCAACCGGGCGTTCGGCATCGGCACCAACTTCACCTACGGCCTCGACCTCTACTCCACCAACCGGTTCTACGAATGCTGGCTGGTCCTGCCGGACGGCGGCCGGATCAGATTCCACCGGATCAGCGCCGGTGGCGCACCACCGAACGGCTACCTCAACTCGGTGCTCGCCGCCGACCCGACACCGACCGCGTTCAACGGTTCCACACTGGCGTGGAACGGCGACGGCTGGGACCTGAGGCTGCGCAACGGGCTCACCTACGTCTTCGGCGACGAGGCGCCGCTGCAGGCCATCCGCGACAAGTTCGGCAACACGATCACGATCACCCGCGACGTCGCGCCACCGGCCTCCGGCGACGGCATCGTGCACGCCAACGGCCCGATCCGGCAGATCACCTCGCCGAACGGCAGGTGGATCCGGCTGACCTACAACAGCGACACCGACAGCAGCATCACCTGGCAGCACCGGCACGTGGTCAAGGCCGAGGACACCCTCGGCAACGCGATCACCTACGGCTACACGGGTGACTACCTCACCTCGGTCACGGACCTCAACAACCACACCAAGAATTACGCGTACGAGGCCGGCCGGCTGAAGACGATCACGAACGCGCGCAACAACGTGCTGCTGTCCAACGAGTACGACACCAGCGGACGCGTGCACAAGCAGACCCTGCCGGGCAACGCGGTCTACACGATCGACTACGCCACCGACGGCACGAACCGGGTCACCACCCTCACCGATCCGCGCGGCAAGGTGCGCCGGCTGGTGTTCGACGCGGCCGGCTACAGCGTCAGCGACACCGCCGCGTACGGCACCTCGTCCGCGCAGGTCACGGCGATCACCCGGGACACGACGTACCACCGGATCACCGCGGTGACCGATGCGCTGAACCGGCGCACCGAGGTCGGCTACGACGACTACGGCAACGTCAAGACGGTCACCGAGCTGGCCGGAACGGCTGACGCCCGCACCACCACCATCGACCACAACGGCCCGTACGACCAGGCCACCAAGGTCACCGATCCGCTGCAGCACGCCACGGTGCTCGGCTACCAGGCCGACGGCGCACTGCACACGATCACCGACGCGCTGAACCGGGTGATGACGCTCGACACCGACGAGAGCGGCCAGACCACCCAGATCACCGACTCGGCGTCGAAGCCGACCAAGATCGGCTATGCGCTCGGTGACCCGGTCAGCGTCACCGACCCGCTCGGCAACGTCACGTCGAGCTTCACCGACGCCGCGGGCTCCGTGCGCCGGCAGAGCGACGCCCAGGGCAACATCACCACCATCGAGTACGGCCCCACGGGGCTGATCAGCAGCGTCAAGGACGCCATCGGGCGGACCACCGGGTTCACCTACGACGCCAGCGACGAACTGCACACGGTCACCGACGCCCGGCAGCACACGACGACCTACGACTACGACACCAGCAACCGGCTGTCGAAGATCACCGACCCCCTCGACCGGGCCACCTCGTTCGGCTACGACGCCAACGGCAACCTCGCCTCGGCCACCAGCGCGCGCGGCAAGGTGACCACGTACCACTACGACGACCTCGATCGGGTCGACCTGATCCGGTACGGCGTCACGAGCGACACGGCGCAGGAGAGCACGGCCACCTTCACGTACGACGCGGGCAACCGCACCCGCACGGTGGTCGACTCGGCGGCCGGCACGACCACGATCACACCGGACAACTTCGACCGCACGGTCTCGGTCGCCGACAACTCGGGCACGGTCGGCTACACCTACGACGCGGCCGACCGCCGCAAGACGATGACCCTGGCCGGGCAGTCGGACACCGTCTACACCTACAACAACGCCGACCAGCTCACCGGTGTCTCGCGCGGCTCGGAGACGGCGACGATCGGCTACGACA
>KL571373.1:19166-19873 GCA_000715855.1 Actinoplanes liguriensis
AGCTACGACACGGCCGGTCGCCGCGCCTCGGTCACGCTGCCCGCCGGGGTCTCCCAGACCTACGGCTACGACGACGCGTCGCGGCTGACCAGCATCACGTACGCCCGGGGCACCAGCACGATCGGCGCCCTGCAGTACACGCTGGACGAGCTGGGCCGCCCCGTCCACCAGGACGGCTCCTACGGCCGGATGAACCTGCCCGCCGGGTACGGGCCGGTCAGCTACGACGCGGCCGACCAGCTCAGCGGCCAGACCTACGACGACGACGGCAATCTGACCTCGGACGGCACCACCACGTACGCGTGGAACGCCCGCAACCAGCTGACCGGCTGGGCGAAGTCCGGCCTCTCGGTGAACTACGGCTACGACGGATTGGGGCGGCGCTCGTCCAAGACCTCCGGATCCACCACTACCGGATACCTCTACGACGGCCTCAACGCCGTCCAGGAGAAGAACGGCTCCTCGGTCGCGGCGACCCTGTTGACCGGTGGGCGCGACGAGGTGTTCTCCCGCACGAGCACGGCCGGCTCGAAGTCCCTGCTGACCGACGCGCTCGGCTCCACCATCGGGCTGAGCGACAGCTCGGCGGTCGGCGCCGAATACACCTACGACCCGTTCGGCACCTCGACGGTGACCGGGGACGACGGCGGCAACCCGACGCAGTTCACCGGCCGGGAGAACGACGGCAGCGGCCTCTACTACTACCC
>KL571373.1:20146-21473 GCA_000715855.1 Actinoplanes liguriensis
TCATCAGCAAGGACCCGCTCGGCCTGGCGTCGGGCAGCACCGACCCGTACACGTACGTGCTGAACCAGCCGACCGGGCTGACCGATCCGCTCGGCCTCAACCCGGAGGAGTGCAACAGCTTCCTGGCCGGCACCCAGGTGCTGATGGCCGACGGCACCACCAAGTCCATCGACAAGATCAAGCCCGGCGACAAGGTGATGGCCGGGCAGGACGCCGCGCGGTCCGTGTCGGCGACGATCGACGGCCAGGGCGACAAGGACCTGATCACCATCACCACCGCGGACGGCGGCTCGGTCACCGCCACCGACGGGCACCCGATCTGGACCGACGACGACGGCAGCGCCACCACACCCGGCGGACGCTGGGTCGACGCCAAGGACCTACGCGTCGGCGACTGGCTCAAGTCGTCCGATGGCCGCCTGGTCAAGGTCGCCGGCCTGCACGCCCTGGCCCAGCACACCCACGCCTACAACCTCACCGTCGACGACCTGCACACGTACTACGTCCTCGCCGGCAGCACCCCGGTCCTGGTCCACAACAGCAACTTCGTCTGCCAGGGCGAGGAGAACCAGACCGAATACGATTCAGACGATCTGAGTTCCTTTGCGCTGGACTACCGTATCCAAAGACAAATCGAGGACTCCCGGAACATCGGGGTGTTCGACTACAGCGTCAACGGCGTCCGGCAGCCCCTCAAGGCCATTGTCAGCCGGGGTCAGAATCTGCACTCGGAGAAACAGTTCAAAGACATCCTCGAAGGGCTCACCAAGCAGGGAAATACCGTCAAAGTGCATCGCGTATATTCGGAGCAGAACTTCTGCGACGTGTGTGGACAGATGGTCGACAAGAGGTGGGCTGATGCCACTCACAGCTGGAGCTTCACGGCAGACGAAGCCGCAGTCGGCCGAGCCAGTGCTGTCCTCAGGCGGCTCTTCGGGGGTTGAGCCTTGTCCGTGAACGACCGAGTGCCGGACCTGGTGGCCGAGCTTGACGGTGCCGGGCGAGCTCAGCTCCGTGAGCGCGTCCACCAGGTCTTCTTCCCCCGGTCAGTTCTCGACGACGGGTCCGCCGTGCTCCTGCTCGCGCTGGCCGACCAGTGCGCGGCGGACCTTCCGCCGACGCGATCCGGCGCGCTGTGGATCGCCGCCGAAGTCCTGCGCTCCGTCGCGACGGAGGTGGTGGCTGTGGATCCGCCCGGCGATGCTTCGTTCCGGTCATGGACCCTGCGGTTGAGGCAGCTCACGTTGCGCCATCTGTCCGGCGCCGGCCTCGACCACTACGACAGCGGCGTGATGGTGCTGTACTGGCTCTGTCTCTTATACACATC
>KL571373.1:21665-24037 GCA_000715855.1 Actinoplanes liguriensis
GCCGGGAGAGGAGACCGCCGAGGTCCCGGTCGTTCGTCACCGGCTGGAGGAGTACGTGCGCCTTCGGCAGCGGTCGCCTTCCGGGCTTGCGGCGGCGGCGAGTCTGGCCCGCCTGAGCACCGGCACCCGCCTGCCCGACTCCGCGACGTCGATCGTCCGTGAGTTCCTGGATCTGCCGTCACTCCCCGGCGACGAGATCTCTGTGGCCCTCGGTGATGCTCGCTCCGCTGTTCGCGCGGCCATGGACGGCTTGCCCGAGCAGCCGACGATCTTCGTGAAGTCGTGTGAATCCCCTCATGCTCTTGCCAGGTTTCAGAACATCGGTCAGTGCGTGCGCCTGATGGAGACCTGGCGCGATTTCCCGGACACGTTCGCGCCCCCGGTCGCCGCGCTTCTGCGGGATCGGGCAGCACCGGTTCGCGCGGCCGCCGTCAGCGCCCTGTATCTGTCTCTTATACACACGCCCTGTATCGGGCGGGAAAGGCGGCAGCCGGCCATCTGACCGCGGTGGACGAACTGTTCCGCGACCCCACCGCGGACCTTGCCGGACAAGCACCAGCACGCTTGACGGCGATGCTCCGGGCGGAGGCGTTGGCCACCCTCGTGGCATTCGAGCGCCCCACTGCGGTGGAGGGCTTGCGCTCCTATCTGGCGGAGCCCTACGGGAGCGTGCCGCTCGCAGCGGTCGTCGCTGATGCGCAGTTCTGCGCCCTCGACATCCACGACGTCATCGCCGACAGGTTACGTTCGGCGGAGAACGTGAACAGCGAACGTGAGCTCTCGGGCTTGCTTGCCGGCCTTACGGCCTGGGGACGGGCAGCGGAAATCTTCGTCCCTGAACTGGCCGCCCTGCTTCAAGCCGGGGTCGCCGAACCAGCGGTGCTCGATGTGCTCGCTCGGATCGGGCCGGGCGTCGCCGCGGTTGAGGATCAACTGCTGGTCCACGTCCGCTCTGATGACGCGACGCCGGCCGGGCGCGGCGCGGCCGCCTCCGCACTGATCCGAAGCGGTCGCGACTCAGCGAGTGAGGCTGCCTCAGCATTGGCGTCGATGCTGGACCGGACCGACACGGTCTCGGCAGCGGTGATGCGTCTGGCCGAGCTCGACCAGCTACCACCATCACTACCCATGGGCTTGACCGAATGGCTCGCCAAGGACTCCCCCAGCCCGGTGGTCAGGGCAGGTGCGGCCCGGGTGCTGTGGAACAGCGGCCGGCGCCGGCGGGCTCTGGCTCAGACTCTGGTGCAGGGGATCGGGCCATGTGCCGCCGGAGTGCGCTGCGTCGAATGGCTGGCCGACATGGGCGATCTGGCGAGCCCGCACCGTTCCGTCCTGTCCCATATCTTGAAGTCGAGACGCCGGCCACAGTGCGACCACGTCGGCGACCGTGTCGTTGCGGCGGACGAGAGATACCAAATCGCACTCGCACAGGCGCTCTCCGTAATTCCGCGGCCTGGTGGTATTTGATGGACAAGTTCGTCGAACGGTTGGCCCAAGCCGTTACGCCTCCTGACCGGCAGCAATTCCAGCCTGGCTGCCCGCACCGGCCGGCCAACTGCTGGCGGTCGCCCTCACCGACAACGGCGACACGATCTACTAGGTACGCGATCCACTGAATTCTCCTGACCCTTATTCAATGGCGCCAGTCTCGTCGTCGAGGCAAGGTCGGCGGCGTGGTGACGGTGAGAAGGTTCCGCGAGAGCGACACCAAAGTGCTGTGGGCGTTGAACGCGCTGCCGAACATCGGCGAGACAGCTGACCCGAGCGTCCCGATCCCCCTGCCGGCAGCGGCCGAGGCGCCGGCCGGTTTCTCCGATCTCGCCGACATCTCAGCGAGCTTCCTCGCGAAAGGCGGCGAATTCCTGGTCGTCGAGTGGGACGGCCATGTCGTCGGCATGGGCGGCTATCGGCCGGATGCCGACAATCAAGCCACAATCTTGCGCGTACGTGTTCATCCGGCGACCCGGCGTCGCGGAATCGGCCGAGCGCTGATGGCCGAATTGGAGCGCCGCGCCGCAGAGACCGGGTTGAACTCGATGTTCCTGGACACCGCGACAAACCAGCCCGCGGCGATGGCGTTCTACGAGGCGCTGGGCTTCCACGAGATCGGCCGCGAGCACCAGCCGGCCTGGACGTGGACGCTGGTGTACTACCGCAAGACGCTCACCGCGCCCGGATCACCTCGATGAGCTGGTCGAACGTGCGCTCCAGCACCGCCCGCCGCTGCATCTTGCGCTCCGGAGCCGGCTCCAGCCCGTCGATGCTCGCCTCCCATACCGCCATGAAGGTCACCGAGTCCTCCGAGGGATGCCCCGGCCTTCAGGCCGGGGAGGAATTCGGACTCCGTCAGGAGCGGCCCGGCGGAGCCGGGG
>KL571373.1:24276-24487 GCA_000715855.1 Actinoplanes liguriensis
TAGCCGGGACGGTCTGAGGACGCAGTCCGGAGGCGTGACTGCCTCACCTTCACTCATGACCGTCCTTTGTGTAAGTTATCGAACATGCGTACGGCGTTCAAGTGTCGGGCCTACCCGACCTCCGAACAGGCTGCGGTGTTCAACCGCACCTTCGGGTGTGTGCGCCTGGTCTGGAACAAGACCCTCGCCGACCGGCACGCCGCGTTCTTCC
>KL571374.1:0-2604 GCA_000715855.1 Actinoplanes liguriensis
ATGTGTATAAGAGACAGATGCTGGGCATGGTGATCGGGACCGCGGCCGGGCTGCACAACGCGGCGACCGTCGTGCTGTCGATCGTGCTGGCGTTCGTGTTCGGCTACGGCCTGACCATGCGCGGCGTGCTCCGGGCGGGCGTCGGATTCCGTACCGCGCTGAAGGTCGCCCTCGCGGCGGACACCGTGTCGATCGCGCTGATGGAGCTGCTGGACAACGCGTTCGTGCTCGCCGTTCCCGGGGCGATGGACGCCGGCCTGACCAGCACGTTGTTCTGGATCTCGCTGGCCGGCTCGCTGGTCGTGGCATTCGTGCTGACCACTCCGGTCAACCGCTGGATGATCAGCCGCGGCAGGGGCCACGCCGTGGTGCACCAGTACCACGGGCACTGAGCGTGCGGTGACGACCGGGTCCACGCTGCGGCGGTGATCAGGCGAAGATCTTGGCGGTACGTAGGATGGCCGGATGCTCATCGGCCGTGAGGACGTTCTCCGCCGGCTGTCGGATCTTCTCCGCGGCCCGCAGTCCTCAGCGGTGCTGGTGGGAATGCCCGGCGCCGGCAAAACGGCCGTGCTGGCGGCGGCGCGGGGAGCGGCCGCCGGAGCAGAGGTCCTGTCCGTCACCGGGATCCTCAGCGACCGCACCCTGCCGTACGCGGTCCTGGCCGATCTGATCCCCGACAGACAGCTGGTGGACAGCATCACCGGCGACCCGCCGCACCCCCTGAGACTGCGCCTGGACGTTCTCGCCTGGCTGGAGACCGAGGCCGAGACGCGTCCCGTCCTGATCGTTCTCGACGACGCCCAGTGGTGCGACGACACCTCCCTGTCGATCCTGGGTTTCATCGCCCGCCGCCTGGGTGGGACGAACGTCCGCTTCCTGGCGGCCTGCCGCGACGGTGAGATCCCACCGGCCCTGCGCGGTCTCCCCACGGTGTCGCTGCCGCCGCTGGACGAACACGACGCTGCCCGGCTGCTGAAGGGTGCCGGCGTCGAGCTGACCGGCGCCACCCTGCCGAGAGTCCTGGACCGGGCCGGCGGCAACCCGCTGGCGCTGATCGAGCTCGGCCGGGCGGCCGCCGCCGACCCCCGCGCCGAAGCCCTGCCCACGACGGTCGAGCTCGCCTTCGCCGCGCGCTTGCGGGCCCTTCCCGCCGAGACCCGGCAGACGCTGTTGCTGGTAGCGAGGCCGCCGGGCTGATCACGGTCGCCGGCCGGACGGTGACCTTTCAGCATCCGCTGGCTCGCTCCGCCGCCTACCAGCTGGGCGCCGCCGAGGACCGGATCAGGGCCCACCACCGGTTGGCGGATGCCAGCGACGAGGACGCCGATCGGCGGGTCTGGCATCTGGCCGAGGCGACGATCGTCGCCGACGAGACGGTCGCCGCGGCATGCGAGGAGCCCGCCGATCGCGCCTCCCGGCGTGGCGCGTACGCCGAGGCCACCCGCTCGCTGATCCGGGCGGCGGATCTGAGCCCGGCCCGCGCCGACCGCGAGCGCCGCACCCTGAGCGCGGCGTGGACGGCCTCCGGCGGCGGCTTCTTCGAATGGATCCTGCAGCTGGCCGGCGACCTGCGCAACGAGAGCGACGATCCGTCCACCCGGGCGATCAGCAGCCACATGATCGCGTACGCGACCTCGCAGACCACCCGGCAGCGTGATGCCTGGCGAACCGTCATCGACGCCCTGGACGCGCTGGTCGACGAAGATCCGCACTGGGGCTGGGGGTCGCTGACCACCCTGGCGGTGCTCGCGTACCGGCGGGGCTCCGAGGGTTCGCTGGTGCGGCACTGGCTGGATCGCTACGAGCAGGTCGCCCGTACCCGGGCCAGCGAGATCCCGGAGTGGGTCGACGCGTGCCGTGCCTGGATCCGGGTCGCGATCGACCCCTTGACCCAGCCGGCGGAGATCCTCGACCGGGTCCGCACCGCACCGACCCCGGCCGGCTCGCCCAGCGAGGTGGCGACGTTCGAGATGATGCTCGGCGCGGCTGCCTGGCTCCTCGACGACTCGCGTACGGCGCTGACCCGGCTCGGGCGGGCCGTCGAGCTGTACCGCAAGGGCGGGCCGGCCAACATGACCAACACGCTCATGACGCTGGCCCAGGTGCAGCTGGACGTCGGGGACTTCGACGCTGCGGAGCAGTCCAGCCGGCTCCTCGTCGACCTGGCCGCCACGATCGGGCACGCGTTCGCCGGCGAGCACGGCTTCGAACTCGGGGCGCGGGCCGCGGCCGTCCGCGGTCAGGTGGAGCTGGCCCGGGAGATGTGCGGCAAAGGACTGCACACCCTGGAGGCCGCCGAGTACCGGGTCCTTGAGGTCACCAGTCAGGTGACGCGGTCGTACATCGCCTTCGCCGAACGGGACATGACCGGCGCGTGGGAGGCGCTGCGGCCGCTCTTCGACGCTGATGGCGAGCCGTATCACCCGCACCTGTCGTACCGGGAAATCGCTCTTCATGTCGTCGCCGCGGCGCGCGTCGGCGTCCTCGAAGAGCTCCGGCCGGTCGTCGCTCTCGCCGAGAAACGGCTGGTCGAAGCCGGGCCGCGGCTACGGTTGCAGCTGGCGAGGGCGCAGGCGCAGCTGGCCGGCGACGACGCCGAGC
>KL571374.1:2758-5679 GCA_000715855.1 Actinoplanes liguriensis
CGCCGAGCCGTTCCACCTGGCGTCGACCGCCGATCCGATCGCGGCACAGTGGCCGTTCGAACTCGCCTGCGCCCGCCTGGAGTACGGCGCGTGGCTGCGCCGCCGCCAACGATCGAAGGACGCCCGCGGCGAGCTGGAGGCGGCGGCGATCGCCTTCACCCGGATGGGCGCCCGGCCGTGGGCCGAGGTGGCCGCCAACGAGCTGCGCGCCGCCGGAGTCACCGCCGCGCAACCCGCCCCGTCCGCCTGGGCGAGCCTTACCAGCCAGGAACGTGAAGTGGTGCGGCTGGCGGCGGCCGGCTTGACGAACAAGGAGATCGGCGCCGGGCTGCTGCTGTCGGCCCGCACGGTCTCGACCCACCTTTACCGGGCGTTCCCGAAGCTGGGCGTCGCGTCCCGTGCCCAGCTCCGCGATCTCGTGCCCGAGGAACGCTGATCTCTTGCGACTGAGCCGGCTCTCGCGGCACGCTCGGATCGTGGCAGTCCGGCTAGCTAGTCCGTCGATGGAACCGTCGTCGCGTTGACGATCTCCCGGAGGGCGTCGACATGCCCCTGGTACGCCTTCCGCCCCTGGCGTGTCATCGACAACCACACCCGCCGGGTGTCCGAGCCGAGCCGCTCCTGCTTCACGTAACCCGCGTCGACCAGGGCGGCAACCTGTTTGCTCAGTGCCGACGGGCTCAGATCCAGATGGTCCTTGACGACCGACAGCTCCAGGGTGCCGCCGGCGACGAGCATCGCGCAGATACGCAACCGGTGCGCCGGGTGGATGATCGGGTCGAGGTCCGCGGTCACCGGGGCGCCCCCGTCGACCGCCGGTGCACCACACCGCCAGCCAGGTAGATGCTGGCCGCCGCGACGGCGAGCACGACGATCGGCCATTGCCGTGTGGAGACCTCGGCGACGATGAACGCGGCGAGCAGGCACGCGATCGCCGCACCGACCGAGGCGAGGAAGACGCGACTGGTGGGAAAGGCGAACGGTGCACCCATCCGGTACCCGGCCAGCATGTTGACGGCGATCAGCACGGCGCCGGCCGCGAGGAGGAAGACGAAGCCGTCGTCGCCCAGCGCGAAGGTCGCCGTCATGGCGCCCACCAGGAGGGCGTTGACCGGGTAGAGCCACGTGGGCCACGGCATGTCCCGCGCGGCGCGCTGAGCTGCGTCGATGTGCGCCAGCGCCTCGCGGGCCTCGGCGGGACTCGGGGCGTCCAGGTTGTTTTCCATAGCGGAAACTATTGCAGATGCTTTCCATCATGGCAACCTTCAACCACGTGGAAACTATGCGGCGTCCATCGATGGCGACGGTCGCCCGCATGCAGGCGGCGCGGGCTCTGCCCCGGGGGGCTGAGGACGTGTCAGAAGGTGTCGCCCTTCACTTTGACTGACACATGGCGTCCAGCCCCGGTTACGGTGGATGACACCTGTCGTATCGGTGAACGGTGGCGGTCAGAGCCTCCGGGTCGTAGGGCAGCGTTGCGAGGAGTCGGCTGTGGCGAAGAGGGCCGAGAAGAAGTAAGCCTCGCCGGTCCCTCGGGCAGATGCCGACTACGGCCCAGCCGACAATCGCCGTCAGGAGTCAAGAATCAGGAGTCACACATGCATGCCGAGGTCGTCAGCGCGTTGGATACCCATCTCGTCGAAGTGCAGCGGCTGCGCCGGCAACTGACTGAGGCACGCGCGATCGAGCCGGGCGAGCGGCTGGAGGTCGTCCTGGAGATCGCCGCCAGCGCGGAACGCCTCGCCCACGTGGTGCACACCCATCGTCCCGCTCCGGGCCTGGAGGAGAGGCAGCCGCTGGCAGTGGCGGCCGGATAAGGGTTCACGGGTGGCCACCCGGTCCGGAGCATTTCCCGTGGATCGGTGCACTACCGTGGTGCGATGTTCACCGTCGAGCAGCGCGACGTGATGCGTGATCGGCTTCTCGCCGAGGCAGAGGATGATGCCGCGGTCGTCGGTGCCGCGGTGACGGGATCCCACGCGGCCCGCGGTGGTGATCAGTGGTCGGACATCGATCTTGTTTTCGGGGTCGAAGGATCCCTCGAGGCGACCATGCACCGCTGGACCGAACTGATCTACCGCGAGTTCGACGCGATCCACCATTGGGATCTGCCCGCCGGTTCCGGGGTGTATCGCGTGTTCCTCACGTCCAACGGGCTCGAGGCCGACGTGGGGTTCGTGCCCACCGCCGAGTTCGGTCCTCGAGGTCCCAGCTGGCGGACCGTCTTCGGGCATCCGGCGCCGGAGAAGCAGGCCCCGGCCGCGAGTCGCCGGACTCTGACCGGGCTGGCCTGGCACCATGCCCTCCACGCGCGGGTTTGCATCCACCGGCGCCGGTGGTGGCAGGCCGAGCACTGGATCAGCGCCTTGCGCGGCCAGATCCTGGCCCTGGCGTGTCTGCGCCTGGGGCATCCCACCGACTACGCGAAGGGCGCCCACCTGCTTCCCGCCGAGGTGACCGCTCCGCTGACCGGCACGCTGGTCCGCAGTCTCGACGAAGCCGAGCTCGTCCGGGCTCTGCACGCGGCCGCGAGCGCGCTCATGACAGAGATCTCGCTGGCGGACCCCACCCTTTCGGATCGGCTTGCTCCCGTCCTCCTGGCACCCATCACCGGCGACCAGCCGGGCCCGACCACGGTTGCCGCTGGTGAGGGCTCAGGCGCAGCTGGCCGGTGACGACGCTCAGCCGTTCCCTCCGGCGCCCGGCCGTGGGCCGAAGTGGCCGTCAACAAGCTGCGCGCCGCCGCAGTCACCGCCGCGCAACCCGTCCCGTCCGCCTCGGCGAGCCTCACCAGCCAGGATCGCGAAGTCGTCCGGCCGGCAGCGGCAGTCGGGTCACCGGCGGCAGGTCCCGGACCATCACCCGTAGCATGCTGAGCGCGGTGCCTGATGCGGTGGGACCTCTGTCTCTTATACACATCT
>KL571374.1:5872-8430 GCA_000715855.1 Actinoplanes liguriensis
AGCTCGCCCCGTACCGGGAACGTTTCTGGCGGCCCTCGATCGTCTCGATGTCGTGCTGCAGCACCGCCACCTGCAGCGCCCGCAGGGCCGGTCCCGGTTCGACGCTGAGCTCCGTGACCAGCGCGGACCGGATCCGGGTGTACTGCTGCAGCGCCTCGGCCGGCCGGCCGCTGAGGTAGAGCGCACGGATCAGCAGGCACCACGCCGACTCGCGCAGCGAATGCTCGGACACCAGAACCCGGGCCTCGGCGGCGGCGCGCATCGCGTCACCCGCCTGCAACAGCAGCGCGATCGACAGCTCCTGCCCGTCCACGTGCGCTTCTTCGAGCCGAGCCGACTCGGCCCGGACGAACGGCCGCCCGGCGGCGTCGGCGAACGGGGCGCCACGCCAGGACCGCAACGCCCGGTCGATCTCGGCCCGGGCCGCGTCGAAGCTTCCACGCGCCATCAGGTGCCGGGTACGTACGACGGATGTCTCGAACCGGCGCGAGGTCAGCGCGTCCGGCGGAACCAGCAACGCATACCCGGTACGGTCACGCACCAGCACCTGCCGGTCCGCGGGGCCGGGCTGCAGCACCGTGCGCAGCCGGCTGACGTGCGAATGCACCGAGGACGTCGCGGCCGGTGGCGGACTTCCCGCCCACAGGTCCTCGAGGAGCTGCTCGAAAGGCACCGGGCGCTGCTCGGCGACGATCAGCCGCAGCAGGAACATGCGCCGCTGCCGGGGACCGATCTCGAGCACGCTCCCGTGGCGGCGCACCTCCAAGGCGCCGAGAACATCGAACACCAGGCCGTCATCGTGGATCGCGTCGCTCATGCCTGCGAGTCCGGCTCTGCCGAAGGCTGAGGGGCGTGGCGTGATTCGCCGATCTGGTAGGTGATGACCGTTTGGTTAGGAGACACACGGAGAGTCTGCGCACCGGGGCTACGTCAGACATCCGTCATGTGACGTACCTCGGGCATCACCCCAGCTCAGGGCTCACGTGGCGAGGCAGACAACCGCCAGCAGGGCGGTCAGAACCCCACAGAGATGTACGGTGTGTAACCGTTCCCGCAGCAGCGAGGTGTTGAGCAGGATCGTGACGGCCGGATACAGCGAGGCGAGCAGAGCGGCGAGCCCGAGGGCCCGGCCGTCGGCCGCGAAGACAAAAGCGGCGTCGGCCACCGCATCGAGCCCGCCGACCGCATAGACAGCGAACGGGATGCGCACGCGGACACCCGCCCGGCTGCGCCGGGTTCGCAGACCGGCGGCGAGCACCAGAGCCCCCACCCCGCCGGAGATCCGGGCGATGGCGGTGGCCCAATACGGATCGGTGGCACTCGCCTCGTGCAGCAGCACGAAATAGACGCCGAACCCGAGGGCCGCCCCGAGAGCGCACAGGGTCGCCGTGCGCCGGACCGGAACGTGGGAACCGCCGGTGGTGGGCCAGCTGGCGAGAGTCACGCCGACCAGCGCGGCGACGACCCCGACCATGCCGACCAGCCCGAAACGCTCACCGTGCAACAGCCCCCACCCCACCGGAACCAGCGCGGCGACCGCGGCGACCGGCGCGACGACCGCCAGGGAACCGTCCCGCATGGCGCGGTAGAGCAGGCCCATGGCGGGAAGACCGACCACTCCGGCGAGAACCGCGAGCAGCAGGCGCGAATCGTACGACGGCCCGGCGCCCCGAACGACGATCACCAGCAGGGCAAGGATCGCGCCGGCGACTTTCGACCACACCAGAACCGTGATGACCGGCAGTTTCCGCGACAGCACGCCGGCGAAGAAGTCCGAGCATCCCCACGCCAGTGCCGCTATTCCTGCCGACCCCAGCGCCCACATCACGTTTTCCCCCGAACTGCCTGATCAACGACCGTACGGAGTAATTTTCGCTCTTCTTCTTGAAAGTGGATAAATAGCTGATATATGGACAGGCGCAAATGGCCGTCGATTCGGTTCTCGGAGGTGACGCAAACCCCTATGTCCACTCCGCCGACCTGACAAGCTGAATGGGTCCACATACCGGTAAGCACAAGGGGTGATCTCGTTACCAAAGCGCTGACGACCGTATTCGCGGCGCTGGTCCTCGGGATCCTCACCGCGATCGCTGATCACCTGATCCTCGGCTACCACCGGATCGCGGGTCAGTCTCCGGGCGGCTGAACGGCGTCGGGGTGGTCAGGAGCACAGGATGTAGGCGGCCGGGGGTGTGGGCGTAGCGGTCCAGCCCGGGCCAGCGCAGCCGACACTCGCGGTAGCCGTCGAAGATGCCGGCGTCGGCCCGGCACGCCTTGACCGAGCGGATGTAACTGGGCATGGGCCCCGAACCCGTCGACCGGGACAGCAGGACGATGAGAGCAGCGGCTCAGCACACCCTGGCCCAGCAGAATGGCCACGCGGGCCGCGCCACCGTCGGGAGCAAGCTGGTGGACCACTCCCGCGACGGTCCACCAGCCGTTACACCCACCCGCGGGTCTTGGCATATATCGCAACGACGGCACCCGTGGCCCCCGCAGTGGCGCGCACGGTCCCGTGGCCCCGGCATTCCATCCGCGGGCCGGCGAGCCGATCGGCT
>KL571374.1:8646-12901 GCA_000715855.1 Actinoplanes liguriensis
GGGCTAGGCCGTCTGAGCAGCGTAGAAGCGCGAACCGCAACGTCGCGCCCCAGCCGCGGTAAGCCACTCGTTCGACTGCCGCCTTGCTGTCCCCGACACTCGGGGATCTCGCGGGAGTCGCATTACGGCGTATGCGGGAGCGTCTCGAGAGACGAGCGGCCCTGCGACCAAGGCCAGTAGTGATCTTCACGGCCGCGTCCTCTCATCCGGCTCGGGTTACGAGCTCGTTGGGGGACTCGTAGTGCTTGCAGAGACCCGAACGAGGGCACCCGCAAGCGGTTGGACGCTGTGGCGCAGATTGCTGTACAACACCACGTCAGTAGACCCGCGGCCGGCGACATGAGCGGCAGACAGGAAGCCGCAGACGGGATCTCCGCACTCACTGGCAAGGTGCACATGCCGGCGGGGCCCCTGACGGGCCGCCGACCACGAGCCGCGCCGACTCCCCAAAGGCGAGTTTCCATGATCGGCCATCGAGAAGAACCTCCGGCGAGACGGCATTGCTGTAGGTTCAGAATCACCCAGTATGCAGTAGCGGCAAAGGTCTATTCGCCAAGTGCGAATAGATACCCTTGTCGAGAATCATGCCAGGTGGCAGGTTGATATGAGGCTTCCTGAGACACGGCTTGCCAGGCACAGCAATGATGATCTTGAACGGGAACGCTAGCCGCGGCGCCTGCCCAGGCACCCCCCACGAAGGAATTAACGTCTTTAGCTTTGCGCTATATGTTCTAGATGAATAAGGTATCATCCCATGACTACGAAGATCGACTCGACAGTTCCCCTCGCCGCAACGGGCGCCGAGGACGACCTGCGCGTAGTGGCGAAACTGTGCTCTGCCGGCCAGTGCCCGACCATCTACCAGACACCCTCCGGCGATCTGCTGGTACAGGGTTACGTCACGCACGACGCCGGAGTCGATCTTCCGGAGGGCGAGGGGCTGGTCCGAATCCCGCCAGCGCTGCTTGCTGAAGCGCTCCGCTCCATGGCCTAGGCTTAGCCGCCGACGATCTAAAACGCTGCGGGGAGGTGATCCGTGAGCGAAGTAGACCGCTTCTTCACCGACCCCGATGAATCCATCGGTGCCATGCTGGCACGGCTTCGCCGTGCCAGCGGGCTGTCCGGCACCAAGGCGGGTGAACTCGCGGGCATGAGCCAAGCGAAGGTGTCCCGGATAGAGACCGATGCCATCGCTCCCACCCCTGATGACGTCGGCCGGCTGGCACGAGCGCTCGGGGCCGACGAGCAACTCGCCAGAGTGCTGATCAGCAGAACAGTAATCGCTCAACGGCGGCCCACGGATTGGTCACCATACCCTGTCGGCCTTGCCAGAGGTCAGCGTTTTATTGCCCAGAGTGAAGCTCAAGCCACCAGCATTCGCGCGTTCGAGCCCACCGTGATTCATGGATTGCTCCAGACCAGCGAATACGCTCGAGCCCTGCTCGCGGTGTTTCAGATGCAGGAGACCGTCATTCCCACCCAGGCCCGCAGCCCAGCAGCCTCGGTCACGGAGGCGCTGGCAGAACGAATCGGCCGCCAGAAGGCTATTACAGACCTGCGGCGGTCGTTCACCTTCGTCATGATGGAAGCGGTTTTCCAAAACAACTTTTGCCCCCCGGAAGACATGCTAGCTCAGATTCGCCGCCTGCGAGACCTGAACCAGCAATACGATAATGTGTCGATAAAGGTCGTACCGCTCGACGCCGGGCCGGGCATACCGGCATTGCACGGATTCGAGCTCTTTGATGACGGGCTCGTGGCGATCGACACCTTCAACACTGCTTTCACCTCTACGAGCGTTCCGGATCTGCACCTCTACCGGCACGTGTTCGACTCGTTCGAGGCCGTAGCCACCGACGACATCGATCCCATCTGCTTGAAATACCAAAACCATTACGCGCGCCAACTGTCGTCACGTCACGGCGCATGAAGGCGGCCGCTGAGCCGGTGCCGTGGGCCCAGCTGGCGGTCACGGTCGCCATGCGGCCGAAAATCGCCATGGCAACCAGCCGACGGCGCAGGGCCGGTCATCATGGTCACCGAGAGCGCAACGTCAGAGCAGATTTTGCAGTGCCTCGACGACTGATGGGCCGGATTCGGCGGCTGGCCTCGGCCCTTCGTCAAGGGTGTCCAAGGACTGAGCCAGAAATAGAGAAGTGCCCTCAGCGCCGGTCTTACCGCGCCGCCGGCCGCGGGCGACCCCCGCGCACGGTGAACCGCGCACATGGTTTGAGCCTTGCTCGTGATCTCCGTGTCAACGCGGCATCCGGGTGATCACGTCGTCCCAGATCTCTTCCGGCCAGTCGTGGCCCACGCCCGGATACTCCACGAACTGTGCTCCGGGGATCTGGGCGGCCAGGTCGCGGCCGGCGCCCGGCTTGAGCATCTGGTCCTCGGTGCCCGAGACGACCAGGGTCGGCACGGTGATGCCGGACAGCGGCGGCAGCTTGGTGGCCCGGCCGGCGGCCAGGTGGCGCTGGGTGGTGCGTGGATCGCTGGGCGCACGGCTGTGGCTGAGCGTCGCCGCTTCCCGGACCCACTCCTCAGGGAACGGATAGGCGGGCGAGGCGAACACCCGGTAGGTCGCGATCAGCCGCTCGATCTCCTGCTCCGGCGTGGTGGCCTTGGGCAGTTTGCGGAACTCGCGGAAGGCGCCGAACTTGAGATAGCGCAGGGTTTGCAACACTCCCGCGGTGGCCGGGCTGCTCATGCAGAGCGTGAGACCACGCACCCGCTCGGGATGCAAAAGGGCGATGGCCTGCGCGATCGCTGAGGTGCCACCCAGGACGTACGCGTCGGTCCACCCGAGCGCATCCATCACGGCCAACCCGTCGCCGGCCATGTCGGCCATGGTGTAGAGCGGGCGTCCCCCACCGAGCAACGCCCGCCACGGGCTGCCGCCGGCCGGCTCGGGGAAGTGCGTGGACAGGCCGGTGTCCCGGTTGTCGTAGCGGGCCACGTGGTAACCCGCCTTGACCAGCCGCTCGCAGAACGCGTCCGGCCACCAGACCATCTGGTAGTCCAGCCCCAGGACGAGCAGCAGCGGCGCGCCGCTCGTCCCGAAGGTCTCGTACGCGATCCTGGTGTCACCGTTCATGGCGTGCTCGATGCCCATTCCGGCCTCCCCGTCTTTTGTAATGCACTCGCACGGTAAAGGCCGGCCGCGCCCGTTCGCAATGCGACCGCATGGGATAAGTTGGGGGGCGTGCCGAAGCAGGTCGACCACGAGCAGCGCCGCCGACTCCTGGCCGAGGCGGTCTTCGCCGTCATCGGCTCGCGCGGGTTCGAGGCGGTGAGCCTGCGCGACGTCGCCGAGCAGGCCGGTGTCTCGATGGGCACGGTGCAGCACTACTTCCCGGCCAAACAGCAGATGCTGACGTTCGCGCTGTCGCACATGCGCGCCCGCGTGATGGCCCGCCTCCAGGACGCGCTCACGCAACTCCACGAGCCGACCCGGCGGGACCTGATCCGGGCCGCGACCGCGGTGATGCTCCCGGTCGACCCGGCCGGCCGGGAGGAGGCCTGCGTGAACGTCGCGTTCTTCTCGGCCGCCACCGTCACCCCCGCGTACGCCGATCAGCTCCGCGACGGCTACGGGCGCATCCTGACGGTGTCGACCGCCAACTTCCGCGAGGCGTCCCGGGCCGGCGAACTGCGCGACGGAATCGACCCCGACGTGGAGGCGCCCGCGCTCTACTTCCTCACCCAGGGCCTGGTCGGGCCGATCCTGGTCGGGCTGTACCGCCCGGACGAGGCGCTGGCCCTCGTCGACGCCCAGCTCGACCGAGTGTTCCGGCCACGCTGAACCCCACGCGGCGAGTTCAGGTGATCCCGACGGCCCGCGGTGCCCCTCTCGGACGGGGCGGATTCCGGCGGTCACCGCGACAGTACTGGCGAACGACTACAACGCCGAGCCTGGCGAGCACAGCAGCAGCGCCATCAGCGGCGGCTTACCGGACGCGCGGATCGCGGAAGAGGGCGTCAGTACTGGTCGCACCGGAGCGCGCGTGGCATGTCGCTCAGGACTGGGTGCCCGTATTGATGAGCCGGTCCAGGATCGCGCGAGCTGAGGCAAGGCGTTCCATGGACTCAGTGATGCGGGCCCGCTCGTCGGCGAGCGCGTCGAGCAGCTCCGGGCAAGTCGGTGCCAGCACCGTCACGTCGTCGGGAATGCAGGGCAGAATTTCGGCGATCGCTGTCGTGTTCAAACCGGCGGATAACAGCAGTTGAATGTCTGTCTCTTATACACATCTCT
>KL571374.1:13169-14186 GCA_000715855.1 Actinoplanes liguriensis
CTGGCGGTAGCCGCTCGCCGAACGGCCGGGTTTCAGTAAGCCCTGCTCCTCGTAGTAGCGCAGGGCGCGCGGGGTAGTAGCAGTCCGCTGAGCCAGTTCGCTGATCCGCACGGCACAAAGCAGAACAGGCCTTGACCTTCACGTCAACGTGAAGGTTTAGCGTCGCTGCTATGACTCGATCCGAGCAAAACATTCAACAAGTCCCGCCTGTCGCCTTCCTGGGGCTCGGTCCGATGGGCCGGGCGTTGGCCGCTGCTTCGCTTGCCGCCGGCCACCCCACGACAGTCTGGAACCGTTCATCCGACAAGGCGGCTGCACTCGTGGCCGCAGGTGCCGTCCTCGCACCGACAGGGGCCGAGGCGGCGAACGGGGCTTCGGCCGTCATCACGTGCGTCATGAACTACGAGGTGGCCCGCTCGGTCGTAGCTGGACTCACGAGCTCCCCTACGCGGGCGCTGGTCAACCTCAGCAGCGGTCACGCCGCCGAGGCACGGGATATGGCAGCGTGGGCGGAACGGTCTGGCATCGTCTACCTGGACGGCGCCGTTCTGACGCCCGCGCCAACCATCGGGACACCATCCGCAACGATCGTTTACAGCGGTCCGCAAGACGTCTTTACGCGAAATCTGCCGGTACTCGATAGTTTCGGAGGTTCCAGCACTTACCTCGGCGAGGACGTCGGCATCGCGGCCGCGCACGAGATGGCGTTGCTGGATCTGTTCACGATGTCCGTCGGCGGAATGGCGCACGCCTTCGCCCTGGCCATCGCTGAGGGCATCGCGCCCGCCGCGTTTGCCCGCTTTGCCAGGGGGATCGGCGGCATGTTGCCCAGCATGGCTGATCGATTCGCCGATCAACTCAGTGCTGAAAGCTTCTCAGCGGACATCTCCAGCATCGCATCGGCAGGTTCCGCAATTACCCATGTCCACGATGCCGCCGCCAGCAGGAACGTGGAAACCACCCTGTTGCGGGCCATGCAATCGATCATCGAACGAGCCATTTCGGAAGGTTATGGCG
>KL571374.1:14400-20817 GCA_000715855.1 Actinoplanes liguriensis
CCTCCCTCGCGCCATCAGAGATGTGTATAAGAGACAGCTCCAATACGCAACTAACTGGCCGACCGCAGCGCACTCACATCGGCACGAGCGTGCGCCGAGCCGACCCGATCGGCGTGACGCCGTGTGATGGCCGCCCGCCCACCGGCGCGCACGCTTGGCGACAAATGAGTTCGTCTCTACGCCGCCGCGTTGGGAATCAGATGCAGAATCCACAGAAACTCACTGGCCCGGCGCCAGTCCCGGGCAGATGCCCGGATCACTCACCGATCGCCTGTTGCAGAACGGCGCGGAGGGATTCCACCGAGGCGAGCGCCTGCGGAAACGACTCCTCGGCCTCCTCCCACAACTCACGCCATTCAGAGTCCTCCCCGACAATCCGATCCAGCGCTCGCACCGCGATCGCAGGAACATCGTCGGCTACCTCGACGGTGCCACCCTCCAGCAGGAAATCAGGCGCATACGGGGTCTCGATGGCAGTCCCGCCCGGCAACTGGGAGGCGACAATAGCTGCGGCGGCGATGGCCTCCACCGCATCGTCACTGTCGAGGTACTCGTCACCGTGTTCGGCGATCCGGCTCAGCGCAACGCGGATCAGAACCGCTCGTTGCTCCGGGGCCGCATCGTCCAGGTCGCCACACCAGTCGGCAGCGGTGTCGTTGTCGAACGGCCCGACGTCCCACGTACCCATGCTGTGTGTCCCCCACTCGCTGACAGATCAGAGCTCGCCGCGAGCGTAACGCCTTCTGATCAACTCGCGGGTTCTCCGCCCGGCGCAACCGGCACGAGGTCTGGCTACGGCGCGCGACGCGCTCGTCAGATGCCGACACGCACGATCGGCGGCAGATCCGGATGTGCGACTGTTTCGAGTCGGGCTCAGCGACCTTGCAGCAGGGCTTGCATTGAGAGCGTTCTCAGGGTCACGAATTTCAGCCGAGGAAACGTCAGGCGCCGGACCACGTCAAAGGCGGTTTCAGGCAGGTCGGCGACATTAATCCCGACCTGGGGTGCAGCAATTAATTGGTAGGGGCCGCCGTCGATGTCAGCATCGAACGCGAATAGTCCGCGTTCCGCAACCTGCTTCCACGTGTTCTCGCACGCCGCGGCCAAGGCGGGCGCAAATCGGGCAGAGGTGATGGTTGGGTGAGCCAAGATGGCCTCGATCGCGGCCGCGTGGGCATCGGTATCTTCCAAGAACGCCTCGGGTGCGTAACCACCGCCTGCCGTGCTGAACAGCGCTACGTGGCCGTCACCGTCCGCGGCAAGCCAGTCGTACTCGGTACCCAAAATGTCGTCCGCAGACTTTGCGCCCATGCCGCTCTCCGTCGTCTACCGATTTGACTGGCTATCCTGCACGGCGGCCGGGCGCGGAGCCAGCCAATGCGCACGCTCATCGGCACGACAAGACGCCGGCGGCAGGCAGTCAGCTACCGGCCGTGACAGCGGCGGTCGGCCCGAGCTCGGACAGCGGCAGAGGAGTACGTCCGATCAAGCGTTCTGCGGCCGGCCCGCGTAAGTTACGTACTGGCGGGAGACGCCGAACGGGAGAGGCCTTGCTTACCAGGATGGCAGAATGAACAACGCCCTTTGCGGCATTTGTGGACATCTGTTGGATGATCGCCACGGCGTCGATGACCATCACGAGGCGGGCGCCGACAGCAAGGTAGTCGAGTATGTGGTCGTAGGTAGGCGTGGCGGTATCGCCGAATTTCGTGAGGTCGCTGGCGACTCGAAGGTGCGCAAGACTGATGCGGCGACGTTGGCGTTTCAGTTGGGCATCGACGAGTCGGCTCTTCTGGGATGCCGGTTCAGTTGCCTAGTGGAACGCGCAGAATACGGCGTGATCAGGAGCGACTTTACGGTGCTGATGGAGTGAGCCGGAAGCTCCGACGACTCGAACTCACGGTACGACTTTCAGGCTGTGCCTTCACTGCGGCCATGGGAGTGAGCACCGCGTTGACCACGCATATGATCATGGCCCGCTAACTTGGAGCCCTTGCGACAAGCCGATCGGAGCACGTCTCATGATCTTGGGATTCAGGGCTGACGAAGACTGGCGGTTCACCGACCCCAAGAATGGCATAGCTGATGTTGTCGAGCGCATATTTGAGGCCCTGACCGCACGGGAGGAGGCCGGGTCCCGAAGTCAGATTGCCGAACTGACTTTCGCACGCTGGCCATGGGAGGGGGAAACCGTCGATACCGATAACCATCTTTTCGTCTCTGTAAACAAAGAGACCGGATTCGGCGCTCTCACCTGGTACGTCATGCAGGGATGGCCGAAAGAGGGCGACATCTACGAGCAAATCTGGGTAACTGACAACCCGCAGCCACCGAACTTTGATCCTTAGGTAGTATCCGACCCAGACTGCGCGACGTTCTATCATCCGCGCAGCGCGATCCCGCTGGCTCAGGTGCGGGCCGCCGTGGAAGACTTCTGTTCAACAGGGACGGGTGACCGCCCAAAGCGAGTTTCTTGGGTTCCGGGACGAGTTGATGGCCGACGTCTCGATGAGCCATTTCCGGACCTCCCAGGGCGACTGGAACGGACCTTATCAGATGATTTGTGGAAGGATTTTTAGTCCGGTTCCTCATGACGGTGAATTTTTGCATCTTCTAGCGGTCCAGCTGTTCCGTCGTGAGCGATAGACGACTCGCACTCTGGTTGACGTGAGTTATCAGCGAGTCGTCAACGCGCTCAATTCGGCATGACAAGTCGCCGAGCAGAGCAGTGCCGCATGCAGCCGTAGCGTCTGCCGGAGTCGGAGTCATCGCCTTGGTAAGAGAAAGAACTCGGACAAGGAGCTCAGTCCTCGTCGTCGCCCTGAACCCGTCCACCCAGCGATGCGGCAAGCTGGTTGGCGATTCGTTCAGCACGATCGGAGTAGTAACCCTCGATCACCACATGGCCCCGCCGCCAGGAGAAGTTGACCGACTCGCCGGACACAGCGTAGATGCGCTGCATGCCGATGTCGTTCCAGGCCACATGCCCCTCGAATACCAGATCGGGGGTACCGTCGGCGATTTTCTCCCACTCTTCTTTGCCGATGGGTGTCTCCTCGCTCTCCCAGAAGTTCGCTGCTCGCGTTATGTGGAAGTTGTAGCCCATCTCATCTCTTTCGTGTGACCACCAGCAGGCATTCGAGTCATCGTAAGCTGTGATCCGCGAGACGCACTCACATCGGCATGACCGGGAGCCGGCCACGGCACGGTCGACCACCGGGCGTGACGGTGTTCCGAAGTTCGAAGTCGGTGGTGAGATCCGACCGCCGACGAGCAGACTTGAGCACGTGAGCAATTTGGCTGTGCCTGCCTCCCCGGAAGAGCTGCCGATTACGGTGCTGCTGCAGCTGGCCAGACGGGAGGTCGAGGATGACGACGGCGACGTTCCGATGCCGGCGCTTTCCGCCCTACATCAGCGGCCGTCCCGGGAGATCTTTGACCGCGCCGCCGCGCTCCTGTGCGCCAGCGACGCCACGCAGCGGGAACTAGGTGTTCGGATTCTGCGCGAGCTCGGAGATGAGCAGCCCGACGGGCAGCGGCCCTTCAGAGATCAGACGGTCTCTCTGATGCGGATCCGGCTCGGTGAGGAGACCGATCCTGCGGTAACCGGCTGGATAGTTTCCGCGCTCGGCTATCACCACGGTCGGCAGGCACTGCGAGAGGTGACGGCCCTGGCCCGTCATCCGGAAGATCGGGTGCGGTTCCACGTGGCGGCGGCACTGCCGAGCCTGGTCGACCTCGACGACGTAGAGCCTAGGGCCGCCGATGCGTTGATACAGCTCTGCCATGACGACGACGCCGATATCCGCTACTACGCCCTATATGCAGCGACCCGAGAGATCGGTGGCCTGGACGTTCAGGCTGTCATCCGGCTGACCGCGCAGCTCGCCGATGACCCCGACGAGCAGGTCCGTGCGATGGCCGCCGCACACCACGAAGCGATCCGCGAAGTTCGGGAGCTGCTCAACAGCGCCTCGGAGTCGGAGAACGCCATCGGTACGTACGACCACCTGATCGGTCCCGTTCTGGTCGCACTCGCCTGTGCCGGCGACGCCGCAGACGCCCGGCATTTGGATGAGGAGATCCGCCGCCACCTCGGCCCGGCTGCCCGGTTCCGCACCACGGGCATTGCGGAACAACTCGTCACCTGGTGGGCGGACAAGGAAAGCCGCATCACCTGGGACTGATCCGGGCTCCGACGAGCCCCCCGTCTTGTCGAGCACCGATATGCCGCCTCCCGGCACGAGCGCGCTGACCGAGAGCCAGCCTTTCCGCGATGTTCTGAAGCGAACGCTTTAGCGGCAGATCCGTGCGCCATCATGCGTCCGTAGGCCGCAGCATTGAATCAATCCCCGGCCGACGGCTTCTGAAGTCGCTCGGCGATCGGCGGTGGCGCCTTTTGAATCGGGTGAGGAATCACCTGTCGGTCCTCGATGACCCAGTCGGCCGACCGGGCGGCGAGCCGGATCGCCTCGGACCAAAGCTTGTCGGCGTCGATTCGACGGCTACCGTCGTCATCTGGCTCGTCCCGCATGATTGCCGCGTCGACGGGAACCGAGAGGTAGGTCTCCTCCGTTGTGGTGCGCTGCAACCGGACGGAAATCGAATACGTCGCGCGGGGTTCGGTCACTCGCGCAGCATAGTCCGGCGATTCCCAACGCACTCACATCGGCTACGTCGTCGACTGCCGCAGTCCTGCTGGAAGGGTCGAGAACATGGTGATGAGCCGGTCGCGGAAATGTGCGGCGTCACGGCCCTGCGGCAGTTGAACGAGGAGGACGTAGCGGGCGCTGCGCTCGACCAGAGTGCCGATCGCGGTCCGATTGTGAGCACCCCTGATCAGGTCGCCCTCCCAGCGATCGGGGCAAGACGCGGTCCTCGGCGGTGACGGGCCGGTCGGTGAACCGCGGTGTCCGCTGCTCACGGCTGCGACGACGCTTGCGATAGATGCGACCCGTGCGCAGCAGCGGCAAGCGAGTTCACGCAAGACCTGAGCGCGTGCCTGATGCGGAGTTCACCGGCCGGTGGATCGCACGGTCCACCGGCCGCCGCACCCGTCAAGCGTGGATGCCGTCGAGAAGTACGCGCAGATAGAGCTCGAGTCGATCGGTAGGATCCGCACCGATCTTCAAGGCGAACGCGGTGCCGCAGACCAAACGGTGCAGGTCGTCCTCGGTGAGGCCGGGGCGCACCGAGCCCGCCTGTTGTGCGCGTCCGAGCACAGCGCGAGCCGAGGCCATGAATTCCTCGCGATGAGCGGTGGTCCGGGCAACGGCATCCTGATCCGGCCCGGTCGAGATCACCTCAGCGAATGCGGGGTCGGTCAACTGCCCGTGCAGTAGAGCGCGCAGCAGCAGCTCGACTCCGGTCCAGGCGTCGTCGTGCCGGGTCGCGCTGCGAGCTTCTTCGACCAGCGTCGTGAAGCACGGGTCGGCCAGTGCCTCCACGAGAGCCCGGCGGGTCGGGAAGTGCCGGTAGGCGGTTCCGACGCCCACCTGCGCCCGGCGGGCGATGTCGTTGAGTTGCAGTGCCAGGTCGCCCCCGGCCATGGCACTGCGCGCTGTCGCCAGCAGTTGTTCGCGGTTGCGGGCGGCGTCGGCGCGAAGTGGCGGGGTCACCACGCCACTCTACCTAACCGGATTGACAATCCGCTTGCTCTACCCTTCAATCGGATAAGCCATCCGCTTAGTTTTGGAGATCCTGTGGAACACGCCGTGGATTGGACCCTCGCCGACCTGAAAGACCAGGCCGGCCGTACGTTCGTCGTCACCGGCGCCAGCAGCGGCCTCGGCGCCACGATCACCCGTCACCTCGCCGCGAACGGTGGCCGAGTGATCATGGCGGTCCGCGACACCGAGAAGGCCGGTCACATCCGTGAGCAAGTGATCGCCGAGCACCCGGCAGCCGATCTTCAGATCCGTCACGTGGACCTGCTCGACCTCGACAACGTGCACGCGTTCGCCGAGGCCCTGCGCGCCGACGGCGTCACCGTCGATGCACTGATCAACAACGGCGGCATCGGCAATGTGCCGCGGCGGCTCAGCCCGCAAGGCGCCGAGAGCCAGCTGGCAACCAACCACCTCGGCCACTTCGCCCTCACCGCCCGGCTCCTGGACCGGCTGAGCACGGGACGCAACCCGGTCGTGGTCACCGTCGGCTCCGGCCTCTACCGCATCGGCCACCTCGACCCCGACGACTTCGCCGCCGAACGCGGCTACTCCCCCGGCCGCGCCTACGCCAGGTCCAAACTCGCCAACGTGCTGTTCGCCCTGGAGCTCGACCGCCGGTTGCGCGACGCCGGATCGCCGGTACGCAGCCTGCTCGCCCATCCCGGCATGGCCAAGACCCAGCTCGATCGCGAAGCACCCCCGCTGGACCGTCTGGTGGGCAAGACCCTGGGACTGCTCCTGCGCCGCC
>KL571374.1:21115-24312 GCA_000715855.1 Actinoplanes liguriensis
GCCCGGGCCGGCCGTTGCGCCCGGCAAGGCCGACCTTCGAGAAACTCTCCGGTCCGGCCACCGATCCAGACCTCGCGCGACAACTGTGGTCACGCTCGGAGACGATCACCGGGATCGGCCTCCCTCCGATCGCCCACGCGGAGCAACGCTGATCGAGCCGGTTCGTGTACTGACCGAATGGGCAAGAAAGAACGGCGCTCGTCGTGAAGTCATCGATGGACAGGACCAGCATCCGAACCGCGGGAGAACGAGATGGCAACCGTCACGCCGGGATCGACCGATCGCCGGGTGCTGATCTTCGACGTCATGGGAACCGTCGTGGACGACGAGAGCGTCGGCCACGAGCAGGCGACGGCGCTGCTGACGGGATCCGGCCTGGCTCCCGAGCGGATCGCATCCCTGCTCCAGACCTGGGAGCAGCGCGTCGACGACGCCATGGAAGCCGTTCGCCGGCGGCGCGCGCCGTGGCAGGGACATCAGCGTTTGCGCCGGGACTGCCTTCAGCAGACGCTGGACGACACCGGTACCACCCTGGGCCGGGACACGGTGAACGAGCTGAGCGCCATGATCCATCACCTGCGGCCCTGGCCCGACTCCGTCGAAGGCCTGGCCACGCTACGGACAGCATTCACCGTCGTGGCGCTGTCGAACGCGGACCCGGCCGAGCTGATCGACCTGTCCGCTGCCGGCGGCCTGGCCTGGCACGGTGTGCTGTCGGCCGGCTCGGCCCGGTCGTTCAAGCCCGATCCCGCCGTGTACCGGATGGCGCTGGATCAGGTGGGGGCCGACGCCGGCGAGGTGATGATGGTCGCCGCCCATCCGTGGGACCTTCGAGCCGCCGCGCGGGAGGGCTTCGCCACGGCGTACATCGGCCGTCCCCACGCCGAGAGGCCCGCCCCTGACGACCGGTTCACGGTCATCGCCGAGGACCTGCGTGACCTCGCGAAAATCCTGACCTCCTGACAGTCTTCCGGCGCGGTGCTGCTCCCCGAACCGGCGATCGGAGCCACCGCGGTGGAGGTCCGGGCTCCTTCGAAAGGGCCGCCTGGAGCCTGCGGACTTCACCGGTTCGCGGTGTCGGGTGTGTTCTCGGGAAGGTTGATGCGCTGCGTCGGCACGCTACGAGCCGCCGCCGCGTCGGCGTCGAGCTGCCGGATCAGCGCCTTCGGGAGCTCCCGGGTGATGTCCCCGGCGTGCCGCGGACCGGGTGGCAGCCCGGCCGGCGCGGCGACCACGAAGGGCCGGTCGGCCACCGCCGGGTCGGCCAGCCGCGGGCCCAGACGCCAGATGACGATCGGCATCGCGCACACCAGCAGGCTGGTGCAGGGCCAGAGCAGGGCCGCGCCGCTGGCGTAGTGCCGGACGAACGAGACGGTGATCGCGCCGAGCAGCACGGCGCACCAGCCGAGGTGGTTACGGAACGTCCGCAGGCCGTCCTGGCTGCTGCTGGCCCCTTTGGGGGTGACCACGAACTTGGCCGGGCGGCGCAGGATCGTGCTGACCAGCTGGCCCGCGTACAGGGGCGCGGCGATGATCGACATGAGCATGCCGGTCAGGCCCCACGAGTCCGGTGGCTCGTACGGGCTGACGTTGTACCGGCGGTTGTGGATGTAGAGCCACAGCGAGAACGCGGTCGCGTCGGTGTACAGCGCCAGCCAGGTCTGCGGGGCGATGGTCAGGCCGGTGACGCCCAGGCCCAGGAACAGGATCGCGTTGAGGATGCCGAGCAGCCAGCCGATCGCCATCGACGGGTAGAACGTGGTGATCAGCGTGTAGTGCAGCATCGCCGGCGGCGACAATCGGAAGAGCCTTTTCCAGTACGTACCGGAAAGGATCTCGAAGGTGCCACGTGACCAGCGCCGCTGCTGGCTGAAGTAGTCACTCCAACTGGTCGGCCCCTCACCCGCGGACAGTACGTCCGGGGTGTACACGGATTTCCAGCGGTTGCCGGTGGCCGGGTTGCGGCTGGTGTGCAGGCTCAGGCCGGTGGCCATGTCCTCGGTGATGGAGTCGCTGAGCCCGCCGACACTGCGCAGCGCGGCGATGCGCATGGCGTTGTTCGTGCCGACCAGCATCGGCGTGCCGTACCGGTTGGCGGCGCGCTGGATGACGCTGTGGAACGGGAACTGCTGTGATTCCGCGGCCCGGGTGACGAACTCGGCGCTGTTCTTGTAGCACTGCGGGCCGACGGCGTAGGCCACGTCCGGGTCCCGGAAGTAGCCGAGGATGCGTTCGGCGAAGTTGGCCAGTGGCACGTGGTCCGGGTCGACCGAGAGCAGGACGTCGTACCGGTCGCCGTGCTGGTCGATCCAGGCGTTGTAGTTGCCGTGCTTGGTCTTGGCCCGGAACGCGCCGACCGGCTGGTTGTACTTCTCGATGCCCTTGCGGGAGAAGTGCCGGACCCCGATCTCGGCACAGACCGCTTTGACCTGGTCGTCGTCGCCCTCGTCGAGCAGCCAGATCTCGAACGGGCCGTCGTGCCGGATCCGGGTGGCCGCGCGCAGCGTGTCACGGACCACCTCGATCGGCTCCTTGCTGGGCACGATCGTGGTCAGGAACGCGACGCGCATCGCCGGGTCGGGGACGACCGGAATCGGGTCGCGGGCAGCGATCGAGGCCAGCGACAGCGAGATCACGTTGACCAGCCGCAGCAATTCCACCACGGCGATGAAGCCGATGACGGCCAGGTTGGCGATGTGGGCGGCCGCGGCGGCCGGCCCGAGATAGGTCGGGCCGATGTGATCGGGCCGCAGGAGCCAGGCAAAGAACAAGATCTCAAAGCAGACATTGAGTACGGCGATGAACAGCGCCTTCGCGTGCCGCCACCGCCCGTCGACCTTGCGCTGGTTACGGAACTGGACCCGGTACGGCCGGTCGGCCGGTGGGACGGTCAGTGGTCCGGCGAGGCGGCTGAAAACTTCCAGCCGCTCCCACGACCCGTGGGGCGGCGACTCGGGTGACGGCACCAGGTTCCTTTCTCGACACGCGGCCGCCACCGTAGGCAGCCCGGCCCGCCGGCCACGGCGGACAGGCGGCGCATTGAAGGCTTATGTCCACTTTGGGTCACCCGTCCGAAGTACTCCTCTACGCTGGTCTTCCTGCAGGTCCGGGGCGTGAAGGGGAGCATGTGGCGACGAAGTACCGACGTCGGTGGTGGCGACTGACCGCGGCAGGAGCGGCCGCGGTGACCCTGGGAG
>KL571375.1:0-541 GCA_000715855.1 Actinoplanes liguriensis
AGCAGGGCGTCGAGAATCCCGTCGCTGATCTGGTCAGCGATCTTGTCCGGGTGGCCTTCCGTGACCGACTCGGAAGTGAAAAGGCGGCGTGCCACGGTGCTCCTCAGTTGTCGAATACAGGTAACGCGGAAGTGTAATCAGAGCGACCGACCGTGGCCGACCTGGGCGTGAAGGCGGTCCACGACGTGGTCGAAGATCCTACCCGACACATCGTCTTTGGAGAGTTCGTCGAGGGCTTCGGTGAGACCGTCCGCGCCCAGCACAGTGACCGTATTCCGGTCCTGCCCGAAGACGCGGTCCACGCCCACCTCGTTGACCACGATGAGGTCTGCCCGCTTTCGGGCCATTTTCACCCGGGCGTGTTCGAGAGCGTCGTGCGTCTCCGCGGCGAACGCCACGAGCACCTGCCCGGGACGCTTCGCGGCGCCCAGCTCGGCGGCGATGTCCGGGTTCGTGACGAGGGTGATCGGCGCCGGCGTACCGTCGTCGGTCTTCTTGATCTTCTGCTCGGCGACCGTCGCGGGACGGAAGTCGGCGGGAG
>KL571375.1:730-5371 GCA_000715855.1 Actinoplanes liguriensis
CCTCGACCGTGGCCTTGCGCAGCTCCTCGGTGGTTCCCACGCGGATCAGATCGGCGCCGGCCGGGTCGGGCAGAGTCACATTCGCCGAGACGAGCGTCACCCTCGCGCCCCGGGCGAGCGCGGCACGGGCCAGCGCGTAGCCCTGCTTCCCGGACGAGCGGTTCCCCAGGAAGCGCACCGGATCGAGCGGCTCACGCGTCCCGCCGGCGGTCACCACCACGTGCCGGCCCTCGAGATCTTTTTTAAGGCCATTCCTGAGTACGGCCATGGCGTACTCGAAAATGGCCGAAGGCTCCGGAAGCCGGCCCTTGCCGGTGTCCTTGCCGGTCAGCCGCCCCACGGCGGGCTCGATGACGATCGCGCCGCGCGAGCGCAGGGTCGCCACGTTGGCCCGGGTCGCCGGGTTCTCCCACATCTCGGAGTGCATCGCCGGGGCGAAGACGACCGGGCACGTCGCGGTCAGCAGCGTGTTCGTGAGCAGGTCGTCGGCGATCCCGTGGGCGGCCCGGGCGAGGATGTCGGCGGTGGCCGGAGCGACCACGACCAGCTCGGCGGCCCGGCCGATCCGGACGTGCGGCACCTCGTGCGCGTCGTCCCAGACCTCGGTGGCGACCGGGCGGCCGGAGAGCGCGGCCCAGGTCGGCGCGCCGACGAACCGCAGCGCCGAGGCGGTCGGCACCACGCGGACCCCGTGACCGGACTCCGTGAACAGGCGCAGCAGCTCACACGCCTTGTACGCGGCGATGCCCCCGCACACCCCCAGCACCACTTCGGTCACGTGACGACTCCTGGTTCACGTCCGGCGCGCGGCCCACGGCCCGGACCCGCTGCTCTTACGTGAGGTCTGGGGGCTCGGCCCCCAGGCAGGCAAATAAGCGAAGCGCCCTCGGTTCGCGCTTTTTGCGAACAGAGGGCGCCCAAAGCTTCGCTTACGGGTGGTCGGTCGGCTCGGCCGTCAGCAGGCCGGCGTTGATCTCCCGCATCGCGATGGAGAGCGGCTTCTCCTGCGGGGTGGTCTCGACCAGCGGCCCGACATACTCGAGCAGACCCTCGCCGAGCTGGCTGTAGTAGGCGTTGACCTGGCGGGCGCGCTTGGCCGCGAAGATCACCAGCGAGTACTTCGACGAGGTCTTGTCCAGCAGCTCGTCGATCGGCGGATTGGTGATGCCCTCGGGGTTCGCGACAGTTCCCACTTTTCAGAATTCCTTAATGCTCGTGAGCTGATGCTTGTCCAACGCCGGACACCGGCGCTAGATATGACGAACCGAGCAAGCCTACCAGCTCATCGGCGGCTCGTTCGACGAAGTCGTTCACGACGGTGTAGTCGAACTCGGCCTCGGCGGCGAGCTCCTCGTCCGCGTGGGCGAGGCGACGACGGATCGTCTCCTCGTCGTCGGTGCCCCGGCCGATCAGCCGGCGCTGCAGCTCCTCCTTGCTCGGTGGAGCGAGGAAGACCAGTTGGGCGTCCGGCGTGGTGGCCCGCACCTGACGAGCGCCCTGCAGGTCGATCTTCAACAAAACGGGCCGGCCCTGTTGGAGCCAGCCCTCGACCTGCGCGCGGGGCGTCCCGTAGAGGTTGCCCGCGAATTCCGCCCACTCCAGCAGCTGTCCGCCATCGATCAGGCGCTGGAACTGGGCCCGGGTTACGAAGTGGTAGTGCTCGCCGTCGGTCTCATAGTCGCGTTTCTTACGTGTCGTGGCCGACACCGACAACCGGATCCAAGGCGAGCGCGCCCGGATCAGCTCGATCACACTGTCCTTGCCGACCCCGGAAGGGCCGGAAAGGACGGTGAGGCGGGCTGCCGGGCGCGCGTCGTCATCCATGCTCACGGCTCATTACTACACGAGCCGGTGAGTCAGTTCGCAGCGAACTCCCCCAGGAGGGCCTTACGCTGCTGGTCGCCGAGACCCCGGAGCCGGCGGCTCTCGGCGATCTTCAGCTTCTCCATGATCTGGGTCGCACGGATCTTGCCGATGCCCGGCAGCGCCTGAAGCACGGCCGAGACCTTCAGCTTGCCGACGACCTCGTCGCCCTCCGCGCGGTCGAGCACGGCGGCGAGGGTGGTCTTGCCGGACTTGAGCTGTTCCTTCAGCTCAGCCCGAGCCTTGCGAACTTCCGCAGCCTTCTCCAGCGCGGCAGCGCGCTGCTCGGGGCTCAGTGACGGGAGCGGCACCAGTTCTCCTCAGGTCCCTATCGCGGCGGTAGTTCAATACCGGCGCTTCTGTGAAACGTGGTGTGCCAGGGAACCAAAGGGGCATGTGGTTCCCGGCGCCGGGAAAACTAGCGGGCATCGGCGCGTTCGGCAACGTGGGGGTACCCCGGCGCCCGGCCCGTTACGCAGGCTGTTTCACCCGAGCGCGGCTCGGCAGTCTTCCAGAACACGGTCCGCGGCGGCCCGCAAACGGCTGATCTCCGGCCCTTCCGAGAGAACTTCGCGTGAGTACGACGGCAACACGTTGTGCAGGCTTTCGCCGAAGACGGAACGCAGGTCATCGGGCGTCCCGCCCTGGGCTCCGAGGCCCGGAGCGAGCAGCGGGCCGTTGACGCCGGCGAGGTCGTGGCCGGTCTCACCGATCGTCGCGCCGACCACCAGACCGAAACTTCCGAGCGGGCTCATACCTGCGTTGAGCTGGGAAATCTCGTTGATCACGGTCTGCGCGACGGTCGTCCCACCAGGGCCGACGGCATGCTGAACGGAAGCGCCTTCCGGATTTGAAGTCAGTGCGAGAACGAAAATTCCGGCCCCGGTTTCGGTCGCGAGATCGAATGCCGGCCGCAACGAGCCGACTCCGAGATAGGGACTCACAGTAATCGCGTCAGCGCGGAGAGTGCTCGCCGGATCGAGATACGCGGAGGCGTACGCGGCCATCGTCGAGCCGATGTCGCCTCGCTTCACATCGAGCAGGACCAGAGCCCCGGCCTCGCGAGACTGTCGGATAGTTGACTCAAGAATCGCGACGCCACGTGACCCAAATCTCTCAAAAAACGCGGACTGCGGCTTCAGAACAGCCACCCGATCGGCCAGCGCCTCGACCACCGTACGGGCGAAGCGTTCCAGGCCGGCGACATCGTCGGTAAGGCCCCACCGGGCGAGCAGACCCGCGTGCGGATCGATGCCGACGCACAGCGGTCCCCGTTGATCCATAGCCGCGTGCAGTCGTTCGCCGAACGTCTCCATGTCGCGAATACCTCTTCCGTGTCAGCTGGCCGCCACCGCGGCGGCGATTCCCGCGGTAATGCGGGCCACGTCCGTCTCGTCGGTCACATAGGGCGGCATGGTGTAGATCAGGTCCCGGAACGGCCGCAGCCAGACGCCCTCGGCCACCGCGGCGGCCGTGGCGTGCGGCATGTCGACGTCGTGGTCGAGCTGGACGACGCCGATGGCGCCCAGGACGCGGACATCAGCGACGCCCGGAGCCCCGCGAAGCGGCTCCAGACCGCTTTTAAGACCGATTTCGATCATCCGTACGCGATCCGCCCACCCACCGCCGGAAAGCAGCCCCAGGGAGGCGTTCGCGACCGCGCACGCGAGCGGATTGCCCATGAAGGTCGGCCCGTGCGCCAGGCCCCCGCCCTCACCCGCCGAGATCGCCGCGGCCACCTCGGGCGTGCACAGCGTGGCGGCGAGCGTCAGGTAGCCACCGGTGAGCGCCTTGCCCAGGCACAGGATGTCCGGGCTCACGCCGGCGTGTTCGGCCGCGAAGAGGCGACCGGTGCGCCCGAAGCCGGTGGCGATCTCGTCGAAGATCAGGAAGATGCCGTGCTCGGCGGTCACCTCACGCAGCACCCGCAGGTACTCCGGGTGGTGGAAGCGCATCCCGCCGGCCCCCTGGACCACCGGCTCGATGATCACGGCGGCGACGTCATCGGCGTACGCCGCGATCAGGCTCTTCAGGGAATCGGCGTAACCCTGGTCGAACTCGGCCGGTGGTGGCCCGGCGAAGATCTGCCGGGGCAGGACCCCGGTCCAGAGCGAGTGCATCCCACCCTCGGGGTCGCAGACGCTCATCGGGTGGAACGTGTCCCCGTGATACCCGCCACGCCAGGTCGCCAGCTTCTGCCGCCCGGGCCGGCCCAGCGCCCGCTGCGCCTGCAACGCCATCTTGATCGCCACCTCGACGCCGATCGAGCCGGAGTCGCACAGGAAGACGTGCTCCAGGCCGGGCGGGGTGATCTCGACGAGCGTGCGGGCCAGGGTGATCGCCGGCTCGTGGGTGAGCCCGCCGAACATCACGTGGCTCATCCGGCCGGCCTGGTCGGCCAGCGCCGCGTCGAGCACCGGGTGCCGGTAGCCGTGCACCGCCGCCCACCAGGACGACATGCCGTCCACCAGCTCCCGCCCGTCGGCCAGCCGCAGCCGGACCCCGGCCGCGCTCTCCACCAGGTAGGGGTCGCTGCGGCCGGGCATCGGGCCGTACGGGTGCCAGACGTGCGCCCGGTCGAGCGCAATCAGTTCCTCGCGCCCGGCCGGGGTCATCGCGCCGTGTGCGCCCGAGCCGGGCGTGCGCCCTGCGCGACCGCCCTGACCAGATCCGGGCCCTTGTAGATGAACCCGGAGTAGAGCTGGACCAGCGTGGCGCCGGCGTCCAGCAGCCGGGAGGCGTCGTCGGCCGACATGATCCCGCCGACCCCGACGATCG